>JANXYN010000102.1 GCA_025356035.1 Geobacteraceae bacterium
TGCTGCCTCGAATCGCTTCAAGAGCAACTTTCGTCTTGTACTGGCTGGTAAAGCTTTTGCGCTTCCGTTCGCTCATTGCCTGCTCCTTTTTATCGCAGGCACCATCTTAAACTATTGTCCTGAAAATGGGGTCCACTATAATATCTGGTTTTTTTGTGCTTTCTACCTTTCTTCCAGATGCACTTTTAAAAGGCCGTAAAAAGATGATATCAAAAGTCGAAGAGGCGGTACAGTTAAGTGATTCGATGGGTGCAAGCGTCAGCGCACTTGGCGGTTTCACATCGATTGCTGATAACGCATCTGGAGCAATCGTTGCAAAAGCGGCTTCCAAAATGCGAGTTACAAATGGTACTGCGGCTACAAGCATCATGACTGTAGAAGGCATAAAAAAATTATGCGACGAAACAGGTATCGAGCTTGCCGAATCGACAATTTCGATTATCGGAGCAACTGGCAGTGTCGGACGAACCTGTGCCACTTATTTTCGCAATAGAGTTAAAAAGTTGATCCTAACTGGCAGAAATAGTACCAAACTTAACCATTTCTTCGGCGATTGGCCAATCACTGAGAATACTCTTATAGAACTTACTTCCCAAAATCAGTACGCAATCGCCGAAGCGGATATTGTTATTTTCGTTACGAGCTCCACGAAAACCCTTTGTTCAGAAGAAGATTTTAAGCCAGGGGCAATTGTATGTGATGTAGGTTTTCCTAAGAATGTAACAACGGCGAACCTGAACAGAGACGATATCGTTATTTATGCAGGAGGGCTTGCTCAACCTCCGGGTGAAATGAAACATGCTGATCTGTGGGGCCTTCCATCAAATAACATGATTTATGGATGTTTTGCCGAAGCCATCGCCGTCGCTATGGAGGGCTGTTTCGAGTGTTGCTCTTCCGACTCAGAGAACATACCGATTGAAAAACTAAGAAAAATTAAGCATGCATTGTTCAAACACGGCTTTATCGTCCCGCCATTCATGAATATGCGTAAAGTCTATACAACCGTTGATTTTGAGAATATTAAGGATATTGTACGAAAAAACAAGATGAGATGATTCATCCTTAAGCACCTGCAAAACGTGAAATTATCACGTAGATGTAATAACAAAGGAGTGGTAATGCTCGAAGTTCATACGGATGTTCTTATCGTCGGTAGCGGAGCCGGTGCTATAGCATGCCTCAGTGAGCTTGTGAATTCAGGCAAGCATGTAACAGTTGCTGAACGCGGGAATATGAATGCAAATATGGGGGAAGGTGTCATTGAACGAGGGAAAAGAATTTATCAGGAAAATGGGTCCTTCCCCAGTACTATAGAGGGACTCGCATATTATCGACGTTTAGGTGTAGGTGGAACTGTTGATGTTTCCTGTGCAAACGGCATATTGCCTCCAAATAACTACCTTTCCTCATACAACTTCGACATCGAAACCGAACTTAATGAAACCTCTCGTTGGCTTGGAATTAAACCGGTACCAGAATCGCATCTTGGCCCCAATACCAATCGATTAACGGATGCAGCCTCGATCCTCGGCTATGAAATGACACCAATGCCGAAATTTATCGACTTTAAAAAATGTAACCAATGCGCACTATGTGAACTGATTTGCAGCCGTGGTGCCGTCTGGTCAGCAAAGAGGAAACTCACAGAATTAGCAAGCTTACATCGTGTATCGGTATTAGATGACGTAACAATCAACAAAATAGAGATAAACGGTGATAGAGCAACAGCTGCTTTAGGCACCAAGGACGAAACCCCAATTAAAATCACGGCAGATACATTCATCCTTGCCGCAGGTGGATTAGGAACGCCTGTAATCTTGCAGAATTCTGGAGTTGAAGCTGGTAAGAGCTTATTTCTAGATCTCTACGTGGTCGTATATGGGCAAAGTCCTCATTTTACCGAAAAGCGGGAAATTCCGATGACAACCGTTTACGCACATCCAGATAATTCATTCGTTATAGCACCCTACATTGACATAGATTTATGGTATGCCCTTAACACGAATAACTTGGGCAGTTGGCTGACGAAGGGAAATATCTACGGCTTAATGGTAAAGATTGCGGACGATACCAATGGGTACATAACGTCTGATGGGAAGGTTCATAAGCAAGTTACTGATGCCGATAGGAAAAAATTGGACATAGGCATTTCGATAGCTAAAGAGATCCTGCTTAAAAGTGGCGTTCAAGCCGATACGATCTCCAAGACAAATGTCAGGGGAGCCCACCCTGGTGCGACGGCTGCTTACGGTTCGGTTGTTGACGAGAGATTCAGGGTAAAAGGAATCACCAACCTTCACATAGCTGACGCCTCCATATTGCCGGAAGCCTTAGGCAAGCCGCCCATCGTAACCATTATGGCTCTTGCTAAAAAAATGGCCAAATCTTTAGTAAACTAACTTCAGAAATTGATTTTGCAGGGGAGTAATTATATGTTTGATCCTGATATAGCAGTGGGAAGAATCACAAATTTAACCATAAATCTATCAAAGCTTCGTAAATTTCGTGTTTGGAAGCCTTCCGAGAAGTTAAAAATCCTTGTGGTTGGATACAATGGAAAACGTAACACCGGCTCCGATGCCCGTGTCGAGACAATGGTAAGACAAGTTAACCATCTGTTAGGCACAGAAAATATTGAAATTGGGATAATTACGCTGGACAAACAAAATAGTTCTCCATATTTCCCTCCTCCAACCAAGCAGATCGAGATTAGTCCATATTTCTTTGCGCCGCTTCTCAAGGCTTGTAGTGATTACCATATGGTGGTGTTATCGGAAGGAGGATGTCTAAAAAGTAATTTTTCCAATTCTCTCCTTTGCTTTTTCAGTGAAGCCGCTGGTATTATGAAAAAACAAGGCAAACCATGCGTTGCTTATGGGGTCGAAGCCGGTCACATTGACAAGAAAATTTTTAACGTCATAAAAAGCAATTTTGACAAAACTGTATTCATCGGAAGAACAAAACCATCGGTTGAAAAAATTAAAGATTTTGGATATGTTGCGCATCTGGGAACAGATACGGCATGGATTTTCAACCCCGCACCCAAAGATTGGGCCATTAACGAACTGAAGAGCAAACTGAACTGGGATGGGGTACAACCTCTAGTAGGGATAGCGGTGATAAACCCTTTCTGGTGGCCGGTGCGACCTGACATCAGGCGATTCTTGTCCGGCGATGCGAAAAAACGCCCTGAATATCATTATGATAAGTGGTATTTTATGGCGGACTCCGAGTCCCGGCGTAGAAAGTTTCAAACTTATATTTCCAGTATTGCACAAGCGGTCAACCGGTTCAGCAAGGACAAGCAGTGTAAAGTTGCCATCTTCGGTATGGAGGCATTGGATTTGTATCCTTGTGAAGAGTTCAGTAAATTATTACAACCAGATTGCCATGTTTTCAGTTCAAGAGACTATGATACATATCAAATTACCGCAATGCTTCGCAGCCTAACGCTATTGATAACTTCCCGTTACCATGCCCAAGTCCTTTCTATGCCAGCAGGGGTGCCTACTATTGCGATATCTATGGACGAAAGATTGCACAATTTGATGGAAGAAATTAATTGTCTTGATGACTATTATCTAAAAACTGACGACGAAAATCTGGAAGAGAAATTGCTAAACGCAATGCAGACGGCTTGCACTGATACAACAGTGAGAGGTAAAATACTAAAATCCATCCCAAACTATTTACAACAAATGGCACAAATGGGAACGGATTTCAGAACAATTATCAGAGATCAATTCCCGTTGTTCCCGTTACCAAAAGAACCCTACAA
The DNA here is from genome assembly GCA_025356035.1 of Geobacteraceae bacterium. Lineage (GTDB taxonomy): Bacteria > Desulfobacterota > Desulfuromonadia > Geobacterales > Geobacteraceae > JANXYN01. Next base: position 3,782 of record JANXYN010000102.1, read on the forward strand.
TTTAAAAGAGTGTTTGCCACCCCTGAACGAAGAAATACAAGATTTAATTTAAATACACGCAGTGATCTTTTAAGAGAAACCACGCCAATTTGATTAGGAGTCTTATTTCCTCTCTATGATGTTGGGATCATCCGCGGGTGTTGCTTCCTTTCTCCCCTGCCAACGGCCTTCAACAAGCTCGTACAACTTCCAGACCACAAAACCGCCCCCCATCCCCACCAGCGCCCCTGCCAGCACGTCGAGCGGGTAATGGGCCCCCATGTAAATCCTTGAATATCCCACCAATAGGGCGAAGATGAAAAGCGGCAGCTTCCAGGAGAGCCCCCTTCCGTACCCAAGGGTAAAGGCGGTCATGAAGGAAAATACCGCATGACCGGACGGCAGGGAGTTCTTCAGCTTCACCTCGCCCAGAATGTGAATCTGCTCGATGCCGATGGCCAGCGCCGGCCGTGGCACGTGGAGTAATCCTTTCAGGAGCTCTTCCGCCCCCAGGGCGACGAAAGTGGCGATGCAGTAGACCAGCAGCACCCGCCACGGCACCCACTCCTTGTTCACCAGGGCGCAGATAAAGAGGATCAGGAAATAGTAATAACTGATGCGCGAGCCACCAAGCAAGGTGAATATCGGCATCAGCGCATCCAGCACCGGGTTGGTGGCGTGGTTCAGATACATGAACAGTTGATGGTTGATACTGGCCTTACCGTACAATAACTCATAGAACTGGGGGGTCATGGCATTCCCTTTCGGAGGATAATGGGACGCGGCGGGTTGCAAAACGCCGAATCTGTGATAATAAAAGAATGGATCAGTGCTAAAGATCACCACCGTCGAAAGAGGGGACCATGCATGCTGTCCGGCAATTGTCCGTCATCGTCCTGTTGTTGTTCACCACAGTAACAGGCTGCACTGCTCTCCGCCAGCCCACGCCCTACCCACAAAGTCACCGGGCCTACGACCTGGCAATCGCTTGGGAAACCAGACAGCAGGATGCCGCCCTGATCATCGCCGGCACCGTCACCAATGTCCGTTTTGCTCAAATGAAGGGACTGGAGCTGACCGCCACCATCCTTGATGACAGCGGCAAAGTGTTGGCGGAGAAGACCTTCCTGTTTTTCCCCCAACTGCTGCAAATGGACGAAAGCGCCCCGTTTACCATCACCTTGCCTTACCAGGCCAGCGCCGTCCCGGCAAAACTGCGATTATTCTATCGTTACCGCTACGGGGAAGAAAGTCGCGAAGGAATCCTCGACTTCCACAGCTTCGAGGCGGAGCTGCCGTAACTTTCACTCTTCCCGCCACCCGCGTTCGCGGCTAACCAGACGCCGACCGCCGAACATGATAATCAGCAGAATCCCGGCGAGAAAGCCCCCCACATGGGCGGAATAGGCAATCCCGCCCCCCTGCATCGCCCCCCCATCGAGATAGGCGGCATTAAGGAACTGGAGCAGCGCCCAGTAGCCAATGATCAGATAGGCAGGGAATTCCAGGAAAAAAATGAAGAAGAACGGCACCAGAGTGAGAATGCGGGCCCGGGGATAGAGGATCAGATACGCCCCCATCACCCCCGCCACCGCGCCACTCGCCCCGACCATGGGGATAGTCGCATGGGGCGCGCTTAAAATCTGGGCAGCTGCAGCCGCCAGACCACAGCCGAAATAGAACAGAAGGAAACGAAACCGCCCCAGGCAATCCTCGATATTGTTGCCGAAGATCCAGAGATAGAGCATGTTCGAGCCGATATGCAGCCAGTTGCCATGGAGAAACATGGAAGTAACAATGGTCGGCCAGGCCGTGGCAAACTGGGAGGTTACCTCCGCCGGCACCAGGGCGAAGTGGGCGCTGAGCCCGCCAACGAACTGGTAACTCTGCAGAACCCCTGTCCCTGTCCTGATCGATACTGGCTGGTAGCCGCCGCTCAGCATGTCAAGAATGAAGACGACAACGTTACCGACCACCAGCAGGAAGGTCAGCAGCGCAAAACGCCGAGTCGGGTTGTAATCTTTCAGTGGGATCATAACGGCACGCTTTCGCAGTTTTATTGCAGCAGAGAAGCGTTGATGGCGGCCCGGATGCGCCGTTAGTCTGAAAGATACACGCAATTTGCCGCTCAGGCAACTGACAAATGCGTGCTACAGGAAGATGCCGCGTCGTTGCTGCCCAGGATGTTTACTGGCTATGCACGGCCCCACAGCTGGGGGAGCCACCCCGCTATCAATCCAAAGCCTGGATCTGTCTGTGTATATCATCCCCCTGGGGCAAATTCGAGCGGTTTCCAGGGCGACGAATTATTTGTCGTGACGGCAAAAAACCGCAAATCCTTGCGAAGGATTTGCGGTTTTTTGATCGGCCAGGGCAAGCAAAACCAAACCGGCAAGGCCGGCAGGTATTATTTTTTATACCCTTCGGCACAAATTAGGCTGTACACCACATAATTCTCAAAGCTGTACTGGATGGCGTCGACCTTTTTGGTCAGTACCGCAGTCTTGTACGGGCCAAACCCCAAGACAGTAAGCATGCATTCTTGCTCGATCATCGTCATTTTGGAAACATCCGGAGGTGGGTTTTGCAGGTTGAAAGGGCCAGTCATTTTTGCAGCGCAACCAACCATAGACAGTGCCGCGAGAAGTACAAATGTTGCAAGAATCTTTTTCATATATCCCTCCTTAATAGAATTTGTTAATAATTAAATACCACAAGTATTGTTGATGTCAAGTCGGTTCCAACGCGTGCGGCGATAGTCCTTGATGCACCCTTTCCCCCTCTCCAGCATGGATAAGGTCGGCTGAAACATTGACTTTTACTCGTCCATCACTTATTATCCACCCATTGATCTAAGATGGAAGCACGTCGGTCGCTGGTGGGCCGCCCGGTCTTCAAAACCGGTGGAGGGGCTGAGGAAGCTCCTCGGTGGGTTCGATTCCCATGTGCTTCCGCCATTTTAGGCTTGATACAGTCAGATACAGTACGCTAACCCGCCAAAAGTGCGGGTTTTTTTATTGTCCGGAGTCAAAAGAGGCGTTAGAAGGATTTGTGGAGGAGGAAGAGCCGTGGGAGGGGTTCGTTGGTGATGGTGGAGGTAAAGCGTCCGCAGATGGTTTGCACCTCAAGGGATGGGGATGGGGCCGATGCCTGAAAGGCTAGCTAAATAGAAAGGAACGTCCCACAAGTTCCACATCCAGCAACACCAATCAATAACCATTTCCGCAGCCCTATAAAGCGGCCATCCCGATATAAGATATCAGAATATCGGGCTCGTCGGGCCGCAATCTGACTGGCGGGGACATCATTGCCGTTTCTCTGCCGGTACAGTCCACGGCTATTGATAGCATCGGCCAAATCCCTGGATGTCATCGGTCCCTCCTCCGAAAGAATCTGTACCATGGCTTCATGAAGAAACATTCAAACCTCCTCCACCTCTTCCCCCAAATCCTCGGCGATCAGTCGAAACTGCTCCAGCGCAGCCTGCAGGTCCTCTACGATCTCTGCGGCCAGCACACCCGGTGAAGGAAGACTGTCCGAATCCTCCAGCGAGTCGTCCTTGAGCCAGAAGATGTCGAGACTGGCCTTGTCGCGGGCGATCAGGTCTTCGTAATTGTAACAGCGCCAGCGGCCGGTCAGGTTTGCGTCGGTCCAAGTAGCTGTGCGTTGCTGGCGGTGCTGCGGTTTGTAGCAGGCGACGAACTCATCGAGATCCTTGCGCTGCAGCGGGTTGGTCTTGAGGGTAAAATGCACGTTGGTGCGCAGGTCGTAGATCCAGAGCTTCTTGGTCCACGGCGTCTCGGAGGCCGGCTTGCGGTCGAAGAAAAGGACGTTCGCCTTGACCCCCTGGGCATAGAAGAGGCCAGTGGGGAGGCGCAGCAGGGTATGGACGTCACACTCGTGCAGCAGCTTCTTGCGGATCGTCTCCCCGGCCCCTCCTTCGAACAGCACGTTGTCCGGCACGACCACGGCGGCGCGGCCATGCTGTTTGAGCAGGGTCTTGACGTGCTGCAGGAAGTTGAGCTGCTTGTTCGAGGTGGTGGCCCAGAAGTCGTCACGCTCGATGGTCTCGGTTTCGCGGCCGACTTTGCCGTCCTCGGCGACGATGGTGGTGCTGCTCTTCTTACCGAAGGGGGGATTGGTGAGAATTATCTCGTAGCGCTCCCCCGGATCGGCGGCGAGGGAATCGGCCACAGCCAGTGGCAGGGCGCTGTCGGTGCCGCCGATGCCGTGCAGCATCAGGTTCATGGCGCAGAGCCGCGCCGTAGACTGCACCAGCTCCCACCCTTTGAAGGTCCCTTGTTTGAGCAGTTTCCGTTCTTCTTTGGTCATGTGGGGATGACCGGCGACTATGGCATCGTGGGCAGCCAGCAGAAAGCCGCCGGTGCCGCAGGCCGGGTCGCAGATCGACTCGCCGGGCTTGGGGGCGATAACGTCGACGATTGCCTGGATCAACGGCCGTGGCGTGAAATACTGGCCGGCACCGCTCTTGGTGTCCTGGGCGTTCTTCTCCAGGAGTCCCTCGTAGGCGTCCCCCTTGACGTCGGCGCTCATTACCGACCAGTTTTCCTTGTCGATCAGATCGACTATCAGGCGGCGCAGTTTGGCCGGGTCCTGGAACTTGTTCTGGGACTTGCCAAAGATCAGCCCGAGCAGCCCCTTCTCGTTGCCGAGGTTTTCCAGGGTGTGGCGATAATGGTCGAAGAGTTCGTCTCCGTCCCGCTTGAGCAGCGTCGGCCAAGCGTAGGCGGCCGGCACGGTGCTCGGCTGGTTGTACGGCGCCTTGGTGCGCTCGTCGGCCATTTTGAGAAAAAGAAGATAGGTGAGCTGTTCGACGTAGTCGCCGTAGCTCATCCCGTCATCGCGGAGGACGTTGCAGTAGTTCCAGAGTTTGCTGACAATTGCGGCTGGGGTCATGATTAGTCGTTGCTCCGGTTGATCAGATTGACTGTAGTCGGGTTTGATAGTTTTTGCCGTCGGCGGCAGTTGTTTCCAAAATGGAAATAGCTGCCGCTTCCGTCAGCTCACCGCTGAGAAATATATTCTTTAAATGTTTGTTGATAGCGGGAATTTTTACCGCAAACAGAGCGGCCAATTGGGCCTGGGTTAGCCAAACTGTCTCTTTTTCGAGATGTACCTCCAGCCGTGTTTTCCCATCATCGGCCTGAAACAGCACGACTTCCCCGCCAGTATGTTTTTCTGTTGTCATGCTTCCCCTCATTCTGACTTGACCAACCCATACCGCGCCCCACGCTTCTCCCCCACCTGCCGCACCTGTCCCCGCCGCTTCAATTCCTGAATCGCCGCATTCCAGCGGCCGGTGGACACACCCAAGTGGTCGACGAGGTCTGTGCGGGCATATTCCCGGCCTGGTTGCATAACGCCGAGGATGGCGATGAGGACGGAGTCGAGGGAGTCAAAATCGGGCGCGGCCGGTTTAGGTTCGGCCGGTTGCCGTGGTTTGCGTAGGGGCGCATCGCATGCGCCCGCCTTGCGGGTAACACGTTCCGGGCGAACACGGTCCGCTTCTACGTGGGCATTCGCCCGTATCCGCTCCAGCAGCACACTGGCCGGTTCGTCGTTGGGGTCTTGGGAGACGAGTAGGCCGGAGAAGGCTTGTTTGAGGATCGACTGGCGCAGGCGGTCGGCACGGCGGAGATTTGCATTAACCTCACGTTCCATGCCGGAAAGAATAGAGGTCTTTCGATCTGTCTCTGAAACGATATGTTCTTGAATTTCTATTGGTGGCAACGGGATATCCAAAACCAGGAGCCGGCCTTGCGTCAGGTTTACGCCGCTATCAGAAATTCCGGTTTTAATTTCGTCGATTGCATGAAGAATCTGCGGTGCATTTAGCACCAACTCCAAATATTCTGGTGCCACAACAGTCTTCTTGCAGCGCAGCCTGTAAACTTTGTCACAAAGAATGAGCCTAGATCGAGTCTTCTTAACAAGGCAGGAAACACCTACTCGACCCTTTGGCCCAGCCCGAGTGATCAGCAAATCCCCTTTAAAGATTTCCAAGGCTGATCGCGGCGTAAGTGAATCAGGGAGTATTTTGTTTTCCTCCTGCAGAAAACACATTGGCTGCACGGCAGTTGTTTTTATAACCGCCCAGCTATCATCACTCTCAGAAGATTCTCGTTCACATTGAGGGCTCCACCCTTGTTCAATTGTGTCAATTGCACTCGAGATCGGCTTCCAAGCCCCTTCGGTGAGCTTGCCTTCGACTGCGGCTTTGAGGACGGCGGCTTTGTAGCGCTTGATGTTGGCCTTGACGCGCTTGAGATTGGCGACGGCTTCGTCGAGGCGGGAGAATTGCTTTTCGATCTCTGCGACGATGCGGGTTTGTTCGTTGGGTGGTGGAACAGGAAAAGCAATTTTGGAAAAGTTTCTTCTTGAAATTCGCTTTCGCGTACTCCCGCTTTCCATGGATGCGACAGCATTCCGAAATGCAGGTGCATTGATGAAATACATCAACCACCTTGCGTCAACACCATCGTTAGCAGATCGAACAATGGCAATATCTACGACAGTGACAGACCTTTTTGAGTCGCCAGGAAACAGACAGGCACGACCAAGAGGATCGGGCATCCGAGCAACAAGGACGTCCCCCTTCTCCAAGAAGGTACAACCAAGCTTTTTTGCCTTAGCGGAGGTCAGGTACCGTTCAGATTTATTACGATAGTTGCCGTCTCCAATATCAGCTAATTGGACCAGTCGTACATCACCATTGGGGTCTTGGTCTTTGCTTTCAACCCAATCTCCATCGGCAAAAACACCCGTTTCGCCAACAAGATCGTCAATTGTCGCTAGCACCCAACCAGTTGGCAGCACTTCTACATCAACCGTAAGAACGTGATCGTTAAACTTGCTCATGCCGCCAACACCCCATTCAACTCATCAAGTATTTTACTCAAATCATCCCCGAACAACTGCCAAACTTTCCCTATCCCGCCCGCCTGCGCAAACGGCGCATACTCGAAATCCTCGCTCTCAATCTGCAGGTTCGCCGCGATATGGTCGCGGATCATCTCCAGCCACTTACGCTGCTCATCAGTAAAGCGTTTGCCGCTTGCCTGCTGCTGCCCAAGCCACGACGCAAAGTTGACCTGCACCTTCTCCGGATAAGGCACCAGCTCGTTTTCCTGGTGCATGGCAAAGCGCACAAGCGACACCAGATCGGTCAAGATGTGATTGGCCGCCGCGCCGCGCACCTTGCTTGCCTGGAGCTTTTGGTAGGCCGCCCACAGCTCGTCCGGAACCCGCTTCTCCCACCCTAACGGATGGGTCTGGTAGATACGCAGCTGCTCCACCTGGGCCACCAGCTTCTCGGCCAGTTCTTGCACATCGGCAAAGCGGAGCCGCTGCTGGTACGGCTTGCTGTAGAGCACCTGCAGTGCAGTGATTTCATCTTTATTATCGGCGATGAACTGCTCGAAAGAGTCGACCACGCTTTTGGCCTTCTCCTCAGTGAAGCCGGAGAAAAGCACCGTATCAGCGCTGACCGTGTCGATGATCTGCTCGTTCTTCTTCTTGATCTCAAAAAGCAGTTCCCGCAGCTGCGGGTTGCACAAGGGCCGGGCCGCCTCACCGAGAATCTGTGCTGCCGCCTGGCGAATCTGCTTGGCGTCCGGTTCGCTGGTCCCGGAATCCTTCTGCGCCTGGGAGACATGCCGATCCGGCTCCAGGGCGGCAACCAGATCACCGGTCAGCGCTTTCAGCGACTTGCCGCCGGTCAGCTCCATCACCTGCCGCTGCTCCTGGGGGGTGAGCTTCTTCTCCATCCGCGCCAGTCGTGCCGCCACTGAAGAGATGACGTCGATCTCGCAGTTGCCGAAGGCGACCGCCTGCAGCAGCTTCTCGAAGCCGACGTTTTTCTTCCGCTCCATTGGAAGCGAATCGGTCTGGTCCTGTTCGCAGACGCCGACGGCATCGACGATAACGAAATGGTCCTTGCTGATCGCATCCGGGGTGACTGCCTGCAGGTCGTTGTCGTTGATGATGCGCACCCCGCGCCCCTTCATCTGCTCGAAATAGGCGCGCGACTTGACCATGCGCATGAAAAAGACGCACTCCACCGCCTTGATGTCGGTGCCGGTGGCGATCATGTCGACAGTGACGGCGATACGCGGCATGGGGCTGGTGCGAAAAGCCTTGATCAGGTTCTCAGGAGTATCGCCGGTGGTGCGGTAGGTGATCTTCTGGGCGAAGTCGTTCCCCTTGCCGAACTCCTCGCGGACAATCTTGACGATGTCCTCGGCGTGGGAGTCGTCCTTGGCGAAGATCAGCGTCTTCGGCACCCAGGTGCGGCCGGGAAAAATCTCGGTGAAGAGCTTGTCGCGGAAGGCGCGGACCACGGTGCGGATCTGGTCGACAGAGACCACGTCACGGTCGAGCTGTTTGGCGTCATAGGCGAAATCGTCGTCCAACTGTTCCCAGCGCACCGCGCGCGTCTCGCGGTCGCGCTTGTCCACATAGTAGCCGGCCTCGACCTTGCCGCCTGTCTCACCAATCTGGGTGCGGATGCGGTAGACGTCGTAGTTGACGTTGACCCCGTCGGCAACCGCCTGGGGATGGCCGTACTCCATGACCAGATTCTTGTTGAAAAAGCCGAAGGTCTGCTTGGAGGGCGTGGCAGTGAGGCCGATGAGATAGGCGTCGAAGTATTCGAGTACCTGCCGCCAGAGATTATAGATCGAGCGGTGACACTCGTCGGTGACAATGAAGTCGAAATCCTCGATGGGAAAGTCGGGGTTGTACTCGATCGGCTCCGGCTCCTTGAACAGGCTCCCCAGCTCCGCCGCCGACTCCTCATCAAGCTCTTCGGGAAGCTCGCGCCCCTTGAGCATGGAGTAAAGACGCTGAATGGTGCAGATGCAGACCCGCGCCGTGTGGTCGAGGTGGTTGGAAGAGAGGTTCTGGACGATGTACTCTTCGGTGAAGGTGAAGTTATTGTAAGGGGAGACGTACTGCTGGAATTCCTTGAGCGTCTGCCGTCCCAGGTTAGCGCGGTCCACTAGAAAGAGCACCCGCCGCGCCCCGGCAAATTTGATCAGGCGATAGATGGAGTTGATGGCGGTGAATGTCTTACCCGAACCGGTCGCCATCTGGATCAGGGCGCGGGGGCGGTCGTCAGCCAGGGACTTTTCCAGGTTGTTGATCGCCCTTATCTGGGCGGGCCAGAGGCCATCGGTCTGCAGCGGTGGAAGTTGCCGCAGGCGGGCGCGGAGGGTCAGCGGTGTCCAGTGCGGTTCGGTGAAGGCCGCGACATCTTTCTCCGGAGCGCTGTCATCGATAATGGCCGCCAG
>JANXYN010000116.1 GCA_025356035.1 Geobacteraceae bacterium
TGTAAGATGATGGTAAGGCACGGTGGACTCCTTCTGGTGTGATGGTTGGTCGCGCTTCCAACATTACCAGAAACCCACCGTGTCTACTTGTTTTTTACCCACCTCTCAGGGTGGTGCACTTTGAACTAGATTCTACCGGCTTTAAAGATATTGGTGCAGATTTTATAGTCGGACTTATCGCTTTCAATAGCGAATCAAATGCAGGTGAATAGCCTTTACTGAAATCCGCATATTTTTTTGTCTGTAGGAGTTTCGGGATGTTGCAGTCTTCTAGCAACACCGGCAATATGATAGTTTTTCTATTATTAACCTCATCCCAATAGACTGATTTCCACTCTCTTTCAAACCACTCTGAGTCTGTTGAATTTTTTGATAGAACTATTACAACGTACTCTGCGTCTGAAATTCCTTCCTCGATTTTTTTCGCGATACATTCACCCACTTTTATTTCCCATTCGTCGAGCCAAGGCTCATGACCGGAGTCCCGGAGATCTCCTGCCAGTTGTCTCACGAACTTTTTGTCTTTCGAGGAGTGAGAAATGAATATCTTAGCCACGTTTTTCCTCCTTGTATTGATGTTCAACTCGTTGTTGACCGGTTCACGCGCGCGTGAACCGGTGATCTGCCCAAATGGAACATTTATTCGGGGTTTTCCCACCAAAACAAAAAAAGCCGCCAAGCCTTTAAATTGGCCTGCAGCGGCTTTCACATCATCTGAATAATCCACCCATCTCGACTCCCCCGCATCACGGCGAACTGCCCAATTTATGGTTCGTCTCGAAGATCAGTGCATAAAGCAGTCAGTTAAAAATTGAAAGCATGAGTTCCATCAGGTATTTATGGAAGCGCCAACAACCATATCTATCTGAGGAGGAACCCATGCTTGTACAACAAGCTTATCCGCGAGACCCTTGAGATGCAAGGATTTCGTATCAAATCCGTTGACAAGAACAGTTGCGAGCTGATAGCGACCATCGTTCCCGACCTTCGTTATCATCCCCGATGCGGAGTTTGTGGTACCCCCGGTGATTACCGGGACATGCTCTCTGAAAGACGTTTTCGCCATGTGCCCTTGTGGGGAATCCCGGTTACGCTGGTTTATACTCCATGCCGAGTAACATGCCCTCGCTGCAAGGCTGTCCATGTGGAGCAAATGCCATGGGCAGCAGGCAAGAAGCGGCTGACCAAGTCGTTTGCTGTAACCATTGCCACCTGGGCCAGGCTTATGCCATGGCTTCAGGTGGCCAGACTGTTCAGCTGCTCCTGGTGTACCGTCGCTGCCGCAGTCGCCTATGTGGTTGCCTTCGGGCTTGCCCGTCGGGATTTAAGCAGCATCACCCATATTGGCATCGATGAGATCTCCCGGCAGAAGGGCCATGTGTATCTTACCAATGTCTATGACCTTCGCAGCGGTACGCTCATCTGGAGCGGTGAGGGACGGACAAAGGATACGCTTAGCGCCTTCTTTGAGTTCTTCGGACCTGAGCGGACTGCCAGGCTTGACGGCATCTGCTGCGACATGTGGCCGTCGTTCATCGAGGCAGTCAAGGCAAAGGCACCGCAGGCGACGCTGGTGTTCGACAAGTTCCACATTGTCCGGCAACTCACGGAAGCCGTGGACATAGTCAGACGCCAGGAAGTCAACGACAAGAGCACTGAACACAAGGAAGTGCTGGCAGGCACCCGTTATATCTGGCTCAAGAACCCGTGGAACCTTACGGACAAGCAGAAGGCCAGTCTCAGTTTCCTGGAAACCCTGAATCTAAAGATCCACCGGGCCTATCTGCTCAAGGAGTCGTTCCGGGACTTCTGGCAGTCGGCAACGAAAGAGATTGCCACAAAGTTTATGGACCAGTGGTTCGCTTGGGCCATGGAGTCAAAGATAAAGCCGATGCAGGACTTTGCTCTTCTGCTGAAACGGCACGAGGAGAATATCCTCACCTATTTCGACATGCCGATCTCGAATGGAACCGTTGAAGGGCTCAACAACAAGGCCAAAGTCATCAGCCATCGTGCCTACGGATTCAGATCGGCAAAGAATTATATTCTCAACCTGTATCACTGCATGGGAGATTTACCCATGCCCATTTCCTTGCACAGATTTGCGTGAGGAACCCAATTTATACAGGAAATGAGTGTATTGGTCAATTTTTCTAATTAGTTTCCATTCGGAAACGGTCCTTTTCCGTCCTGGCGGCGTCAATCTTCGGGCTTGCTTGTGCGGCGTACGTGTGTACGCCTCCGCGCAATCCCTCGATTTCCTTGCCAGGACGAAAAAATCCTCGTTTCCGAATTGGAAACCTATAGTGTCACATCCGAAGTTCCCGAATGGACACTAATTACTTTCGTGCGACGTTCGACGTACACCGTGCGACGGTAAAACGGGCTCAGCAGAACCGCGGGAGAATATGAGAACCGATAAGGGATCAAAATATCCCCCGGCAGGGCCGGGGGGTAACCCAGCTAAAATTACTACGGCAACACGCTTACTACGCCCGTGCTCAAGTCGTACTTGGCCTTGACAATCTTGACTTTGCCAAGCTCCACAAACTCTTTGACGATGGGCGAATTTGCTTCGAGAGACTCGGTGACCATATTGATATTTTCCACGATACACTCTTCGACTATCTCCGCCTTGGTGCCGGTCGGATTGGTGGCGAGAACGGCTGAAACTGCTGGATCGATGGCCTTCACCAGACTGTCAATGTTCTTCGGCGGCATAGTGCCTGTCACATGGGAATCATACGTTGCGGTGACCGCGCCACATTTGGAGTGGCCAAGCACCATGATCAGGGAAGCCCCCAGATGCTCGACACCATACTCGATACTACCCAGCAGTTCGCTGGCAGTTGCAATGTTACCGGCAACACGGGCAACGAAAATCTCGCCGAGCCCCTTGTCAAAAAGGATTTCAGGCGGCACACGGGAATCGGAACAGGTAAGAACTATGGCGTAAGGGTGTTGACCGGCGACTAACTCGATTCTTCGAGCCACAGACGACATCCGCTCCAGATGTTCAAGCTCACCTTTGACAAACTTCCTGTTGCCGTCCAGCAGAAATTGCAAGGCCTGATCCGGGGTGACGACAGCAGTGCTGGTGCTTGATGCCAAGGCAAGCTGACCCGATAACAGTGCCGCGGCCAAAGCTAGTCCTACGGTAAATTTCCTCAACATTTCACTTCCTCCATATCCATGCCCACACGGGCCGTAGTTGCGGCTTTGGCCGCGTATAGTTGCAACACTCTATACACTGTGCATTCCCTTTACAACCAGATTAATAATAATTGTCTTTAACAATCGCTAACCTTTCAAGCCAACACTTGTACCAAGAATTCAACCTCCACAGCAATTGGAGATTAAAAGCATTGCACTTGTCCGTTGTTATGGTATAAGATACTATAATCATGAAAGCCACCCTGCTCTATCGCCAGAAAGAAACGAAGGCGGGTCACATCCGGGAAATCGTTATCTGGAAGCTGGAAAAGCCATTAGAGGGGTGCGTTCATCCATTCAAGTACCGCCTCTTCTTTGGCAGGGCAGATGGAACCTGTCTTGTCCGGTATGATAATGAGCAGGGCAAGAGCGACCACAGACATATCGGCGACCGCGAGGAGCCTTACCGTTTCACCGGCATAGAAGCGTTATTTACCGACTTTGCGGCTGACATTACCGCCATGCTTGCCGGAATGGAGGAAGCACCATGAAAAGAGACTTGAAAATCGGCGTGAAGGGTTGGGATGAATCCATGCAGGAGGCAATCGAGATCGGCCGCAAGATTGACACGGGTTTCGTTCCCGAGCAGCCGATTGAGCGGGTATACTTCGCCGACTTCAAGACCTTGCTTCAGTACATTACCCCCAAACGGCTTGACCTGCTTACCACCCTTCACCGTCATGGGGCGACGAGTATCAATGCTCTGGCAAAGTTGCTCGGGCGGAGTTACAAGAACGTTTATGACGACGTGCAGCTCCTGGAGCGGGTCGGACTGATCGAGAAGGATGAGAAGAACCGCATCAGCGTCCCATGGAATGAGATTGAAACACGGTTGAACCTGGCGGCATAGTCGCAACGGTACCTGGGTTACAGGTTTCGAGGCTTCATGTATCATTTGAAACAGCAAAGGCCCGCACAGTGCGGGCCTTTTAAATACAGGGACACCATACCTATTCCCGCACCTTCTTTTTACGTCCAGCCTTCTGCCGCTTCACAGTCCGCATTAGGGAGTGTTCAAGCGATTCAAGAAACGAATCAGCCCCTAAAGCCCGCCCCGTCCGCTCGTGGCGACGGATTTTATCCGCAGCCTCCCCGTCGATATCCGATAGAAATAACTTCCAATCTCCGACCATTCCCAGTAAAGGAGACACCTTTACGAGGATATCGTCCTTGCCGTCGGCGTGCGCCTTGGCACTGCTCCATTTCCACGAGTACGGATCGGGAGCAAGATTTGCTCGCACAGGGTTCATCTCTATGTACTTTACGGCTGAAAGAAGATAATTCTCATCCATGGGAAATGACGAAAACCGTCCCTGCCACAGATGTCCCGTCCATTTCTGTCGACGATTGATCATGACCGAGTACCGGCGGTGTGCCTCTCCAATCGCCAGCCGCAGGCCCTCTTCCGTTTCAGGGACTGCAACTAAATGGATATGGTTTGGCATCAGGCAATAGGCCCAGACAGTGACGTTGAACTTCCGGCACCACTCGGCCATCAGGGCGAGATACGCTTGGTAGTCTTCATCACAGAAGAAGGTCTCCATCCGTCGATTCCCACGCTGGGTGACGTGGTGAGGGATACCGGGGGCTATCAGGCGTGCAATACGTGGCATGGAAAGAAACTACTGCCTGCGACGGATGTTGTCAAGAAAAAATAGGTATGGTGTCCCCGTATTTCGTATTTCGTGTCCCCGTATTTCTCGCAGCATTGGGACTTCAGCAGTAATTGTTCAATTTTCTATACGGAGAGCCATATTAATTAATAAGTGAAATCGACCTAAAACCTGGCAAATTCCGCCTATCGCTGAACCCCATCACCCCGCCGCTAAATTCTGCGCAACAAAAATAAACCAACGTTCAGCAGAGGTGGTTAATTATCATGATTTTGTTTACCGTGTCAAAGATATTCTGCCGGGTTATAATAAAAAAACGGCGTCGCATGGGGCGCGACGCCGGTGAATGGCAGAGAGGAGGACGCTCCCCCCTGCCGCAATTCTGTATTTTTTGGGCTGTCAGTTAGCCCATTCCCTACCGTTCCCTCAGATCTTCCCTTTCAGCCCATACACATACGCCAGAATCTCTGCCACCGCCGTATAGAGCACCTCCGGAATCTCCTCCCCCTCCTTCACCTTGGCAAACAGCTCCCGGAGGGAGAAAAGGGTGCAAGCCGTCAGCTTCTGACATACACTAAATGGGCCTCTACCCGAGCAAGCATCTTCTTCAACTACAAATCGCCCTTACTCAAGACATCTCCTCACGAATAAAGCGTGCAAGCGCTGCAATCCTCCCCCCAGCGGATGCCTCTTCAAGGGCTTCCATATACTGGCTTCGCCTCACAAGCCTGATAACGGTCCATTGGTAACCGCCCGAAGCGAGCATTGTGTTCATCAGGAACCGTCCAATGCGGCCGTTTCCGTCCATGTAGGGGTGGATAAAAACGAATATGAAGTGCCCCAGGACCGCCCTTACTCCGGCATGCGGCTCCTCAGCGATAAGCCTGAAAAGGGCTTCCATACAGTCAACCACTGCCGGGTGAGGCAGCGGCACATGCTGTGAGCCCTTGATATATACCGGTTGATTGCGGTAACCGGCCAGATCCGCTGGTTTCAAAATACCCGCCTGGACCGAGGGTGCGAACATCCTGGTGTACCAATCCCTGTGGTCTACGGCGACAATATCAGCCGGTCTTCCCCCCTTCAGAATTTTCCTGATGCTCTCCTTAACCGCCATGAAAGCCAGGTTGTATCCTTTAGCGGCCAAGGCATTCCGCTGTTGGCGGTCGCTCTCGCCTGCATCGGGGTTCCATCTTCCATCCCGAATCTGCTCGATCAGTTCTGGTGTTACCTGATACCCTTCGATAGAGAGAGAGTTGTACGCGTCATTCAGATAAATTTCGTCGATTCGCTGCAGATAACCGTTATGGACCCCGGGCAGACCCGGTGGCGGGGGGAATTCGTCGACTACTTCGTTACGCATGGATTTCCACAAAGTCTCGATACGGGCGACATATGGCGACAGGACCCTGGCACCGCCAGAAAGCGCAAGGGCAGCATTCTCGAAGGGATTTGCGGGCTTGACGGCGTACCCGGCGGCAGTCATTTCCCGCACAATCCGCTCGGCCATCTGCTTTTCGCCGAGGAACCCGTAGGCTCCGGCAAGCCTGCCAGCTGCTGCGACACTGCCGCTTTCCAGCAGGACTCTGAGAAGGTCGGAGGAATCACGCACCATGCGTAGCGCCAGTTCGGCGTCGGTCGGGCTGAGTCTGAAGAATGACGGAGTTGCCCTGCACAGTGCCGTTGGCAGGTTCATGATCCAGAGGCCGTCCTTATTTATTCGGCCGGCTGGGAAATTCTTGCTGTCCTGGTAGATCAGCATTGAGGTATCGAACGGAAGACCGAGTCTTTGGGTCCCCTTTGATTTTGAGATGACCACCAACTGCCGCGGCACGACCGTCGCCCCGGTGTGGAGGTGCAGGGAGGAGTCGGAGGAGAGGCAGTAATCGTCGCCGTAACGGTCGCTCAGATAGACCGAGATAAAAGTCCAGTACGAGGCGAGCCAAGGCATGCTGCCGCCATCCTTGAGGGCGGGCCGAGTGACGACATACCATCCCTTCACGACCTCCATAAGGAAATCGTTCTGGATGAGCCGCTCCCTATGCACCCGGCTTAAGGCCGAGGATCGCAAAACGCTTCCGGTTTGAACCCGATGCAGCGCCACAAGTGATACCGCCAGTTTTTCACTTGGTGTTGCCATAGCTGACACCCATGCAAGAAACTACTATGTTTTTATGCCTTTAGTTTACTATGTTATAGTGCATTGCGTCAACTATGTTTTTATGATTTTGAACTGTACCCAATCTATTTACAGACCTATCCATCCGATTGCCTGCCGGGGATGTTTACGGCTGACAGATTCCGTGCTTATACAAAGGCGTCCCCTCAGATCTTCCCCTTCAGCCCATACACATACGCCAGGATCTCCGCCACCGCCGTATAGAGCACTTCAGGAATCTCCTCCCCCTCTTTCACCTTGGCAAACAGCTCCCGGGCGAGGGGACGATTCTCCACCAGCATGATGTTGCTCTCCCGGGCGAGGGTCTTGATCCGCAAGGCCATCTGGTCGGCCCCCTTGGCGATCACCATCGGCGCCACCATCCGCTCCCGGTCGTACTTGAGCGCCACCGCATAGTGGGTCGGGTTGGTGATCACCACGTCGGCGGTGGGGATGATCTTTTTCAGCCGCCGCCGTGCCTTCTCAAACTGCATCTGCTTGATCTTCCCTTTGGCCAGGGGACTCCCCTCGCTCTGCTTGTGCTCCTCCTTCACCTCCTGCTTGGTCATCTTCAGCCCCTGCAGGTAATTCCACTTGACGAAGGCCAGGTCGATCACCGCCAGGATCAGCAGCACCCCGCAGGTGTGGAGCACCAGCTTGAAGGAGAGATGGCTCAGGAATTCGAAGATCCCCTGCACGTCCCCATCGCTTAGGAAGACCAGGTTGTTCACCTCATCGCGCAAGACCCGGTAGGCGATAAAGCCGACGATCAGGATCTTCAGCAATGATTTGGCCCCTTCCATGCCGGCCTGCTTGTTGAAAAACCGCTTCACCCCCTCCAGGGGGTTGATCTTGTTCAGCTTGATGCCGAGCCGTTCGGTATTGAAGGAGAAGCCGGTCTGGCTGACCGACGTAGCGACGCCGGCAATCATCACCACCAGGGTGAAGGGGGCCAGCGTCCAACCGAGGGTGAACAGCACCTTGAGCAGCAGGGTGTAGACGCGGGCATCGGTCAACTGGTAGTTGTTGAGCCCCCCCAACATCTCGCGCCAATGGCCTTTCAGGTTGGCTACCATGAAACCGCCGGTGATGTTGAGGGTGATAACCCCCACCAGTAGAGACACGGTGGAGCTTAAGTCGCGGCTCTGGGGGGCGCCCCCATCTTTCAGGGCGTCTTCACGGCGTTTGGCGGAAGGCTGTTCGGTTTTGGATTCTTTATCCTGGTCGGACATGGTGAGTCCCTAAGCCATCAGCTTGAACAGCGCCTTGAGCTGCAACGGCAAGGCACCGTAAGCGTTTTGTACGGTATGGATGAATACCAGCAGAGAGAGCCCCAGCGCCAGAAAGCCGAGACCGATGTTGAGGGGGAGGCTCAGCATGAAGATATTCATCTGCGGAAAGACCCGCGCCATGATCCCCAACGCCACATTCGCCGCCAGCAGCGTCACCATCACCGGCGCCGCCAGCTTGACCCCGAGAATAAAGGCGCCGGAGATGGCGCCGATCAGAAATTGCATCAGTCCGCCACTCATGTGCCAGCTCCCGAGCGGGACCAATGCATAGCTATCCACCATGGCCCGGATAAACAGGTGGTGGATATTGAGGGTGAAGAAGAGCAGCATGGCTAAGAGCGACTGGAAGGTGGCCATGATGGGCACCTGCCCCATGGACGGATCGAACATGGAAGCCACGGAGAGCCCCATCTGCATGGCAACGATCTGACCACAGATGCTGACCGCTTCGGTCACCACCATCGCCAGCAGCCCGAGGGTGATGCCGACCATCCCCTCGCGCACCACCAGGATTACCAGCGAGATCGTATCGGTGGGGAGCTCCGGGACCTTCAGCTTGAGCACCGGGAACAGCACCAGGGTCATGACGAAGATCAGCACCACCCGGATCCGCAGCGGCACCCGCTGGCCGCCGAGCATGGGAATGGCGGTAAAGATCCCGGCGGTCCGGCCGAGGACCAGGGCAAAGCAGCTCAGGTCCGCAAAACTGGTGAAGGGGAGGAATGACGGCATCGGTCAGTGTCTCATGGTGACGATCATGCCAAAGATCTCCCGGGTGAAGTCCCCCATGTAGCTCATCATCCAGGGGAAAAAGATCACCAGCGCCACCATGACCGCCACGATTTTCGGCACGAAGGTGAGGGTCGCCTCGTTGATCGAGGTAATCGCCTGGAAGATGCTGATCAAAAGCCCCACCACCAGGCTGAAGATGAGTAGCGGCGCGGCCAGCATCAGAGTCACCTCGAAACTGCGCCGGGCCAGTTGGATAATCAGTTCAGGGGTCATATAAAATCTCCTGTCGTGCGACATGCTGCGAAGAGCCAATCATCTTTGTAGCTCAGCTGCTTGCGTTGTTGAGAGTTTACTTCGCCCTTGCCATCGCCCCTTGAAACGGTCAATTTTTCGCAAGGTCAAGGAAGACAAGCATTGGCGCGGAGGCGTACACGCAGTACGCCGCACAAGACAATGTGAAGTCTGACGCAGAGATTGCGGAAAAGTGGCCGTTTCCTTAGGCGAAGCTCTTTACCAGCGAGCCGATCACCAGCCCCCACCCATCCACCAGGACAAACAGCAGGATCTTGAAGGGGAGCGAGATCATCACCGGCGGCAGCATCATCATCCCCATCGACATCAGGACCGAGGCCACCACCATATCCACCACCAGGAACGGGATGTAGATGAGAAACCCCATCTGGAAGGCGGTCCGCAGCTCGCTGATCATGAAGGCCGGGATCACGGTGAGGGTCGGGACGTCGTTGACATTGCGGGGCCGGGGGAGTTTGGAGAGGCTGATGAATAGCGCCAGATCCTTTTCCCTGGTCTGGGCCAGCATGAAGGTTCGAAGCGGCTTCACCGCCAGATCGATGGCCTGGTCCTGGTTGATGGTCTGGGCCTTGTACGGCTGGATCGCTTCGGTGTTGATCTGTTGCCAGACCGGGCTCATGATGAAGAAGGTAAGAAACAGCGACAGGCCGATGATGATCTGGTTAGATGGGGCCTGCTGCACCCCCATGGCGCTCCGGAGGAAGGAGAGGACCACCACGATCCGGGTAAAGGAGGTGGTCATGATCAACAGCCCCGGCGCCAGCGACATGATCGTCATCAGAATCAGGATCTGCAGGGCGGCGGAAATTTCCCCCGGCTTGGTCGCCTTCCCGAGGCCGACGCTGATGGTCGGGATCGCCAGCGGTTCGGCGGCAAAGGCGGCGGCGCCCACCAGCAGCGTCACACAGCAGATCAGCAACAACAGGATACGGTTAGACTTCACGTTGGTTCCCTCGTTTCAGTAATGTGATACAGCCGCTCACCTTACCCGGCACCTTGGCCATGAAGGCGTTGAGCTTTTCCTGGAACAGTTCCGCAGCGGGCCGCAGCGTTGCTGCTTCACCGGCCGGGAGCTCTTCGGCAATCCCCTCGATCTGCTTGATCAGGCTTAACCCCTCGCCGCTGCTTCCGAGCAGCAGGTATTCACCCCCCACCTCCACCAGCAGCAGCGATTTTTTCGGGGCGAGGAAGCGGCTCTCCACCAGCCGAATATGCTGGTGACG
>JANXYN010000210.1 GCA_025356035.1 Geobacteraceae bacterium
GCGCCCGGCAGTCGCGCAGCTTTTCCTGCACCAGGCGGGTGGCAATCCCCAGGTCAGTGGCGATTCCGAGCCGCCCTTCCCGGCTTTCGATCAGAAACCCGACCGGGTCGGCGGCATCATGGGTGATGGGAAATGGGTCAATGAGGAGATCCTGAAAAGAGAACGGGTACCCCGATTCAAACTCGACCACCTCGGTCCGTTTGAAACTGACGTTGGACTCCCGATGGGTCGGATAACTGATCAGCACCGGGATCTTCAGCTTGCGCGCCAGGGTCCCTGCCCCCCTGATATGGTCGGCATGCTCGTGGCTGATGAGGATACCCGCCAGCTCCGCCCCTTCCAGGCCAATCCCGGCAAGTCTCTTCAGCAACTCGTTGGCGGAAAGACCGGCATCGACCACCAGCTTGGTTGCGCCAGTCTCAATGAACAGGGCATTCCCCTTGCTGCCGCTGGCAAGCAAACAAACCCGCACCAACCCCTCCGTTAAATCCAGCCGCAAATCACTACAAATTCCCGGTCCATCTTCCGGCTCATCCTGACCGGAGCGACAGGCCCGGTGCTGGCCGCTGGTTGGGCACAACCGCCAATTTATACAGGAAACCCGGGCAAGATTCAAGTTAAAGTTGGCGACTGCTCGGGGGTATTCCATTCAACGAAGAAGAATCAATTGAAGAGATTGAGGTAGTCCACGCTCATGTCATTTACCGAGGCATGAACCGGCAGCAGGATATGGAAAGTCGAGCCAGGATTGTCCTGGGGATTAAAGCCGGGAGATTCGACCCAGATCTCGCCACCATGCATGGTGACAATCCCTTTGGCAATGGCGAGCCCCAGGCCGGCCCCCTTCCCCTTGAATGCCACCTTGCCGGTACTGTGCTCCTCAATATTTCCCACTTCATAGAATTTTTCAAAAATCCGGAGATGGTCCTCCCGGTCAATGCCGATGCCGGTATCGGCGATGGTCACTTCCACGTAGGCATGGTGCTCTCTGTCATTACTGTTGGGGGTACCAGCCCGGGCGTTATGACTGCTGCGCATCAGGTATTTAAGATTGCTGGCAACCGTAATCTTGCCACCATCCGGGGTGAATTTGATGGCGTTTCCGAGGACGTTCGACAAAAGTTGCATGAGGCGGACCCGGTCCCCTTTAATCAGGGGCAAGGTTTCGTCCAATTTGGCAACTATCTCCTGTTTCCGCAGCGAAAAAAAGAAGCGGAGCTCGCTAATGCAGGCCTCCACCAGCCGGTTCAGATCGATATCCTCAAATTTGAGCTGCAGTTTCTTTTCCTCGATCATCGACACATCGACCATGTCCTTGACAATGCCGTCCAGCCGTGCAGCGGCGTTGGATATATTCTCCACCATGGCCAGCACGGTCTTGTCGATCTTGTCGGGCATATTGGTAATGATCAGCTCCGAGTACCCCATGATGACCGTCAACGGGGTCTTCAGCTCATGGGAAGCAAGACCGAGGAACGAATCCTTCATCTTGTTGAGTCTGGCCAGGTCGGCAGCGCTCTTCTCCAAGTTCCGCAAAATCTCGTGCTCCTTGGTAACATCCCGGACAATGGCCTGCACCAACCGTTTGCTCCCGCTTTTGATGCTATTTGCATGGATGCGGCCCACCACCCGCTCGCCGTTCTGCCGCATAAACACCATTTCCTCTTCCACATGCTTGCCGGCAAGTGCCTTCTGCAGAAGCCCGTAGATCAGGGGGACATCTTCAACCTTGAGCATCTGCAGCATCCTGGCGAAGGAGGAACCGGTGATGCTGCTGGCGCTGTAGCCAAACATTTCCTCAGCCATCTTATTGGCAATTTTGACCACTTCATCATCACCGATGACCAAGATGGCATCGCTGGCTTCCTCCATCAGGGACTTATAGAGCTCCTCCGACTTTTCCAGCTCGCCCCTGAGGCTCTCCAGCTTGTAAAAAGAGTCATGCAGCTCGCCATGGGCTTTTTCCAATTGTTTGTAGTTGGTCCTGATCTCCTCTTGCCGGTTTTGCAACGAAGCAGACATGTTGTTAATATTTTTCGCCACCGTGTCAAATTCATACACGGGGAGGGGCTGGATTCGCGTATCGAGGTTACCCTCAGCGATGCTCTTAACCCCCTTCAACAGAGCAGAAACTGGCTGCACGATGCTTTTTTTCACAAAAAAGATGACGAGGGTGAATGAGGCAAGAAAGAAGACAACCAGAATTGCAGCAGAGCGGAGAATAATCGCCGCAACCTTGGCCGAGATGATTTTTTCGGCAAAGCCGATATGGACGAGGGCGACCTGTTTACCGTATGGGGAGTGAATTGGCGTGACGGTATCGTAATAAAGGGTGTCCAGACCGATGAGATTAGTGCGCTGCTCGGCACCGGCCCGGATCGATCTGTTGATGAGGTCGAAACGTGTGGCGGCCAACGCCGGGTCGTTCCAATACAGGGGCTTTCCTTCAAGGTCGGAAATGATACAATAGGCGATCTCCGGATTGGCCTGGACCAGCTCCCGGCACTTCTCGTTGAGTCCCTCAATCTCCTTGACATCAAGCCCCAGGGCGACGACCTTTTCCACACTACTGCGCAGAGAGACGCCAAGGCTCTGGGATCTTAGAATCAGGGCAGTTATATAATCCTTGCGGAATCCGGCTATATCCATGCTCGAATTAGCCAGGATGGTGCAGAACAGAATAATGAACGAAAAAAGAATAATCCTTTTTTCCAGGGTATTTTTCATATGGCGGCAGCTCTCTTCTCAGCCTTGTATAAGCCATGGCTCACTGTTGGCTTCCCATAATAACACAATTTCCGGCGGGCCCGAGAATAATTAATTTTCAGGTCATCATTCTATCTGCCACGGCTCACCGTTTGTGCGAGTTTCATGGCGGTCGGAGCAGATCGGCATCCTCAGCAGACCGGTTCCTTCCGGCAGTGTCGCCGGCCGAAACAACACAAAAAAGGGTTGACGGGAAAAGCGTAAGTTGTATATTATGCTGGATTGTTAAAGTCTTAGAGCAGTCATAATCCAAGCACAGGGGGAGAATTTCCATGGCATTAAGAGTTGCAATCAATGGTTTTGGTAGGATCGGGCGGATGGTAATGAGGGCGGCCGTTAAGGAACAAGGAATCGAGATAGTTGCCATCAATGACCTGACCGACGCAAAAACCTTGGCCCATCTGCTTAAATATGACTCAGTCCACGGTATCTTTCCCGGTGATGTTGCGGTAAAAGGTGATGAGCTGCTAGTGAACGGCAAGGCCATCAAGATCTTCGCCGTGAAAAACCCGGCAGAGCTCCCCTGGCAGCAGGAAAAAATCGACGTGGTACTCGAGGCCACCGGCCTTTTCACCGCCCGTGAGAAAGCCGAGCTGCATCTCAAGGCCGGCGCGAAAAAGGTGGTCATCTCTGCCCCAGCCACCGGCGAGGACATCACCATTGTGATGGGGGTCAACCACACCCTCTACGACCCGAAGAAGCACCACATCATCTCCAATGCATCCTGCACCACCAACTGCCTGGCCCCGGTGGCAAAGGTCCTCCATGAAGCCTTCGGCATCGAAAAGGGTCTGGTCACCACCATCCATTCCTACACCAACGACCAACAGATCCTTGATCTTCCCCATAAGGACCTGCGCCGGGCACGGGCCGCGGCTCTCTCCATGATCCCGACCACCACCGGCGCCGCCAAGGCTGTTTCGTTGGTATTGCCTGAACTTAAAGGCAAACTCGATGGGATGGCGATCCGCGTACCGACCCCCAATGTATCGGTGGTGGACCTGGTGGCAACCCTCACCAAGAAGACCGATGCCGAGCAGGTGAACGCTGCCCTTAAAGCGGCCTCCCAGGGCCCCCTTAAAGGGATCCTCGGTTTTTCCGAAGAGCCTCTGGTATCCTGCGACTACAACGGCAACCCGCTCTCTTCCATTGTGGACGCGCTTTCCACCAAAGTGCTGGACGGCACCATGGTCAAGGTGATCTCCTGGTATGACAACGAATGCGGCTTTTCCAACCGTGTCATTGACCTGATCAAACTTATCGGCGCCTAGGTAGAATAGTTTAAGGGGGGGAGAGATTCCCCCCTTTTTTCTGCTTACAGCCTGCGGCCGCCGTTGCACCGCCATGCAGATGCAGCGATAACAAGACTTTTGTGGGGGGAGAAACAATGTCAATCCGTTACATTGATGAAATCGATGATCTTCGCGGGAAAAAAATCTTCATGCGGGTCGACTTCAATGTCCCCCTCGATGAACACCAAAACATCACCGAAGACACCCGGATCAGGGCAGTACTCCCCACCATCAATTATGCGCTCGACTTTAACGCCAAGGTGATTCTCGCCTCCCACCTGGGGCGGCCCAAGGGGGAGCGGAACGCTAAATATTCCATGGCTCCGGCGGCAATGCGTCTTTCCCGGCTGATCGGCAAAGAAGTCAGGCTTGCCCCGGACTGTATTGGTGAGGAAGTGACCAAGCTGCTCGACACCATGCAACCGGGTGATGTGGTCATGCTGGAGAATCTCCGCTTCTATCCAGGCGAGGAAAAGAATGACCCGGACTTTGCCCGGGCCTTGGCTGACCACTGCGATATCTATATCAATGACGCCTTTGCCGTCTCCCATCGGGCCCACGCCTCGGTGGAGGCAATCACCCAATTCGTCCCGGTGGTGGCCGCAGGTTTTCTCATGAAAAATGAGATGAATTACTTTGAAAAAGCCATGAAAAACCCCATCCGGCCGTTAGTCGCCATTCTCGGCGGGGCCAAGGTCTCCGGCAAGCTGGAAGTCCTGGAAAGCCTCTGCAGCAAGGTGGACAAGATCGTTATCGGCGGCGGCATGGCCTTCACCTTCCTCAAGGCGCTCGGCTACAATGTGGGCAAATCGCTGGTGGAAGAGGAACTTTTACCGACCGCCCTTAAAACCTATAACATGGCCAGGGAAAAGGGGATTAAATTCTATCTGCCGATCGACTGTGTCGTGGCGGACCGCTTCAACCCCGCCGCCGAAACCAAGGTCACCACCATTCAGGAAATCCCTGAAGACTGGATGGGCCTTGACATCGGTCCGGCAACCGTTACTCTCTTCACCGAAGCACTACAAAACGCCAAGACCATCATCTGGAACGGCCCCATGGGTGTTTTTGAAATGGACGCCTTCTCCCGTGGCACCTTTGCCATGGTTGCTGCGGTGGCCAACTCTTACGCCCTCACCATAGTCGGCGGCGGCGATACCGATGTGGCGGTGCACCGTGCCGGTGAATACGCCAAAATCAGCTACATTTCCACCGGCGGCGGCGCATTCCTCGAACTCCTCGAGGGGAAGAAGCTCCCCGGCATCCGAGTACTGGAAGAAAACGGCCATAAGTAGGAATGTGCGACGTGCTGCGTGCGACGTCGATAGAACCTTGACCGATCGGGGAGATTTTTATGAGAAAACCGGTAATTGCCGGCAACTGGAAGCTGTATAAAACGACCGACGAGGCTGTTGCGCTGATTAATGGCCTGATCCCACTGGTAAAAAAGGCTAAAGGGGTGGAAATTGTCGTGGCCCCGGTCTTCACGGTCCTTGGCAAGGTGAAGAGCGCCATTAGCGACAGTCCCATCAAGCTTGCCGCCCAGAACTGCTTCTGGGAAGAGGAAGGGGCTTTCACCGGCGAAGTTGCTCCGAAGATGCTGGTGGATGCCGGCTGCAGCCATGTGATCATCGGCCACTCGGAACGGCGCCAGTATTTTGCCGAAACCGACGGCACCGTCAACCGGAAGATCAAAGCCGCGCTCAAGGCTGGTATGACCGGCATTTTCTGTATTGGGGAAACCCTGGCAGAACGTGACGCCGGCAAGACTTGGGAAGTACTCGACCGCCAGCTCACCGGTGGCCTGGCGGAGATACCGGCCAAGAGTCTGGAGGCGCTGATTGTGGCCTATGAACCGGTCTGGGCCATCGGTACCGGCAAAACCGCCACAGACGACCAGGCCCAGGAAGCCCATGCCTTCATCAGGGGAGCCTTGGCCAAGCTGTATAGCCGGCAGGTTGCCGAGACCACAAGAATACTCTATGGGGGAAGCGTGAAGCCGGAAAATATCAAGGGGCTCATGGCCATGGCCGATATCGACGGCGCGCTGGTCGGCGGTGCCAGCCTCAAGGCTGACTCCTTTGCCGCCATTGTAAACTACCAGGAATGAAATAGTGCTTCAAAATTGTTGCCAGGTATGTTAATCTAAATTCCGTTTGTTGAATACGCACAGAGAGAGAATCCTCAATTATGATCACTTTTCTAGTTGTAATCCATGTCACCGTCAGTATTGCTTTGATTGTCATCGTCTTGTTGCAGTCCGGCAAGGGGGCCGAAATGGGCGCCTCGTTCGGCACTGGCGGCAGCCAGTCGCTGTTTGGCGCCGGTGGTGGCACCAGCTTCATGAGTAAGGTGACGACCGGGGCCGCTGTCATCTTCATGCTGACGTCCCTGACCCTTGCCTACTTCTCCGGCAAACCGGAAACCTCTTCCATCATGCGCTCGAAGGTAGTTCCCCAGACCGGCCTCCCGCAACAAGGGGCGCCACTGCAGCCGCTTCAGGGGCAGCCGGCAAACACTCCCGCCTTGCCGCAACAGGCACCTCGTAAATAACAGCAAACAACAGAGAATTTGTTGTTGACATCGGCCGTCCTTAATGGTATTAAGAATGGCTCTGAATGCCGAAGTGGTGGAATTGGTAGACACGCCATCTTGAGGGGGTGGTGGGCGACAGCCCGTGCGAGTTCGATTCTCGCCTTCGGCACCACAATCTAGTTGATACAAAAATGCCGGCCCCCAAAAGGGTCGGCATTTTTTATTGTGCCCAGCAGCCCGCCGCTGCGTCGGGTGGCGGGTTACCTGCAGGGGCCTGAAGATGCCGGAAACAAGAGCAATGGCACTGGTTACATGACAATCTAGTGACCATCCGCTTTCCGGATGGAACTATCTAAGCAATCGGTATAGGTAGATGAAGGTCCCCCCGACCGAAAGCCCGGACAATAACCCGGCAACCTGGTGGACGAGAGTGGAGAAATTGATCCGGTCGGGATAGAGGGCAAAGTCTGAGGCCTCGCCGGTAAGGTTGGAAAAACTGATAATATCTAGCCACGCCTTGTCCCAAAGGTAGACTTGCAGGTAGAGTTCAGCGCCCTTCCAGAGAAAAATGCAGACAAACACGATGCCGAAAGCGATGAACCCTTTGGCAATCACGGAATCACGCACCTGCAGGTAAATTTTCCGAATCATATCGAGGTTGACTAGGCAAAGGAACACCCAACAGGTATTCTCGATCATTTTTATATTGCGCATGACAGTGAAGGATGGTTTTGGATTAATGTAGACAAAAACCACCGACGCAAGAACCACAAGCAAGGTCGCTAGATAAACTTTGGGTTTGCTGCCGGACACCTCGAGGGTGCGGCTGAAGATATAGTATTCCTGGAAACCGTGGGTCATGACCATGATGGCGATGGTGCCGATGATATAGTGGATGACCTCCACCCGGTGATATTCTGTCCAGGGGTTAAGAAGGTACGCCTGGCTGATAAAGATCAGAAAGAAGCCGATGGAGATACTGGTCCAGATCCTCGCATTGCCGATACTGAAGTAAAAGCTGATTGCCCCCGCGAGAAACCAGAACACGACCTGCACCAGATTGATCAGATTGAGATCCAACTCGTACGCCATAGTTCCCCCCATAAGATTCATTTCACACCGAGTTCCTTGGTCTTGCTGGCAATCTCACTCTTCATCAGATTAAGCATTTCATTGAGCTTGGAAAGACTGGTCAGGAGCTTGGCACTTTTTTCAATCCCGAGGAGAAAATTTGCCGCCCCTTTCCGGTCGAGGAAACAATTGCGCCCCCCCTGCTCCTGCAACTCTTTTTCCACCAGTGTCTGGCCCAGCTTCCCCACATATGCTGCCGCAAGCTCCCTGATATCCGCTTCCAAACCTTTTAGTTTGTTATCCAGCTGTTTCTTGTCTCGTTCTTCGGCTTCCTGCTTGATTCTGTCAAGGTTGGCAGCCTGTTTGCTCGCCGTTGATTCCCAAAGCTTATCAAAATTAACCATCTCCAGCAGATCATGCTGCATCAGTTCATCGGCGCTTTTGGTCGACAGCACATCGATTTTCGCCCCCGGCAGGCCCGCAATCTTCTGGGACTCGCTGGCTGAGGTTTCAATGTCCTGACAGCCGTCATGAAAAAAACCGAGCGGCGCCCCGTCTTTGTAAAAGATTAGGGCGGTTTTGTCCGTAGTATAGATGCGCAGGCAACCATTGAGACGATTGGCCTTCAACTTTTCCAGGAGCCCCTTCACGTCGATCAGTTTCAGTTCCTGGCCTTTATACAGCATCTCCCCATGCAATAAGGCATGGACACACATTGTCAGGTCGTTGGAAAGTTTATACACATTGAGACTGCCACCGGCAGCAAAAATCTGATTGAAGATGGCAGCAATCGCTTCAAAGCCGGAAAGTTTTTTCTCTCCTTCCTCCAGCATGACACTAACCAGCTTTCCCGATTCAAACAGCAGAATTCCGACCGATGCAGGAAACACAAAATTGGCATAGCCGCTGAAACGGTCACTTTTCAGCTTGCCCAGCAATTCCGGGATGTCGGTCTTGACGGCCGGGATATTTTCATGCAGTGGATTCCCCTTGGGCAGAAGGAACATCCTTAACTCCTTATCTATATATCTATGGATGGCAGAATGTTAACATAGTCGATCTTGACAACTGTGTCAAAGCCTATTTGATCAGACATCAGCAGCCTAACCGCTGCTCAGGCTCTCGTAAATTTTGTCAAAAATATGTTCAATCTTGAAAAATGTCGCCAGCACGGCGGGATCAAAGTGGGCGGCAGGCCTGATCCGCTGGTCCCCCTCCGTGAACACCTGGAGGGCTTGGGCATGACTGTATGGTTCCTTATAGCTACGGGTCGAACGCAGTGCATCATAAACATCCGCGACCCTGACAATACGCCCCGCCAGTGGGATATTCTCTCCCTTAAGGTTATAGGGATAGCCGGTCCCATCCCAATTTTCATGATGGGCAATGGCCACTTCCCGGGCTGTCTGGAGGCGGGGGGAATCCCCCAGGATTTGCTCGCCATAGACAGGATGCCGCATCATGACCTCCATCTCAGCGGCATTGAGCGGTCCCGGCTTCAAAAGGATGGTGGGCGGGATCTTGATCTTGCCGACATCATGCATCTGGGCAGCATGGGAAAGACTCACAACGAACTCTGCCGGGAGCCCCATATTGGCGGCCAAGGCGCCGGCGTAACGGTTGACCCTGACAATGTGCTGGCCTGTCCCTTCTTCTGCAGCCTCGCAGGCCCTGGCCAACGCCTCTATGGTATAAATAAAGGCCTTTTCGGTTTCCCTGACCTCATTGGACAGGGTGACCAGCGAACCAATCACCACCCCAAGGCTGCGCAGCACATCCGCTTCATAATTGGTGGCCCGTCCGGGGTAATTAAAAGCGATTATCGCTCCAGGCCGCTCACCGCTGATCCTGCAGCAGACAAAATTCTTAATGCTCGTCCCAATGGCTGTCTTGACGTAGGGATGAAAATTGGTCTGGTACTCTTCAATGGTCTCACAGCTATCGTTCCAGTTGGAAACCACCACTTCGGCCTCAGTCAGGTCAACGGCGTAGGTGGAGAGTGGGTCAATGCGGATTTCTTCAGACCCCTCCACCATCTCCCCTTTATTTAGGTGGAATACCCGGCCCCGATAGATGGCGTCCGCCGCCTCCTGGAACGCAATAAAGATACTGCGCGGGCCACGTCGTCCATCACCGCCGAGAACCTTGGCCAAGGCCTCCACATATAGTTCTTCAGTAGTGAATCTCTTACAGCAGATATTCTGCAGAGTGACGTCGGTCAGGCGCAGCAGCTCCTGGGTCTGCTGAAGCGACATTTCGCAAAGTTCCTCCGACATATGCTACCCCTCGAATAGTCCGGAACAGAACCAGCTCTATAGCCATTTATATCGTATCGTATCTGTAGACCTGCCGCAAGGTTGAAAGAAAAAAAGCCCGATGGAAAATTACCATCGGGCTTTAGTCTGTCAGTGTGTAGATTACTTGCTGGCGGCCAGCGCCTTATCATAACCGGTCTGGAACGCCTTCTTGTTGAGCTCGATAAAGGCTTCCGGCACCCGGGACAGAACCGCTTTCTCGGCGCTCTCCTTGGTGACGACGCCGGTCAACGCAACCATCGCGCCAAGTGCCACGATGTTGGCGACAATCTCCCGACCTACCTCGTTTTTTGCGGTATTGATGATCGGAAACGAGACTGTCTTGAAATTGCCTTGGGGCAATCTCTTAACTAAGTCGGAATCCACCAGCAACACGCCGCCTTCCTTGAGATCATGGGAATATTTGTCGCATGCTTCCTGGGTCAGCGCCAGTAGCGCATCAACAACGGTCGCCTTCGGGTAGTCGACGGGGCCATCCGAAATGATAACTTCCGATTTGGAAGCCCCACCACGTGCCTCAGGGCCATAGCTCTGGGACTGCACGGCCTGCTTGCCATCGTAGATTGCGGCGGCCTCGGCCATAATCACCCCGGCTAGGATCAACCCCTGTCCGCCAGCCCCGGAAAATCTCAGTTCATATCTTCCAGACATCTGTCATCTCCTTGTGCATTAGATAAATTACTTGGCGCCCTTGGAGCGCTCGATGACCTTCGCGTATTCGGCCGTATACTCCGGTCTTTCTTCCTTGAAGAGTACGCCGGTGAGGATTTTGCCCTGGAGCTGCTCCGGGCTCATCTTCTCGGCAGCCTTGATCGGCACGGTAACCTCTTTCAGCCGGTTCATCATTTCAATGACCGACTTGAATTTGTTGCGGCGACCGTAGGTGGTCGGACAGTCATCCAAAATCTCGACAACCGAAAAGCCTTTATGCTGCACGGCTTCGACAATGAGTTTGTCGATCTGGTTTGCATGATAGGCAGTACCGCGGGCAACGAACGTAGCACCAGCTCCGATAGCCAGTTTGGCGATATCGAAAGCCGGATCAGGATTGCCGTAAGTTGTTGTCGAAGCCTTGGCACCGGTCGGGGTACAGGGAGAGAACTGCCCGCCAGTCATGCCATAGATATTGTTGTTCATGATGATATAGGTCATGTTGATATTTCTGCGGCAAGCGTGAATGAAGTGGTTGCCACCGATAGCGGTACCGTCGCCATCGCCGCCGACCAGAATAACGTTCATCTCAGGTTTGGCCATCTTTATGCCTGTTGCAAAAGCAGCAGCACGGCCGTGAGCGGTATGAAGGGTACAGAAATCCAGATAGCCGGGGAGGCGTGAAGCACAACCGATACCTGATACAATAGCGGTGTTGTTCTTTTCAAGGCCGAGGGTATCTATGGCCCTGATCAACCCCTTCATGACGATGCCATGACCACAACCGGGACACCAGATATGCGGCAGCTTGTTCGGCCGCAGATATTTATCATAATCAAAAGCCATCTTACTTAACCTCCTTGATCTTGTCGAGGATCTGTCCAGGATTGATCGGCTCTCCGTCAACACGGAAGATGCCGACTACCGGCACTTTCCCTTCGGCGCAACGTTTGACTTCGCCAGTACACATGCCAAGGTTCATTTCAGGGGTAATGAATGCCTTGACCTTGCCGGCCAATGCCTTGATCTGCTTGTCGGGAAACGGCCAGAATGTCTTGATCCTGAACATACCTGCTTTGATACCGGCCTTGCGGGCTTCGTTCACCGCAAAGCGTGCAGAACGTGACGTGGAACCAAAAGCAACAATCACCACTTCGGCATCTGCAAGCATATATTCTTCAAAGGTGACGATATCATCGATATTGGCATCGACTTTGCGCACCTGGCGCTCTTCCTCAGCCTGAACTAAAGCGGCCTTGGTAGTGGGAAAACCGTCTTCCGCCTTATTGAGACCGGTCACATGAAAACGGTATCCGGAACCAAACGCTGCCAACGGCGGAACATCGCCGAATTTAGTATCATAAGGTTTATACTGCTCGGGCGGCACCGACGGAGCGGTACGATTAATTACCTCAAGCTCACCCGGCTCAGGGAAAACAATCCTTTCGCGCATATGCGCGATAATTTCATCAGGCATGATCATGACCGGCATCCGGTATTTCTCGGCCAGATTGAAGGCGCGAACCGTTTCCTCAAAAAGCTCCTGAACCGACGCGGGGACCAGGCAGATGGCAGCGTGATCGCCATGGGTACCCCATTTGGCACACATCACGTCCGACTGGCTCGGACCGGTAGGCATACCTGTCGAGGGCCCTCCGCGCATCACGTTGATGATGACGCAAGGGGTCTCGGCAATGCACGCATAGCCGATCAGTTCCTGCTTGAGGGAAAGCCCCGGACCGGATGTGGAGGTCAACACCTTGGCACCGGTAAGAGATGCGCCAATAATGGAAGCCATGGCACCTATCTCGTCTTCCATCTGAATAAATTTCCCGTTAATCTTCGGTAACTCTATCGACATAACCTCGGCAACTTCAGTTGACGGAGTTATCGGGTAGCCACCAAAAAACGTGCAGCCGGCGTACAGAGCGCCTTGGGCGGCAGCTTCGTTACCCTGCATGAATGCAACTTTCTTTGCCACGTCAAATACCTCCTGTTATATTGTTAAGGCGTTACTTTAATAGCAAAATCTGGACAGCGAAGCTCGCACTGCATGCATTTGATGCAGGCCTCAAGGTTTTTTACGGCTGCAACAAAACCCTGCATCTCCAATACCTTGGTCGGGCAGAACTCGACGCAGATATGGCATCCCTTACAATACTTCTCGATGATCTCGATTGTTGGAAGCTTTTTTTCCATCTACTTTCACCCCTTTAATGGATTACGCCTAGCGGCTGGCAAAACAGTCAAAGGCTAACACACCCTGTGAATAATGGCAAGAAAGATGTTTACACGATCTTGCACACAGAACAAAAATACTGATCCTGAATAAGGCAAAAGAAGGGCGCATCGCCCTTCTTTTGCCTTGATACATCGGCTGCAGGAATAAGACAAAAACTATTTCATGCTACCAACGAGTTCTTTGACGGCAGCTACCGACTTGTCCATCATCGCCTGCTCCGTCGCATCGAGGGCAAATTCAAGGATACCTTCCACCCCTTTCTCACCTAGGACGCACGGTACGCCAACGTAATACCCTTTGACGCCGAATTCGCCGTTAAGGTATGCGCAGGTTGGGAGGACGCGCTTTTGGTCTTTGAGAATCGACTCTGCCATGGCAATGGCAGACGAAGCTGGTGAATAGAAAGCGCTACCGGTCTTGAGCAGAGCAACAACTTCACCACCTGCTCCACGAGTCCGCTTGACCATTGCTTCCATGACTTCCTTGGCTTTAGCCTTATCCTTGTACTTGCGCTCAAGCAGTTCCATGACCGGAATGCCGTTGACGCTGGCATAACGAACCAGCGGCACCATGTCGTCGCCGTGGCCGCCAAGGGTCATGGCGTTGACATCCTTAACCGAGACGCCAAGTTCCCATGCAATGAATGCCTGGAAGCGGGCCGAATCAAGCACGCCAGCCTGGCCAATAACACGGTGGGTCGGAAAGCCGGTGATTTTCTGGCAAAGGGTGACCATGGCGTCAAGCGGATTGGAGATAACGATCACAAAGGCATTAGGCGCATTGGCCTTGATCCCTTCGGCGACCGAGGTCATGATCTTGGAATTGACTTCGATCAGGTCATCGCGGCTCATGCCTGGTTTGCGGGGCAAACCTGCGGTAACAATAACAATGTCCGAACCCTTGATGTCCGCGTAGTTATTCGTTCCTTTCAGGGAAACGTCGAAGCCGTCAACCGGAGCTGCTTCGGCGATATCGAGCATCTTCCCCTGGGGAAGCCCCTCGACGATGTCGAACAGAACGACATCACCAAGCTCGCGCAGTGCGCAGAGCTGAGCCAAAACACCACCAATCTGACCACCACCGATAAGTGCGATTTTCTTACGTGCCATGTTTTCTTCCTCCGTAATGAATTGGGGTTGGATACGTGGTACAACAAAATTATGCGATAGCGTCCACTATTGCATTTAAGGTTGTGCTGGGACGCATAGCTTTTTCTACCTTCTTCTTGTCTGGGTGATAGTAACCACCCATATCAACCGGTTTTCCCTGAGCTCCGATCAGTTCTCCATTGATCTTTGCCTCATTTTCTACAAGCTGCTTCGCTACTTTGACAAACCGTGCCTGCAGATCCTTATCTTTGGTCTGCTCTGCCAAAGCCTCAGCCCAGTACATTGCGAGGTAGAAATGGCTTCCCCGGTTGTCTATCTGACCAACTTTACGCGCCGGATTCCTGTTGTTCTCCAGGAACTTGCTATTGGCCTGATCAAGAGTATCAGCTAAAAGCTGAGCTTTTTCGTTTTTGAAGGTATTAGCTAGATGTTCCAATGAAACGGCAAGCGCCAGAAATTCACCTAGTGAATCCCATCTTAAGTACCCTTCTTGGACAAACTGCTGGACGTGCTTGGGCGCCGAGCCGCCGGCGCCTGTCTCGAAGAGTCCGCCGCCGGCCAGAAGCGGCACGATGGAAAGCATCTTGGAGCTGGTGCCAAGTTCCAGGATCGGAAAGAGGTCGGTGATGTAATCCCTCAAGGCGTTGCCGGTTACCGTGATGGTGTCCTTGCCCGCTTTGGCCCTGGGGAGGGTGAAACGCATCGCCTCTACCGGGGACATGATCTGGATATCCAGACCCTTGGTGTCGTGATCTTTCAGGTAGGTGTTGACCTTCTCGATCATCTGCGCATCGTGAGCCCTGTTCTTGTCGAGCCAGAAAATAGCCGGTGCTCCGGTTGCCCGTGCACGGCTCACAGCCAGCTTAACCCAGTCACGGATCGGCAGGTCCTTCGCCTGACAGCCGCGCCAAATATCGCACTCTTCCACCTCGTGCTGGAAGAGAACCGCTCCGGAAGCATCGAGGACGCGGACGGTGCCGCTAGCCGGGACCTTGAAGGTCTTGTCGTGTGAACCGTACTCCTCGGCTTTTTGGGCCATCAGGCCGACGTTGGAGGTGCAACCCATGGTCGTGGGGTCGAAGGCGCCGTTTCTCTGGCAGAAAGCGATGCACTCCTGATACCACTCGGAATAGCTGGTGTCGGGAATGACGCACTTGGTGTCGTGAAGTTTTCCGTCCGGGCCCCACATCATCCCCGAGTCGCGGATGACGACGGGCATAGATGCGTCGATGATGATGTCGTTACTTGCATGCAGGTTGGTGATCCCCTTAGCGGAGTCCACCATGGCAAGCTCAGGTCTCTTTTTGTAGACTGCCTGGATATCGGCTTCGATCTCAGCCTGTTTGGCTTCCGGCAGCTTCTTGATCTTGGCGTACAGATCGCCCATGCCGAGGTCCGGGTTGACGCCCAGTTCCTTGAAGGTCGCGCCGTGCTTTTCAAAAACGTCCTGGTAGAAGACGGAGACGAAATGACCGAACATGATGGGATCGGA
Source organism: Geobacteraceae bacterium (assembly GCA_025356035.1). Classification (GTDB taxonomy): domain Bacteria; phylum Desulfobacterota; class Desulfuromonadia; order Geobacterales; family Geobacteraceae; genus JANXYN01. Next base: position 15,474 of record JANXYN010000210.1, read on the forward strand.
AATCTTCATCATGGTGGCTTTCAGGTGTACGGAGAAAAGCACACCCTGCTTTTTGGCATCGTCGATCTGCTCAGCGATGAACTTCCTGAGGGCGCGAACATTCATGAACGCCCCGTCAAGGACCTCGCCCGCCTGCATGGCCAATTTCTCTTTCAGAACGGTAACTTTCCCGTCCTTACCGACCAGCTCGATCTTGACGTTTCCGGCAGCTTTCATGGTGACGGATTTTTCGCTATGGTAAAAGTCGCCGCCTGTCATGTGCGAAACATGCGTTTTCGATTCCGGGCTCCAGGCGCCCAGTCTGACCGGGTTCTTCTTGGCGTATTCCTTTACCGCTTTTGCTACACGACGGTCGGAGTTTCCTTCCCTGAGGACCGGGTTAACGGCGCTACCAAGAACCTTGGCATATCTTGCGTGCAGCGCTTTTTCGGCGTCATTTTTCGGTTCTTCGGGATAATCGGGCAGCTTATAACCTTGATCCTGTAATTCCTTGATAGCAGCCTTCAACTGCGGAATTGAAGCACTGACATTGGGGAGCTTGATGATATTGGCCTCAGGTTTCTGGGTGAGCTCACCCAGGTACGCAAGTTCATCAGGCTGCCTTTGACTCTCCGTCAGATAGTCGGGAAAGTTTGCGATGATCCTGCCGGCAAGAGAGATATCCCTCGTTTCGACAACAACGCCGGCTGCCTTTGTGAAGGCATTGACGATTGGAAGCAAAGAGTAGGTTGCCAGTGCGGGAGCTTCATCAATTTCTGTCCAAATAATCTTTTGTGTTGTCATTGTCGAATTCTCTCCTTAGTTTTTATGCCGGTATTGCCAGAGGCTTAAAGTAAATGTATCCTAAAGGTTGAGGCGTAGCAACTGATGACCCGCAGCTGGTCACCCAAGTAGAAGCGCAAACACCAGTTTTATGCATTATTTCGAATAGTTAGTAAACCAGCTTGGCGTCACAAAATCTTGTATACAGTATACATTTCGCCTGGGGCTGTCAAGGAAAATGTCATCGGTTGCGTTCATCGTTGAGCGAGATTCCGCAGTGCGCAAACTCAATGTATCTGCCGCTCCTGGGCATACTTTCTCGCCTCCGCAAGTTCTTCTCGGCTGACATCCCTCGGGATAAGCAGTACCTGGCCGGGCCAAATATAGCTAGGGTCCCGAATCTGGTCACGATTGGCCCGATAGAGAAGCGGCCACAGGCTAGAATCATTATATACATCGTGCTGTGCCGCAATCTGCGGCAATGTTTCACCGCGCTTAACCGTATGGTAGACCGGGAGTGAGCGTTCCCGCTCACGGCTCAGCTTTTCCTCCTGCTTTCTTGCCTCTTCTGCCTCATTCTCCTTCGCCAAGCGGAGCTGCTCTGCGGCTGTCCTCTCTAGTTCAGCCTGCTCCCGGAATTTGCGCTCTTCATCAAGACGGGTTTTCTCCGCAGCAAGGTTCCTTTCGAGCAAGCGAGCCTTCAACCTCGCCAGCTGCAGGTAACGCTCAGCCTCTTCACTGTTTGGCTCCTGCTGGAGTTTTTCCGCAGTACTGAGGGTCTCTTCGACGCTGCGATATTCGGCATTTAGAAAGCGGTCAGCCCCCTCCCGTTGCAGCCTTTCCATGGTAGTTCTGACTTCCGGCAACGGCGATGGCGAACAGCCAGCACCGAGCCAGAGCAGCAGAACCATAAGAATAGTGGCTTGCAAATACTTGCCAGTCATCCAACCCCTCACCACCCCTATTTGCCGGCTAGCTTGATTCCGAGCTCGCGCAACTGCTTGGCATCAACTGATGACGGCGCCTCGGACATGAGACAGGCACCCTTCTGCGTCTTGGGGAACGCTATAACGTCTCGGATGGAATCACTGCCGGTCAGCAGCATGACCAACCGGTCCATGCCAAAGGCAATCCCCCCATGGGGAGGAGTGCCGTATTCGAGCGCATCGAGCAGAAAGCCGAATTTCGCCCGGGCATCTTCAACCGACAACCCCAGCAACTTGAACATCTGCGACTGCACCTGCTCCTGGTGAATCCTGATGCTCCCGCCGCCGATTTCGTTGCCATTCAGCACCAAGTCGTAGGCCTTAGCTCTGCAACGGCCCGGATCGGACTCCACATAGTCCAGATCTTCATCCATCGGCGCCGTGAACGGATGATGCACGGCCGCCCACCGTTTCTCCTCCTCATCCCATTCTAACAGAGGAAAATCGGTGATCCAGACGAAACTGAAGTTTTCCTTGTCCACCAGGCCCAGCCGCTGGGCCAGATTATTGCGCAATTTGCCGAGCGAATCATGTACTACCTTCGGTTTGTCGGCGACAAACAGCAGCAGGTCCCCTTCCTCGGCATTGAAGGCCTTGTCCATGGCGGCAAGTTCGGCCGGGGTGAAAAACTTGGCAATCGGCGACTGCCAACCTTCAGCGGTCACCTTCGCATAGGCCAACCCCTTGGCTCCATAGATCTTGACAAATTCGGTGAGGTCGTCGATTTCCTTGCGCGACAACGCGCCGCATCCTTTGGCGTTGATCCCCTTGACCATACCGCCGCCGGCCGCCACCTCGGCAAAGACCTTGAACCCGGCATTCCGCACGATCTCGGTTAGCTCCACCAGTTCAAGACCGAAGCGGATGTCGGGATTGTCGACTCCAAAGCGGCGGATTGCCTCGGCGTAAGTCATCCGACCGATGGGGAGCTGGACCTTGACCCCCTTGGCCTCCTGGAAGATCCGGGCAATGAGACCTTCCATAACCGTGATGATGTCTTCCCGATCAATAAACGACATCTCGCAGTCGATCTGGGTGAATTCCGGCTGCCGGTCGGCGCGCAGATCCTCGTCACGGAAACAGCGGACCACCTGGAAATAACGGTCAAAACCGGAGACCATCAGGATCTGTTTGAACAGCTGCGGGGACTGCGGCAGAGCATAAAACTGTCCCTGATAAATCCGGGACGGCACGAGAAAATCGCGGGCGCCTTCCGGGGTTGACTTGGTCAGGAATGGGGTTTCCAATTCTAAAAAACCATGATCGGTCAGATACTGGCGGGTAAGTTGCGTCACCTTCGACCTCAGGATCAGGTTCTGCTGTACCACAGGGCGTCGCAGGTCAAGATAGCGATACTTAAGACGGATATTCTCCGCCACATCCACGTAATCGTCAAGGGTGAACGGCAGAGGTTTTGAGCCATTGAGGATCTTGCATTCGCTGACCAGCACCTCCACCTCGCCGGTCTTCATCTTGGGATTGACT
>JANXYN010000007.1 GCA_025356035.1 Geobacteraceae bacterium
CTCGATCCCTTCAACCTCCCAGGGGGGAGTAATACCAAGAGCTATGCTGAACAACGATTCTGGATTCATGTAGTCGTAAAACCTCCGGGTAGTGATATGACCCTTGTTATACCATTACCCATGCGGAATAGCGACGGGCCTGATATAAGCTCCATTCAGTGTCAGAGTCAAACGATTAAAAGCAATGTGTAGGCAGAGCTGTATCGGTTTTACAAATATCAAGAGCCGGGCATTGGGTCAAGCCTGCAATACTGCGATTTATGAGATGAAAAAAACTGCCCAGCCTTTGGATTGGCCTGCAGCAGCTTTTCGCAGCATGTGAACAATTCTTCCATTTCGGTTTTGTCGCATGCAAGCAAAACGGTCTGAATGTACCTGAAACAAAAACGGGCGCCATTTTCACGGTGCCCGTCCAAGGGGGAAGTACAAAAAGTCCAAAAGCTAGGCGATGGTGTGGCGGATATCCTTCCCCTTGACCATGAAGATTACCATCTCCGCCACGTTGGTGGCGTGATCGGCGATCCGCTCCAGGCATTTGGAGACGTAGTTGACCCTGATGGCGCGGGAGATGGTGGTGGGGTCCCCGATCATGAAGGTCAAAAGTTCCCGTTGGATCTGCTCATTTAGGTCATCGACAATTTGATCATCCTGACAGACCTTGATCGCCAGGGTGGCGTCGCCGCGGACGAAGGCATCCAGCGCCTCCTTGACCATGGTAGCGGCGGCGTCGGCCATCCGTGGTAGGTCGATGTACGGTTTAAGGGGGGGCTCCAGATTCAGCTCCCGGACCCGCTTGGCGATGTTGGCGCACTGGTCGCCAATCCGTTCCAGGTCGGTGACGATCTTCAGCGCCAGGGTGAGGAACCGGAGGTCGCGGGCGGCCGGCTGACGGGTGGCCAGCACCTGCAGACACTTCTCGTCGATCTCCATCTCCAGGTGATTGATCTGGTGGTCAAAGGCGATGGTCTGCTCGGCCAGCGCCGAGTCGCGTTCTACCAGCGCTTTCATGGCGTTGCCGATCATCATCTCCACCTTGCCACCCATCTCCAGGAGCTTCTCCCGGATGTCGTTCAATTCCGCGTCATACTGTTTGCTGAAATGTTCTCTTTCCATGTGTACCTCGGGATTCGTGATTCGGGACTCGGGACTCGGGAAACGGGAAACGGGAAACGGGAAACGGGAAACGGGAAACGGGACTCGGGAATGCCTTTGCGAACCCCGAATCCCGAGTCCCGGCCTCCGGATTCCGGCCTCTACCCGAACCGCCCCGTGATGTAGTCCTCGGTCTGCTTCTTGTCCGGGGTGGTGAAGATCCGCTTGGTCCCGCCCCATTCGATCAGCTCCCCCAGGTAGAAGAAGGCGGTATAGTCGGAAACCCGGGCCGCCTGCTGCATGTTGTGGGTGACGATGATGATGGTGTAGCGCTCCTTCAGCTCCTCGATCAGTTCTTCGATCTTGAGGGTGGAGAGTGGGTCGAGGGCCGAGGCCGGCTCGTCCATGAGGATCACTTCGGGCTTGACCGCAATGGTCCTAGCGATACAGAGCCTCTGCTGCTGGCCGCCCGACAACTCCATGGCGCTCCGCTTTAGCCGGTCCTGCACCTCGTCCCACAGCGCCACTCGCCGCAGGCTCGATTCGACGAGCTCGTCCGCCTCGTCCTTGTTCAGCCTGCCGTTCAGTTTGTAGCCGGCAATGACATTATCATAGATGGACATGGCGGGGAAAGGGTTCGGTTTCTGGAACACCATCCCCACCCGCCGCCGGATGGCGACCGGGTCGGTCCCTTTGGCGTAAATGTCGTCGCCGTCGAGGAGGATCTTGCCGGCAACCCGGGCCTGGGGGACCAGGTCGTGCATCCGGTTGATGGCGCGGAGCATGGTGGACTTGCCGCAGCCAGACGGGCCGATAATGGCGGTGACGCTGTTGGCCGGGATGTCGATGCTGACATCGCGCACCGCATGGGTGGCGCCGAAGTGAACGTTCAAATTCTCGACTGTTACCTTGTTGTTCATGCAAACCTCATCAAAATCTGCCACAAAGGCACGGAGACACAGAGAAATCAAAAAATTTGCAAAACTTATAAAACGCAATTTGCTGCAGAGCGGTTGATTATTAATCCTTTTTTTCCGCTTTTCTCCGTGTCTTCGTGGCGGATTAAGCCTAGTGTTTTATTCTGCCGAAATAGCGTGCCGCCAGACTCAAGCCGAACATGACAACCACCAGCAACAGGGCGCCGCCCCAAGCGAGTCTATGCCAATCCTCGTACGGGGCAATGGCGAAGGAAAATATCTGCAGGGGGAGTGCAGCAATCGGTTGGGTCAGTTTCCGGCTCCAGAACTGGTTGCCGAGGGCGGTGAAGAGGAGCGGAGCAGTCTCCCCGGCAATCCGGGCGATGGCCAGCAGGATGCCGGTCATCACACCGGTCATGGCGCTGCGCAAGGTGACCTTCAGTGAGGTGCGCCACAGCGGCACTCCCAATGCCAGCGACGCCTCTCGCAGCGTGATCGGCACCATCTTCAACTGTTCCTCGGTGGTGCGGAGCACGATCGGGATCATGATCAGGGCGAGGGCCACCGCCCCGGCCAGGGCCGAGAAGCCGTGCAGCGGCACCACCAGCAGGGCGTAGACTACCATCCCGGTGATGATCGAAGGAATCCCGGCAAGGACGTCGGCGCTGAAGCGGATCACGGTGGAGGTCGGGCCGCCGCCATAATCAGCCAGGTAAATGGCGCCGAGAATGCCGATGGGGAGGCCGATCAACGAGGCGATAACGATCAGCAGGAACGAGCCAACCATGCCGTTGGCTATTCCTCCTCCGGCCTCGCCGGTTGGCTGGGGAATATGGATAAAGAAGTCGAGGTTGATGGAGCCGATCCCCATCCGGACGATATGGAAGAAGATCATCCCGAGCGGCAGCAGCACCAAGGCGGTGGCAGCGGCCATCAATGCGGTCATCAGCCGGTCCTTGGTCTTGCGACCAAATAGACTGTTCACTGCAATCATTTTATCCCCCCGGCCGGACCCCGGCTGACCCCCCAGAGGAGGAACCTCGCCAGGATGTTGATGATGAGCGTCACCACCAGCAGGATCAGGCCGATCTCCATCAGCGCCGCCGAGTGCAGCTTGGAAGAAGCCTCGGCGAACTCGTTGGCGATGACGCTTGGCATGGTGTAGGCCGGGTTGAGGAGCGACAGGGAAATCTGCGGGGTGTTGCCGATCACCATGGTGACTGCCATCGTTTCGCCGATGACCCGGCCAAAGCCCAGGATAACTGCCCCCATGATGCCAGACTTGCCGTAGGGAAGGACGGCGATGCGAAGCATCTCCCAGCGGGTTGCCCCCAAGGCGATGGCCGCCTCTTTCTGACTCTGGGGGACGGCCAGCAGCACTTCCTTGGCGATGGAGGTGATGATCGGCACCACCATAATCGTCATGATGAAAATGGCGGCAAGCATGCTCACCCCATAGGGGGCGCCCTGGAAGAACGGGAGAAAGCCGAAATGTTTGATCAGAAAAGGTTCAACGGTGCGCTGCAGCCAAGGGGCCATGACCAGAATCCCCCACAGGCCGTAGATAACGCTGGGAATAGCGGCCAGTAGTTCCACCAGCGCGGCGATAGCACTGCCGATGCGCTTCGGCGCAATTTCGGTGACAAACAGGGCGGTGCCGATGCTTAACGGTGCCGCGAGGAGGAGCGCCAGGATGGAAGAGACCACCGAGCCCCAGATATAGGCAAGGGCACCAAAGGACTCCTGCACCGCATCCCATTGCCGGTCGAAGATGAAGCTCCAGCCAAATTTTCGGATGGCGGGGAGGCTCGCCAAGACCATCTCCGCCACCATCAACAGCAGGATGGCCAGGATGCTGAAGGCGAACAGGGCAGTGAGCCCTTTGAAGACGAAATCGCCTTTTATCCCTTTTTCAAGTTTCCAAGATGGGGACTGCTCTTCTGGCATTGGCTCCTCCACGAAATCGTAACGCTTTCTTCATCAGCTTGTAAATATTGCGTAGGGAGTAAAAAGGCCTGACCAGGCGCAATCGATCAACTCGCGCCTGGTCAGGCTGGATCTGCTGCAATTAGTATTTGATGGTTTTGACGGTTTTCTCCACCATCCGTACCACGTTTTCCGGGAGCGGCGCGTAGAGAATTGCCGCCGCCATTTTCTGCCCCTTCTTCAGTTCCCAGTTGAGGAACTCCACCAGCTTCTTCCCTTTTTCCTTATCCTTCTGCTCCTGGTAAACCAGCAGCCAGGTGAAGCCGACGATCGGGTAGGCGCCCGGACCGGCCTGGTTCACCAGGGAGACCCGGTAGTCGGCGGGCATGCTCTTCGCTGCACCGGCTGCCGCGGCGCTGGTGGAGGCAATGCTCGGCTCGACGAATTTGCCGCTCTTGTTCTTGAGGGAGGCGTAGGGGAGTTTGTTCTCGAAGGCGTAGGCCAGCTCCAGGTAGCCGATGGTGTACCGGGTGGTCTTGATCTGGCCTGCCACCCCTTCATTGCCTTTGCCGCCAAGGCCGATCGGCCAGTTGACCGAGGCACCCTTGCCGACCTTACCGGCCCAGGCGGGGCTCACGCTGGTCAGGTAGTCGGTGAAGATGCTGGTGGTGCCACTGCCGTCGGAACGGTGCACGACGATGATCGCCTGGTCGGGAAGGCTGACCCCTTTATTGACGGCGACGAGCTGCGGATCGTTCCACTTGGTGATGGTGCCGAGATAGATGCCGGCCAGCGCTTCAGGCGTCAGTTTCAGATCCTTTGCCACGCCGGGGAGGTTGTAGGTGACCACTACCGCGCCCATCACGGTCGGGATGTGGAGCAGTTTGCCGGGGGCAGCCTTCAGCTCGTCATCGCTGAGGAACTTGTCGGAGGCGCCGAAATCCACGGTCTGGGCAGTGATCTGCTTGATGCCGCCGCCACTGCCGATGGACTGGTAGTTGAACTTCACGGTCGGGTCTACCTTGGCGTACTCGGCGAACCATTTGGAGTAAAGCGGGTAAGGGAAGGTGGCGCCGGCGCCGTTGATTAGCGTCTCGGCCAAGGCGTTCCCGGCAAATGCCGCAACCAGCACGAGTCCTAGTCCCAGCATCTTAAAACTGCCAACGATTGCTCTGCACATCGTTTCCTCCTTTATTCTATTGTGTTACCTATGATTATAGGCAGGCGATGTTACGTCCGTGTTACAGCCGGGATAAGATCTGGTAAAGTACAATTTTAACACTTTTTCATAAATCTTCCTGCTGACGGCGGGGTGAAAACCGGACCGCGATGATCCGCACCGCTGCCAGCGACAGCACCAGCACGATTACCATGGCGACTTTCTGCCACTCCATTTCCCGGTACCAGAACGCCATCACCTCGGTCAGTACCGTCACCATCACCGTGTCGATGATGTAGGTGACCTTGACCCGCCCTTCAGTAAAGTAGGCCAGCGCCGTGCGCAATACCTCCACGACTGCCAAGACGGTCAGGACATCCACCAGGATGGTCCGGAAGGCCCCATGAAAATCGTGGTTGAAAATGAGCCTGAGATCGTAGAAGGTCCAGGCGATCCCGGCCAGGATCGCCAGCAGGATGGCGACAATGAGCAGGCTCAATAGCGCCCGCGCCGAGATTTCGAAAAAACGGGTGATTTTCAGGTCGATGACATCTTCTTTCCACATGGTTCCCCCCTTTTATTTGCCTGGAGGATAGCAGGGGGATGTTACGGGTCCGTGAAGATAGTGTCAGGAAATGAAAAATTTCAATAATCGCCACCTTGACA
>JANXYN010000030.1 GCA_025356035.1 Geobacteraceae bacterium
GACCAGCGCCGGTCTCGGTGGCAAGCCGGCGGATGCCAGCCTGTTTGTTGTAGTAGGCCTGAGGAATGGCCGAGTTCGGCTTGTGGGAACCGGCCGGTGACACCCCTTCATACTTGTAGTAGATCTTGGCCGGCGTGTTGAGCGCCTTTTCGAGCCGCCTGGCACGGTAGAGCGGCGAAGGACGCCAGAGTTGATAAATCTCCCGCACCTCGTCGGGAATATCGATCCAGCGCTGGGTCGATACCTCCTGCTCGATGATCGCCATCGGGAAGATGGGGAGAAGGTCGTTCGGCGTCACCGGCTGCAGGGTCTGGGGATTAATGACCGGCGCCAGCGGGCCGGGCATGTCCGGAATGATATTGTACCACTGCTTGGGAATCTGCTTCTCATCGAGCATAAATTTTGTGGTCATCATAACCTCTCAATAAAAATTATTATTCCTGATTAGCGTCACTCCGCAGCTGGCCTCTTTGGAGCGGCTGAAGATCGGCGCCGATCAATTCAGCTTGTACCCAACAGTTCGCGCAGCTTCGCCCCGATGTCCGCCTCGCGCATCAGCGATTCGCCAACCAGGAACGCCTTTGCCCCGGCTTCCTGCAGGTGGAGGATGTCGGCACGGCTGTTGATGCCGCTCTCGGCCACCACCAGCCGCTCCGATGGCACCAGCCGCGCCAGCCTCCCGGTAGTGGAAAGGTCGGTGACAAAGGTCCGCAGGCTGCGGTTATTGATGCCGATCAACGTGCAGTCGACCTGCAATGCCTTCGCCAGCTCGGCTTCGTCATGGACCTCAAGCAGCACATCCATGCCAAGCTCACCGGCCAGGGCGGTGAACTCCCTCAGCTGCGGCAGATCTAGCATGGCGGCGATCAGGAGGATGGCGTCGGCGCCGGCCGCCCGTGCCTCGTAAATCTGGTAGGGATCGAAGATAAAATCCTTGCGCAACAGCGGCAACCGCACCTGCTCGCGAATGGCGGCGAGATAGCTGAGGTGGCCGAGGAAAAAATGGGGGTCGGTCAGGATCGACAGGCAGGTGGCGCCATGCTCGGCGTAGGTGGCGGCGATCGCAACCGGGTCAAAGTCGGCCCTGATCACCCCCTTGCTGGGGGACCCCTTCTTCACCTCGGCAATGATCGGGGTCCAGCCAGACTCGGAGGCCAATTGCAGCGCCCGCACAAAACCGCGCGGCAGGTCCTCCAGCTCCGCCAACCGCGACCGCAGTTCGGCAAGGGGAACCTCCCGCTGCGCCGCAGCCAGCTCACCGCGCTTGTAGTCGATGATCTTTTTCAGTATATCAGGGGTCTCGGACACGGGGTAGCCTTGGATAAAAGGTAAAGGTAGAGGTTAAGGTAGAGTAAAAGTCTTCTGGTGTTCTTTACCTCTACCTCTACCTGCAGTTACTGGTTGGTCATTTTGATCAGCCGCTCCAGCTGTGCCATGGCACGGCCGGAGTCGAGGGCCTCCGCCGCTATTTTCAACCCTTCAGCCGGGGTGGCAGCCTTGCCGGTGACGACCAGCCCGTAAGCGGCGTTCAACAGGACGATATCCCGCTTCGGTCCACGATTACCCGCCAGAATCTCCCGCACGATGGCGGCGTTTTCCACGGCGTCCCCGCCGCGCAGCTCTTCCATCCGGCAGCGGGGGAGACCGAGGGCTTCCGGAGTGATTTCACTGACGGTAACCCCCTGGGGGGTCACCTCGGCCAGCCGGGTCGCGGCAGTCAGGGTGATCTCATCCATGCCGTCCAGTCCGTGGACCACGAACCCCCGCCGACAGCCAAGCTTTTGCAGCACCCAGCCGAGCTTTTCCACCAGCTCTTCCCGATAGACGCCCATCACCTGGCAATCCGCCCCGGCCGGATTGGTGAGTGGCCCGAGGATGTTGAAGATGGTACGGATGCCGATCTCCTTGCGCGGACCGATGGCATATTTCATCGCACCGTGCAGGGCCGGGGCGTAAAGGAAGCCGATCCCAATTTCGTTAATACATTTCTCGACGGTTTCCGGGGTGATATCCAGGTTGACGCCGAGGGCTTCCAGAACGTCAGCGCTGCCGCATGCAGATGAAACCGAACGGTTGCCATGCTTGGCCACCTTGACACCGCAGGCAGAGATCACGAAAGAAACCGTGGTGGAGACGTTAAAGGTGTTGGTCCCATCACCCCCCGTGCCAACCACGTCCAGGATCGTCTCCATATCCAGATTGATGTCGTCCCGGTCGATGTCCAGTACGTTTCTGCCGACCCGGATGGGAGTCGCGCGATCGCGCATGACCCGCGCCGCCCCGGTGATCTCATCTACAGTCTCACCCTTCATCCGTAGCGCGGTAATAAATGCGGCAATCTGCGCAGGGGTCGCACCACCCGACATGATCTGGTCCATGACCTCGATCATCTCCCCCTCAGTGAGATCTCCCCGCTCCACAACCCGGGCAATGGCTTTTTTGATCATAAGAACTCCATAAATGAATTCAGGAGTCAGGAGTCAGGAGTCAGGAGGAATGCTCCTTTATTCTGACTCCTGAATTCTGGCTCCTGGCTTCTTTTTCTTACCCTTTCGTCATCTCCAGAAAATTCCGCAGGATGTCCTTCCCCCCCAAGGTCAAGATCGACTCGGGATGGAACTGCACGCCGAACAGGGGAAACTCCCGGTGCCGAAGCCCCATGATCTCCCCCTCTTCCACCCAGGCGGTAATCTCCAGACAGGGCGGGAGCGAGGCCCGCTCCACCACCAGCGAATGGTAGCGAGTGGCCTCGAAAGGGTTGGCAAGCCCGCTGAACAGCCCCTTGCTGTCATGAAAAATGGCCGAGGTCTTGCCATGCATGAGATAGCCGCTCCGCACCACGTTGCCGCCGAAAGCCGCGCCGATCGCCTGATGACCGAGACAGACGCCGAGGATCGGGATCTTGCCGGCAAATTCCTTGAGCAGCGGCACTGAAATTCCTGCCTCAGCCGGCGAACAAGGGCCGGGTGAAATAACAATCCGCGCCGGCGCAAGCCGTTCGACTTCCGCCAGGGTAATCCGGTCGTTGCGGTGGACCACCACCTCTTCCCCCAGCTCGCCGAAATACTGGACCAGGTTCCAGGTGAACGAATCGTAGTTGTCGATCATCAGGATCATGGCGTTCCGGCTCCCGTCTGGATGGCACTGCG
>JANXYN010000032.1 GCA_025356035.1 Geobacteraceae bacterium
CTTCGATACGGCAGAAGTTTATGGCCCGTTCACCAACGAGGAACTGGTTGGTGAGGCGCTTTCCCCTCTGCGCGACCGGGTGGTGATTGCCACCAAGTTCGGTTTCGATACCAGCGTCGACCCGCGAGCGATGAAGGGTGGCGGACCGGTTCTGAACAGCCGTCCGGAGCACATCAAGGAGGTGGCCGAGGCCTCGCTCAAGCGGCTTAAAATCGATGTCATCGACCTGTTTTATCAGCACCGTGTTGATCCCAACGTGCCGATCGAAGACGTGGCGGGAGCGGTGAAGGAGCTGATCCAGGAAGGGAAAGTCAAGCATTTCGGCCTTTCGGAAGCCGGAGTACAGACGATTCGTCGCGCTCACGCCGTCCAGCCCGTGACAGCACTCCAGAGCGAATACTCACTCTGGTGGCGACGTCCGGAAGATGAAGTGATCCCGACTCTCGAAGAACTGGGGATCGGTTTTGTGCCCTACAGCCCGCTGGGCAAGGGATTCCTCACCGGCAAGATCGATGAGAGCACGACCTTCGACAGTACCGATTTCCGTACCACCCTGCCGCGTTTCACGCCGGAGGCTCTTAAGGCGAATCAGGCCATGGTTGATTTGCTCGGCAGAATTGCAGCGCAAAAAAAGGCGACACCTGCCCAGATCGCCCTTGCCTGGCTGCTGGCTCAGAAGCCGTGGATTGTGCCCATTCCTGGCACCACGAAGCTCGCGCGCCTGGACGAGAACATCGGGGCAGTTTCACTCGAACTCACGTCCGACGATCTCCGCGAGATCGACAGCGCCGCCGCACAGATCAAGGTACAAGGGGCTCGGTACCCCGAAAAGCTGGAGCAATTAACTGGACGGTAACCAAACAGGAAACATCAAAGGCAATAGAACGCGGATCAAATCTGATCAAACGGATTTACACGAATTTTCAAAATCAGTTTTGTATTTAGATCCGCCTCAATCCGTTCAATCCGCCTTTTCCGTGTTCTATTGCCTGCAGCTTGCTCACAAAACCAAACAGGAGGATACATCCATGTATAAAGCCAAAGCCTACTCCGCAGCCAGTGCCACATCGCCGCTGGCTTCCACCACGATTCCGAGACGCGATACGACTGAACACGACGTGCAGATCGAGATCCTCTTCTGCGGCATCTGCCACTCCGACCTCCACTCGGTACGCAACGAGTGGAGCAGCATCATGCCCACGGTCTATCCGATTGTCCCCGGCCACGAAATCGTCGGTCGGGTCACCAAGGTCGGCACCAAAGTCACGAAGTTCAAACAGGGCGACCTGGCGGGGGTCGGCTGCCTGGTCGATTCGGACCACACCTGCCCCAATTGCCGGAACGACCTGGAACAATTATGCCCGAACCAGACCCTCACCTTCAACTCCCCGGACAAACACCTGGGAGGGGTCACCTATGGCGGCTACTCCGAAAGTATCGTCGTCGATGAACAGTTCGTGCTGCGTATCCCCGCCAACCTCAATCTCGCCGGGGTCGCGCCGCTCCTCTGCGCCGGCATCACGACCTACTCGCCCATGCGCCGCTGGGGAGATCTCAAGGGGAAGAAGGTGGGTGTGGTCGGCCTCGGCGGGCTGGGGCACATGGGGGTCAAGTTCGCCCGTGCCTTCGGAGCCCACGTTGTGGTCTTCACTACATCCGAGAACAAGAAGGAGGATGCGATTCGCCTGGGTGCCCATGAGGTCATCATTTCCCGCAACGCTGAAGAGATGCGGTCGCACGCGGGTACGTTCGACTTTATCCTCGACACCATCGCCGCCGATCACGACATCAACGCCTACCTCAACATGCTTGGCCGTGACGGCAACATCACCCTCGTCGGCGCGCCGGAGAAACCGCTCGCCGTTTCTGCCTTTGCACTACTGTTCGGGCGTCGCAGCCTCTCCGGCTCGCTCATCGGCGGCATCAAAGAGACCCAGGAGATGCTCGATTTCTGCGGTAAGCACAACATCACCGCCGATGTGGAAGTCATCCCCATCCAGAAGGTTAACGAAGCCTACGAGAGACTGGTCAAGGCCGATGTGAAATACCGGTTTACGATAGATATGGCGTCGCTGAAAGTCTGAGTAGCGAAAATTGCAGGTTATTGAAAGGAGATGCAGATGACAAACGTTAATGACCGAAAGGCCATGGATGACTTAGAGGCCTTAGCACCTGAATTTGCGAAACTTACGCGAGATTTTCTTTTCGGTGATATTTGGGAACGTCCCGGCCTCTCGCCGCGCGATAAAAGCTTAATTACCGTGACATGCTTAGTTGCGCTAAATCGAATCGAGCAAGTCGATTTTCATCTAAAGAAGGCTTTTGAAAACGGCCTCTCGAAGGAAGAACTTGTGGCTGCGATTACGCATATCGCATTTTACGCCGGCTGGCCCACAGCAGCCTCGGGCTTCGTTCACTTGAAAAAAGTAATCGATCAACAATAGTGCGCCACGGCGACTGGAAAAATGCCGTTGAGATTATCAGGCGATATTGGTATCTGAGAGAGCCGCTAATTGACAGTTGGACGACAGCGGCAGTCTGACCAACCGCAACAAAACCGACTGATCCGGCGGAGAGTGGCAGTGCCGGCAGGTTACCGAAAAGGAATGATTTTGCCATGAGAAGACTCCTGACGCTTTGCTGTTTCGCTATACTGTTCGGCTGTGGCGGTGGTGGCGGCTCGCCGCCAACTCCAGCACCCCTTGGCCTGGGGAGTTTCTGGGCCGTTGATTTCATCAGCAACGGTTCCTACGTGGTCAATGCCGCAAAGGTTGCGGAAGGGGCGCACTGTTACGTCTACCTGGAGAATGGGCAGAACGTGGACTCGACAACGATCAACGCTATCGCGAACCAGTTCGATACTGTCATCTACCCGACCGATACGGTCGCCTTCGGCAACGAACCGAACCCAGGGATCGACGGCGACCCGAAGATCTACATCCTCCTCCTCAATGTCCGGGACGGGTTCAATCCCGGCAGTCCGAGTTTCGTCGCCGGCTACTTCGACCCGACCAGCAAATACGCCCTTTCCAGCCAGAACCCCGATTCGAACCAGAAGGAAATTCTCTATTTAAACGTCAATCCGGCAACCCAATTCATCCCGGGGAGCATCGATTTTTATGCCACCATAGCCCATGAATTCCAGCACCTGATCCATTGGGAGCAGAAGACCCACCAGCGGAACGTGTCCGACGAAACCTGGCTCGACGAAGCGATGGCACAGGTGGCCCGGACCTACTGCGACTACGGTCCCGATTACGACAGTGTCTTCGACTACGAGCACGACGCGAACCACTCGCTCACCAGCTTCGACGAAACCGTCGGCAACTACGGCATGGTCTACCTCTGGGCCCAGTACCTCCAGGAGCAGTTCGATCCGGCAGCCATAACACTCACATCTCACTCCATCTTCTGGGAGATGCTCCATAACTCGGCCACTGGCATCGCCGAAGTAAACGCCGCCCTTACCGCCGCCGGCTCAACCAGGGACTTTACCGCTGTCTTCCGGGACTGGGCCGTGGCAAATTATTCGGGGAATGCCATCACCTGGGGAGGTCATCCTGAATGGTCCTACACCTCGCTCAATACCCGGCCGGGCTCCTATAGCTTTAATAGCGGTCAAGATACCGTGACGCTGCCGGGGCTGTTCCCTTCGTCCCGACTGAATCTGGCATCACTCCCGATGCTTGGCCAGTGGAGCCTCGGTTACTACAGCTATACTCCTGCAACTAATGGCGCTGCGACCGGCACTGTAATCTGGAACAGCAGTGCAGCCAGCACCAAGGCCTCCTTCGTGAACGGTAAAACGTCCGCTGCCTCGGTCTTTTACAACATGACGTCAGGAAAGTCCTATCCGTTCACCAGCGACGGCTACCTCATCTACACGAACCCTTCTGCCACCGCGATTGCCTCCACCACAACCATAGTTCACACCGCCATCGTCCCCGTTACGGCAGGCGAGGCGACGATCGAGGCGGCCTATTCGGCACCAATGGTTCCCCGCACAGCTTCTGAGGCGCTGGCAGCCATGAATACGAGTCCGGTTGTGCGCCGCTTGGTGCAGGAGACCGGCAAACCCCATCGCGCTCGCATCGATTCGTACCTCCGGATGAGGGAGCAGGCCCTCCGGGCAGAGGGAATCAGGCCGCCGTTCTGAGAAGGGAGTTGGCCATGGGAAAAACTGCATTCGCGCAGCTGGGCGCCCTGCTGGTGGTGCTGCTCGCCACCCAGGGAGGGGCAATGGGAACGCGCGGTCCGGTGACCTTAACCGGGACGATCCGGCTGGTCGGGAACGCCCCCTTTGCCCGGCTGGTCCTGACACCGGAGAACTCCGGACAGCTAACCCAGGAGCGGGACTACCTGCTTCTCGGACCACTTCAGGATGAGCTCCGGAAACGATATCAGGGACGGCTGGTGACCCTGGAGGGGACCCCCTGCGCTTCTCCGCTTCCCCAATTCAGCAACTGCTTCGAACCGGCGCGGATAATCGCCAGATGACGGTCGGGCAGGAAGCGGGATTCCCTGCAGGAATGAACCCGATTCAGCTAGAAGAGGCCTGCCGAGCATTGGCCGGAACTTCCGGCTTTTGAGAAGCGGGAACGGCCAGGGCAATCTGGAGATTGCCGATTCACACATGGAGAGCTACAACGAAAAAGCCTGCATCTGTAGGCTTTTATATTGGACCTTCCCCCCGAAAACCGAGCCGCTGCAAAGTTTTAGGGCTGGTAGAAAGAGTGGAACTTGACAAAAAAATGGGATAACCCTTGCAGTTAGCAGGATTATCCCATTTTGGTATATTTGGCTCCCCAACCTGGACTCGAACCAGGGACACATGGATTAACAGTCCATTGCTCTACCAACTGAGCTATTGAGGAATAAAAGAAAGATTCTTATAACATGCATCCAAGTTTATGTCAAGCCGAAAATAGAGTGATTCCGGACTGACCAACGACGAATTGCACGTAGTGGGCAAGCGGCTGCTGACAACAGTAAAGCCTGCAAACTCCATGTTTGCAGGCTTCTATCATCTTCAGTCAAAAGTTGCGCCACTTCAAAAAATTGACACCGCGAACGGCTCTTATTTCCCCTGTTTCAGATCGACCAGGATCAGCTTGGCGACCGCCTTGAGGGTCTCAAACACCCCTTCGCCAGTGGTGGCGCAGGCTTCGAAGTCGGGGACGTTGGTCGGGTTCAGCTCCTTGCGGAGATTATCCACCGGGAGGACGCTGGGGAGGTCGCGCTTGTTGTACTGGACCACGAAGGGGAGCTTATCGAGCTCGTACCCCTGCTCCTGGAGATTTACCCGCAGGTTCTCCAGGGATTCGATGTTGGCGTCCATCCGCTCTTCCTGTGAATCGGCCACAAACACCACGCCATCCACCCCTTTGAGGATCAGCTTGCGGGAGGCGTCATAAAAGACCTGTCCCGGCACGGTGTAGAGGTGAAAGCGGGTCTTGAAGCCTCTGATTTCGCCAAGCGCCAGCGGCAGAAAGTCAAAGAACAGGGTCCGCTCGGTTTCCGTGGCCAGGCTGATCATTTTGCCCTTGGCGTCCGGCGCGGTCTTCTGGTAGACAAACTGCAGATTGGTGGTCTTGCCACAGAGGCCAGGGCCATAATAGACGATCTTGCAGTTTATTTCACGGGAGGCGTAATTGATGAAGGACATCTATCTTTACCTCTACTTTAGCTGAACAGATTATCGATATCGTCGTCGGTGATTTCGGCAAAGGGAAAATCGGTGTCGCCACTTTTTTCCTTCTCTTCCGCCTTTTTCAGCAGGCCGCCGAAGATGATAGTCAACTCGTCCGAGGCCTTTTTGACCCGCAGCCGAACCAGGCCGAGGGAGGAGCGGCTGTCGAACAGCACCACCAGGATGACACGCCCACCAACGATGGAGATATGAAGGTTGTCTTTTTCACCTTCGTGAAACAGGATGGAAAATTCCTTCTCGCCGATCAGCTTCGCCATCCCGCCGGTGGCGGCGATATTGCCGGCCGTGAGCGAGGCGAGTGAAGTTGTGTCAAACCGTTCGGTTTCGCCGACCCCGGAAATCAACTGGCCGTTCTTGTCGACTAGGAATATCACCTTGGCATTGGCTTCTTTGAGAAGCTTCTCGATCACCGAGTTTATCTGCTTGAATTCCTCGTCATACATGACCATCTGAGGATTCGCCATTTCCTACCTCTTAAGCCGAGCATTATTTAATTGCGCTAGTTTTTATAACAAATATATCGAGTTCTATCAAGGTATTTAAATCAGCACTGGTTCCCTTGCAAAAAAAGCTCCGACAGACAAACGCTGCCGGAGCTTTTTTTCACGTGATGACCGGAAACCTATTTCTTCTCGCTCCCATCGAACGACATGGCCGCCATTTTCTCGTAAAGCTCGAAACGCCTGGAAGTCCAGCTGTTGGCCTGTTGCATGAGCTTGGCCGCCGCCTCCGGGTTGTTCTTTTTCAGCACCCGGTAACGGTTCTCGCCATAGGCGTACTCTTCGAAGGAGATAGTCGGCGCCTTGCTGTCCATCTGCAGCGGATTCTTCCCCGCAAGGGACAGTTCCGGATTGTAGCGGAACAGCGGCCAGTGACCACTGGACACCGCCCTTTTGTTCTCGTCTACGGCAGAAGCCATGTCAATGCCATGGGCGATACAGTGGGCATAGGCAATGATCAGCGAAGGGCCGTCGAACGCCTCCGCCTCGATGAAGGCCTTTACCACCTGGCCTGGGTTAGAAAGTGCGACCTTCGCCACATAGACGTTACCATAGGCCATGGCAATCATGCCGAGGTCCTTCTTTGGCATCGCCTTGCCGCCGGCGGCAAACTGTGCCACGGCACCGAGCGGGGTCGACTTGGAGGCCTGGCCGCCGGTGTTGGAGTAAACTTCGGTGTCGAGTACCAGCAAGTTGACGTTCTTTCCCGAGGCGATAACATGGTCAAGGCCGCCATAGCCGATGTCATAGGCCCAGCCGTCGCCACCGACGATCCAGACCGATTTCTTCACCAGGTAGTCGGCCAGGGAGATCAGCCGCTTGGCGGCGGGCTCGGTGCAGGAGACAAGCCCCTGCTTCAGCTTGGCCACCCGCCCACGTTGTGCTTCGATCCCCTCCTGGTTGGACTGGTCGGCATTCTTAATCTCGGCCATCAACCCTTTCAGACCTTGACAGGCCTTGCATCCGCATTCCTGTAGCTCTGCCAGCAGCTCGCCGGCCGCCTGGCCGAACTTGTCCACGGTAAGCCGCATGCCGAAGCCGAACTCGGCGTTGTCCTCGAACAGGGAGTTGGACCATGCCGGGCCACGGCCGTCTTTCCGCTTCGCCCATGGGGTGGTGGGGAGGTTGCCGCCATAGATGGAGGTACAGCCGGTAGCGTTGGCAATCAGTGCCCGATCGCCGAAGAGCTGGGAGAGGAGCTGCAGATAAGGGGTTTCGCCACAGCCGGCGCAGGCTCCGGAGAATTCGAACATGGACGGGATCAGCTGGCTCCCCTTCAGGGTCTCCCGCTTGATCAGCTTGGGATCGGTATCCGGAATGGCGAGGAAGAATTCCCAGTTATCCGCCTCCGCCTGCCGCAGCGGTGCCTGGAAGGTGAGATTGATCGCCTTGTGGTTCGGGTCTTCCTTGCTCTTGGCCGGGCAGTTGTGGACACAGGCGCCACAGCCGGTGCAGTCTTCCGGGGCCACCTGGAGAGTGAACTTCTTCCCAGCAAACTCTTTGCCGGTGGCATCCACCGATTTAAAGGTCTTGGGCGCATTGGCCAGCTCGGCCGGCTCGTAGATCTTCATCCGGATGGTGGAGTGAGGGCAGACGAAGGAGCAAATGGCGCACTGGATACAGACCTTCTCGTCCCAGACCGGGATATCCACCGCGATGTTCCGCTTCTCATACTGGGAAGTGGCGGTGGGGAAGGTACCGTCGATGGGCATCGCCGAAACCGGCAGGTCGTCGCCGTAGCCGGCTATGATGGGGGCGGTCACATCCTGGACAAATTTGGGAGCGCCCGCCGCAACCACTGGCGGCTTTTTGATCTTGCTGGTGGCACTGGCCGGCACCGGCACCTCGTAGATATTCTCCAGGGCGGCATCCACCGATTTGTTGTTCATCGCCACCACTTTTTCGCCCGACTTGCCATAGGTCTTTTTGATAGCATCCTTGATCGCATCGAGGGCGCTCTCCAGCGGGATGATGTTGGAGATCTTAAAGAAGGCGGTCTGCATGATGACATTGATCCGCGCGCCGAGGCCGAGCTCTTCGGCAAGCTTGATGGCGTTGATGACGTAGAACTTCAGCTTCTTGGCGATGATCTGCTGCTGTACCTCCACCGGCATCCGGTCCCACACCTCATTCTTGTCGTAGGCGGAGCAGAGGAGGAAGGTGGCGCCGTTCTTGGCCTTGGCCAGCATGTCGTACTTCTCGAGGAAGCTGAAGTTGTGGCAGGCGACAAAATCGGCCTGCTCGATCAGGTACGGGGAACGGATGGTCCCTTTGCCGAAGCGGAGATGGGAGGTGGTGATGCTCCCCGACTTCTTCGAGTCATAAACGAAGTAGGCCTGGGCACTGTTGTCGGTCTTCTCACCGATGATCTTGATCGAGTTCTTGTTGGCGCCGACGGTACCGTCGGCACCTAACCCGTAGAACATGGCCGCATAGAGACCGGGGGCAGAGATCTTGAAGGCCGGGTCAAAATCGAGGCTGCTGTTACAGACATCCTCGTTGATCCCGACCACGAAGTGGTTCTTCGGCCGGTCGTCCTTCAGGTTGTCCAGCACCGCCTTGACCATGGCCGGGGTGAACTCCTTGGAACCGAGGCCGTAGCGACCGCCGACGATGGCGGGGTACTGGCTGAAACTGGTTTTCTTGTCGGTCATCGCCTCGCCGATGGCAGTACGTACCGCCAGATAGAGGGGTTCGCCGAGCGCACCCGGCTCTTTGGTCCGGTCGAGCACTGCAATCTTTTTCACGGAGGCGGGAAGTGCCGCCACAAAAGCATCGATCGGGAACGGCTGGAACAGGCGAACCTTCACCACCCCGACCTTTTCCCCCTTGGCGGTGAGGGCATCCACCGTCTCATGGGCGGTATCGGCACCGGAACCCATCACCACCACCACCCGCTCGGCATCAGGCGCACCCACATAATCTACCAGCTTGTACTGGCGTCCCACCAGCTTCGCAAACTTGTTCATCTCCTCTTGGATAATGGCCGGCACCGGCAGGTAGAACTTATTGACCGTCTCCCGTCCCTGGAAGTAGACATCGGGGTTCTGAGCGGTGCCGCGCATCACCGGGTGGTCGGGCGTCAGCGCCCTGGACCGGTGCGCCAGAACCAAATCCTCGTTGACCATGGCGCGCATGTCGTCAAAGGTGAGCTCTTCCACCTTCTGCACTTCATGGGAAGTGCGGAAGCCGTCGAAGAAATGGAGGAACGGTATTCTGGCGCGCAGGGTGGACGCCTGGGAAATCAGGGCAAAGTCCATCACCTCCTGCACGTTGTTGGAGCAGAGCATGACCCAGCCGGTGGAGCGGCAGGCCATCACGTCGGAATGGTCGCCAAAGATGGAAAGGGCCTGGGTGGCAATGGCACGGGCCGAAACATGGAACACCGTGGAGGTGAGCTCGCCGGCGATCTTGAACATGTTCGGGATCATCAGCAAAAGTCCCTGGCTGGCAGTGAAGGTGGTGGTCATCGCACCAGCCTGCAGTGCCCCGTGGACGGCACCGGAAGCACCCCCCTCAGACTGCATCTCAGCCACGAGCGGAACCGTTCCCCAGATGTTTTTCTCCCCCCGGGCGCTCTTCTCGTCGGAGATCTCACCCATCACCGACGACGGGGTGATCGGGTAGATGGCGATCACTTCGTTGGTTGCGTGGGCTACGTGGGCGGCGGCGGTATTACCATCAATGGTTACCATTCTGCGACTCATACTCTTCCTCCTGTGGGTCTGTTTGGATTATCGGGCAAAGCAAAAGCTGCTCAGTACTGGTTCGGTATCACATCTCGCTACGTCCTTCCAGGGCACGCTGAACGGTGGCCGCATCGACATATTCCAGGTCACTGCCGGTGGGAATGCCGTGGGCAAGCCGGGTAACCCTGATCCCCAACGGCTTGATCAGTTTGGTCAAATACAGGGCCGTTGCCTCCCCTTCCACCGTGAAGTTGGTGGCGAGGAGCACCTCCCGAACCTTGCCATCTTCCAGGCGGTGGAGCAGCTCGGCGATCCGCAGGTTGGCCGGTGTGATGCCGCTCAATGGGGAAAGTGCCCCCTGCAGCACATGGTAACGACCGTGAAAACCCTGGCTTCGTTCCACCGCCAGCAGGTCCTGAGGCTCTTCCACCACACAGATGACCCCATCGTCCCGGTTGGCGGAGCAGAGATAGCAGGGGTCTTCTTCGGTGATACCGAAGCAGGAAGAACAGAAGCGCACCCGGCTCTTCATCTCCAGCAGGCTTTCGGCCAAGGCTGTCACGTTATCGGGGGATTTCAGCAGATGAAAGGCGAGCCTTAATGCGGTCTTTTCCCCTACCCCGGGCAGCTTTTTCAGCTCCCCAAGCAGCCTGGTCAGTGATTTGGCAAAATGTAGCATATTTTCCCAGGATATAAAACAACTTTTTATTTGTTTAGTGTGATTAAAAAAATATTGAACCTTTTGTGGAACTCATCTGGCAGAGGCTTGAGCAACTGGGCTCAGCTACCTAGCTTTGTCAATAGTGCTCCAGGTAACAGCCATACTACATGAACCCAGGAATGTTGAGCCCCCCCGTAATCTTCCCCATCTCCTCAGCTAACTCCCCCTGCACCTTCTTGAGGGCCTCGTTGACTGCCGCCAATACCAGATCCTGGAGCATCTCCACGTCTGCCGGATCCACCACTTCTTTTTTTATCGATAACGCCACCAGCTGGTTTTTGCCGTTGACTCTGGCTGTTACCGCACCGCCACCAACAGTGGCTTCCGCGCACTTCAAGGCCGCCTCTTCCTGCAATTTCGCCATCTTCTGCTGCATCATCTGCGCCTGCTTCATGATCTGCGCCAAACCTTTGGACATCTTCTTCCCTCCGGGGTGATCGTGGTTTTTTACTCTTGATTAACAACCGCCGCGCTTGGTTAAAACGAGGTTATACAATTTACCGGTCAAGTTCCTTGATTTCACTGATCTCGCCGCCGAATATCTCTAGGGCCGCCGTTACCAAGGGGTCTTCGCGCACCTCTCCCTGCAACTTGGCTACCCGCGTGCTCCGCTCATGGCTTTTTTTTTCCTCCAGGGTCGGCGGGGCGTCGTTACTACCCGCCATCAGTGGAACCAGCTCCACGACCGTCGGCGCCTGGAAGTAGCTCACTGCAATTGCTTTCAGCGTCGCCAGCGCCTCGGGGTCCTTCAAGCTGTTGAGATAAAAGGAGCCGGCCGGGAAGCCGATTGCCAACCGTTGAGGGGAAACTTCCAGGGGGCGGCCATGCTCCAACAGGGAACCAATGCCAGCTTTCTTCCCTTTCACCAGTGCCACAAAACCTGACCAGTCGCCTGCCCCCCCCTGCACCGGTTCAGTGGCAGCAGCCGGCGGGGAACTCTTCTCCATTTCCTTCTCAATCGCCTTCGGCGGGGCCACCGGAGCCGGCCGCGGTTCCGGTCGTGGTTTCTGCTGGGACGGTGGTGCTGCCAAAGCCACTTGCGAACCACCTTCCAGTGCCGCAAGCCTCCGCAGCAAGTCGCTGATCGGCACTACCGGGACCAGGGTGGCCATTTTCAGCAGGGCCATCTCCAGAATCAGCCGCGGGAAGGTGGCGTGGGCCATTTCGGTTTCCGCCCTCAGCAACAGGGTCAGCTGCCGCTGGAGCTCGGCAAGCTCGCCGGCTGCAGCCAGTCCCCTCAACTCTGCTAGTTCCGCCTCGGCCAGATCGAGGAGTTCTGCCGGCTCCGAAACGACGCGGATGATCGTCAGGGTACGGAACAGTTCGATCAGTTCCTGGGCGAACTGGCGCATGCTGTAACCCACCATATCGACCCGCTTTACCAGCTCCAGCAGGGTGCGGCAGTCCCGGGCAAAAACCGCCTGACCGGTTTCGACCAGAAGCCGCCGGTCAACCACCCCGAGCAGCGCAGTGACCTCCTCGTCCCCTACCGTCTCACCGCAAAAGGCGAGGACCTGATCGAGGGTCGACAGGGAATCGCGCATGCTGCCGTCACCCTTGCGGGCGATGATCGCCAGCGCCCCCTCGCTTATAGAGATCTGCTCCTGGTCAACGATATAGCGGAGCCGCCCAACAATCTTCTGCAGCGAAATCCGCTTGAAATCGAAGCGCTGGCAGCGCGATAGAATGGTGATCGGGACCTTGTGCGGCTCGGTAGTGGCGAAGATGAACTTGACGTGCGGCGGGGGCTCTTCCAGGGTTTTCAGCAGGGCGTTGAAGGCGTTGGTGGAAAGCATGTGCACTTCGTCGATGATGAAGATCTTGTAGCGGCAGCGGGAGGGGAGGTATTTGACGGTCTCGCGCAGTTCCCGGATATCATCCACGCCGGTATTGGAGGCGCCGTCGATCTCAAAGACGTCAACCGCATTCCCTGCGGTGATCTCCAGACAGGCCGTGCAAACGTTGCATGGCTCCGGCGTGGGACCCTGCTCGCAGTTCAGGGCCTTGGCCAGGATCCTCGCCGAGCTGGTCTTTCCTACCCCCCTGGCGCCAGTGAAGAGGAAGGCGTGGGCGACCCGCCCTGAATCGATGGCATTTTTCAGGGTCTGGCTGACGTGTTCCTGACCAATGAGGTCGCGGAAGGTCTGCGGCCGCCATTTTCGTGCTAAAACAAGGTACGACAAGGCTTTGACCTCGCTGCATCAATCGGTTCTCATCCGAAAACGGACCTTTGCCGGATAAGAGTAGATAATCAGTGGCTATCCAGTTTGCCGATAGTCACTATTTCAGAGGGGGAAGGTGGGGCGGAGCAGGCATAGATAATTTGCGGACATAACTGATAGCTGGGCACCCCCGCGGCACACGGAGCAAGTTACTGCCGCTGCTTCCTTCCGGACCTGACGGGGTTCATAACCTTCCGTTGCGCGGGACCCAGCTATCAGCCATACCCGCAAACCGAAGGCGGCGGGGATCAAGCTGCACAAGGTGCAATCCACACAAATGCGGACCGGACTGGTGGGTCCGGCTGATACATCTGACTACGAAAAAGCTGGGTGAATAAAATCTGGCGGAGAGAGAGGGATTCGAACCCTCGGTACGCTATTAACATACACACGCTTTCCAGGCGTGCTCCTTCAACCACTCGGACATCTCTCCGTGCAAAGGGGAAATATAGTATAACGGGATAGTTTTGTAAAGGAGAATTATGGGTGAACCGCGGACCGATTTTCAGATGGGTGACGGTGGTCTGATTAGCCCTGGAGAAGCTGGCTTCAATATGGCCGAAGCTGTTCACCACAGCCGATATGCCAGTGCAGATGCTTGGCGGATTGGTAAGCGCCAAGGTTGGTGTAGACCCGGCAAGCGCCATGGCTTGCCATGAAGTCCGCGGCGATCCGCTTCGCCATGGCGATCAGTTCCAGGAGCAGATCATTATCGGCCTCTTCCAGAGTAAGGAGCGATTCGATATGCTTCCTCGGCAGAAGCACCACATGCTGCTCCCAGAGGGGGTTGGTATGGTGAAAGGCAAAGACCCGCTCGTTCTCGATGTAGACCCGGATCGGCTCCCGCCCCTTCAGGATCTTTTCGCAGTAAAAGTCGCACAGCGGTTCGGTCATTGCTCGTGTATCCCCCATGTTCATGTCCCAATGTGCGAAAACGTAGGGGCGACAGCATTTGCGGCTTTGTGCAAATGCTTCGCCCTTTGCCGGTCATATGCGTCGGCATTTCCGGGCGAAGCAGATGACCCTTGCTTCGCCCCTACTGGGAAAAAAGGTTTTACCCTACGGCTTGTCGTTGAGATACTGCCGGGAGTACTTCACGTAGTTGCCGGCCGATTTCTGCAGCCAGGCGATCTCCTCCGGGGTCAGGTCGCGCTTGTACTTGGCCGGGGCGCCGACCCAGAGGGTGTGGGGGGCAATGACGGTCCCTTCGGTGACCAGTGCCCGGGCGCCAACCAGCGCCCCTTCCCCCACCACCACCTTGTCCATGACGATGGCCTGCATGCCGATGAAGGCACCCTTCTCGATGGTGCAGCCATGGAGGGTGACACTATGGCCGACGGTGACATCGTCGCCGATGATGAGCGGCGCGCCGGGGTCATCGGGTCCCTTTTTATGGGTCACATGGAGCATGGAGAGGTCCTGGATGTTGCTACGGGCGCCGATCCGGATGAAATTCACGTCGCCGCGGGCCACCACGTTGTACCAGATACTGCTCTCTGCGCCAATCTCCACCTCGCCGACAATCACGGCGGTCTCGGCAATAAAAGCGGTTGTGTCGATGCGGGGATGAATTCCCTGGAATGGTCTGATCATGGTAGTACCTCATTTCTCTTGCTACGTGCAAAATATTTACGTCGCACGACAAACGTCGCACGTCGCACGATTTGTTATCAGTCCCGCGGGATGGCGAGCATCCGGTCCAGCGCGCGTTTCGCCGGCAGCCGGATCTCCTCCGGCACTTTTACCACCGGCGTCATGCTGGTGAGTGCCGCCAGAATATCCTCCAGGGAGGTAAGCTTCATGTTCGGACAGACCAGGGCCGGCGAGGCAAGGAGGAACTCCTTGGCCGGGTTCTCCCGTTTCAGCCGGTAGAGGATTCCTGCCTCGGTGCCGATGATGAACCGCCGGGCCGGGCTCTTTTTGCAGTAATCGTACATGCCGCTGGTGGAACAGACGTGGTCGGCCAGAGCCACCACTGCCGGATTGCATTCGGGATGGCAGATGAAGAGGGCGTCAGGGTGCTCCTGTTTCAGCCGGCGGACAGCGTCGGGCTGGAGCCGTTCGTGGGTGGGGCAGTACCCCTCCCAGAAATGGAAGGTCTTGCTGGAGAAGTGGGCCACGTAGCGGCCGAGGTTCTTATCCGGGACGAAGATCACCTCTGGTTCCGCCAAGGAGTCGACCACCTTCACCGCATTGGCCGAAGTGCAGCAGATATCGCTCACCGCCTTGACTGCAGCCGAAGAGTTGACATAGGTGACCACCGGTACGCCGGGGTGCTGAGCCTTCAGTTGCAGCAATGCTTCAACTGTCACCATGTCAGCCATCGGACAGCCGGCATCAAGCCGCGGCAGCAGCACGGTCTTGTCCGGAGCCAGGATCGAGGCTGATTCAGCCATGAAATGGACACCACAGAAGACGATAACAGAAGCAGCCGTGTTGGCGGCCTCCATGGAGAGTGCCAGTGAATCGCCGGTGATGTCGGCGAGCTCCTGCACCTCGTCACGCATATAGTTATGGGCAAGCAGCACGCCATTGCGCTCTTTCAGCAGGGCCCGGATCTGCTGTTTAATCTCTTCACTGGACATGGTAGGTTCCTTTTCCCAGAGTGCCGGCACGAGGGTCACCGTGCGCTGGGCAAATAGTAGACAAAGTTGCTGTCCATGTCAAACCCTTTGCACTCTTCTTGACACGGCAAGGGAAAACCTTTATTATTTTTTCAAATCAACGGTTGCCGAGAGAGGTACAGATATGTTTGGAATTGGGATGCCGGAACTGATCGTAATCCTGGTTATAGCCCTGATCGTGCTCGGGCCGCAGAAGCTTCCAGAGATCGCCAAGTCGCTTGGTAAGGGGCTCGCCGAGTTCAAGCGGGCAGCGGAGGATTTCAAGCACAATATCGAGGAAGAGACGAGGGTCGCCGAGGAGCAGGAGCGACTGGCCAAAGAGACGGCAGCCAAGGAGCAGGAAGTGGCACAGGAACAGGCGGGCGAGAAAACCGAGGCCACGGCACCAGTTGCCCCGGAGAAAAAACCTGAGCACGTCGCTTAACCTGCGGTTAACCGCCCACGGCGAACAGCGAAAATATAAAACAGGCGGGGAATTCCCCGCCTGTTTTTTTGATCCTCCAAGTGTCTCCCGTTACCGGGTGCCGCTCTACTTGAGCTCCTTCAGCTTTTCCTTGGCCTTGACCGCCTCTTCCGCCGTGGGATGATTCTCCACCAGCTTTTTCAGCACATGGCGGGCACTTTTTATGTCACCGATCTCCTTGAATGCGAGCCCCTGCTTCAGCATGGCGGCCGGCACCTTGTCCTTGCCAGGGTAATTTCTGATGACCTTCTCGAATTCTAGAATCGCCTCATCATACTTTTTCTCACTGTAATAGGTTTCGCCGCTCCAGTAATGGGCGTTGGCAGCCAGCTCATGTTTGGGATAGAGCTCGGTGAACCGGGCAAACGTCTCTCTGGCTTTGGCCATACTGCCACCCTTGAAGAGATCCAGCCCCTGCTGGTAAAGGGCCTCCGGGCTCTTTTCCGGCTCTTTTGCCTTGGTCTCCGCCAGCTGTTTGCCGAGCAGGTCGACACCTTTTTCCAGTTTCTGCACCTTCTCTTCCAGGGCTGCCAGACGCAGCCGCATATCTTCCTTCAGCAGCGCCACATCTTCGACCGGGCGTTTGGCTGCCTGGCCGGCATCGTCAACCTTGCCGGACAGGACCTGCAGATCGACCCGGGTTCCCTCAAGGGAGTTCTGCAAATCGGCCATCCCCTTGCGAATCCCGGCAATGTCGCTCTGCACTGTCTTCTGGGAGATCTCGACGCTCCCCTTGGTTTCCGTCTTTAAGCCGCCGATTTCCTTTTCCATCCGGAACAGCCGGCTCTTCACCTCGTCCATGTCACCCTGCAGAAACTGCACATCCCGCTGATTGGCACAGCCAGCCGCGATGATAAGCAGCGTGACGACGAGCATCCTTGTCAATATGTGTATCCTTTTCAATGCATTCCTCCTGGTTAATCGCCAACGGCTGAAAAGGGGTAGCCCCCTATCTGCCCATAATCACAAATTCAGCCCGGCGGTTTTTGGCCCAGGCTGCTTCATCGTGGCCCTGATCGGCCGGTTTTTCCTTGCCATAGCTGACGATGCTGAGCCGGCTGGCCGGAACGCCGAGCAACACTAGATAATCCAAGGCGTGCCGGGCCCTCTTTTCACCGAGGGCGAGGTTGTATTCGTCAGATCCCCGCTCGTCACAATGCCCTTCGATCTGCACCTTAAGCGAAGGATTTTTCAGCAGCAGCTCGGCATTTATTTTCAGGGTCTCACGGGCAGGCTGGGTTAAGATGTAGGAGTCAAAGTCGAAGGCGATCCTGGAGAGGACAATTTCCGCCTGGACCGGTTTTGCCTCCTCTTTCACCGGGGCCTCGGCTATCTTGGTCTCCTGTAGCGGCTGGGGCTGCACCGCCTCCTCCTTCACCGGGGCCGGCAGAGGCACGGGTTCGGCCGGCTTGGCGGCCACAGCCGGCGGCGCCAGCTCTTCACTCTTCACCACTTCCTTTTTCGCGCAAGCGCTGGAGAGGAGGAGCACTCCCCCAAGAATAATCAAATAACCTAGCTGTTTCTGACGCATGATCATTTCTCCTTTCGCGGTTTTGTTACATACATATAATGATACGGCAATTCTCACAGTATACCTGACTTGTCCTGGGTTTCAACATTGACTGCGCGACAGCGGGACTGGCACCTCTACCAGCGGGGAGACCAGACCGGGTGTGAATCCTCCCCCTTGCCGCGGGAGATCCTGGTCTGGCCACCGCCGTCGGACCGCATCACGTAGAGGGCCTCCCTGCCATTGCGCCGGGAGCTGAACACGATAAAGCGGCCGTCGGGTGACCAGCGCGGGTGCTCGTTATTCCCTTCGCTAGTGAGTTGCTGATCGTCGCTCCCATCCGGGTTGATCAGGTGAACCTGGAACCCCCCTTCCTGCTGACGGCAGTAAGAAATGCGGTCTCCTTTTGGTGACCAGCGGGGGAATGCATTGTAGGAGCCGTTGATGGTGAGCCGGCGAACCCCGGTGCCGTCAGCCGCCATGATGAATACCTGCGGCGACCCGAACCGGTCGGAGACAAAGGCAAGGCGTGCGCCGTCCGGCGACCAGGCTGGCGAGACATCGATGGCAGGGTTAGTGGTGAGCCGCGCCAGCTGCTGGCCATCCTTGTTGAGCAGATAGATCTCCGCATTGCCGTCCTTGCTCAGGGAAATGGCAATGCGCTTGCCATCAGGCGCCCAGGCGCCGAAGCCGTTAGTCCCGCTGTAGGAAGCAATGCGCACCTCGGAGCC
This sequence comes from Geobacteraceae bacterium, assembly GCA_025356035.1. Classification (GTDB taxonomy): domain Bacteria; phylum Desulfobacterota; class Desulfuromonadia; order Geobacterales; family Geobacteraceae; genus JANXYN01. The sequence continues at coordinate 18,171 of JANXYN010000032.1, forward strand.
GGTGAAGAGCTCCCGGCGATAGAGGTCGGACTTCCCCTTCTTGAATGAGGTATAGATCAGCTCCCGGCCGTTGGCGGAGAAGTCAGGATTGAGGTTGATGGAACCGTTGCTGGTGAGCTGCTGAACATGGTACCCATCGTAGTCCATCAGCGAGAGCTCTTTGTTGCCGGTCACCTTCGAGACATAGGCAATTTTGCCGGAGAAGGGCCCCCGCTCGCCAGTGATGGCCAACAGAACCTCATCGGCGAAGGTATGCGTGATCCGGCGTAGATCGGCCAGCCTGCCGGTGTAACGTTTGGCCGCCAGCTCCTGCTGCTTGATGACGTCATAGAGACGGTACTCGACCGTTACGCTATCGGCGGCGAGAGTGTAGCCGCTCTTGATGAGGAGCTCGGCGCCGGCGGCCTGCCAGACGGCAAAATCAAACTCGCCATGCCTGATGCCGCTGGTTCCCTGGTTGATGGCGCCGGCCCTGACCGCAAACGGCCCGGCCAGGGTCAGGTCAAACTGCAGGACCTCGGCGATCTCCTTTGCCACCTCGGGCTTTGCCGCTCCCGTCAAGCTCTGCGGTGGGGCGATTGCCAGCTGAATCTGCCGGTTACCCGGTGCCGTCACCTCCAGATACCCCTCCTGGGCCGAGAGAACCGCCGGCAGCAGCAGGCCGAGCAACGTCATGATAAACAACACCTTGTTCACTTCTTGGCAACTCCTTGGGGCCGAAACAGATAGGCCTGCTCAAACACCTTGCCGTCAGGGGGGGGTGGAAAGGTCTTTTCAGCCTTGGCAATGGCCCTGGCGACTGCAGCTTCAAAAAGCGGGTCGCCACTGCTCCGCTCGATCCGGTAGCCAGCCAGGCGGCCGTTGCGGGCAATGCTGATTCTCACCAGCACCTCCGGCGCCCTGCTCTGGTGGGCGATGGTGCTGGCAAACGCGTCCTTTAGCCGGGACTGGATGTAACTGGCGTAATCGCTCCCCGCCTCACTTTCGTTGGCGACGGGGCTTCCGCCTTGACCAGTTCCCTTGCCGGCTGTGGCAACCTTTTGCCGCAGCGCCTCAAGGGCCGATGCCTCGTGGCGTTCTTCCGTCTGCCGCTGCAGGCGGGCGAGCCGCTCCTGAAATTCACGGTCGCTTTCCGCTCCCTGACGCGGCGGGGGTGGTTTTAACGATGGAGCCTTTACCTTGGCGACTTTCCCCCCCTTGACCGGGAGCTGCATCGCCTCTTTGACTGGGGGGGTGGCGACCGGGGCCGGTCGATTATTCCCCGCTGGGGCTGACGTCCCCGCCCGGGGGTGCGCAACCGGCAGGTTGACGAGATCCACATAGTAAACCGGGGGAGTAACGGCACGACGCCATTGTTGGGAGGACAATCTGATCAGCAGGAGGACCAACAGCAAATGAATGATGATGGAGAGCATCACCATATCCCCCAGGTCCGGCTTTTTTTGGGCTGGCACGGGAATCATTGCCGCTGAACAGGCTCCGTGATCATGCCGAGGCGTTCGATGCCGGCCCCCTTGATTGCCGCCATGGTCCTGACCACCTCACCGTACGGGACATCCTTGTCGGCCTTGAGAAACACCTCTTTTTTCGCCTTGTTGGCAAACAGTGCGGCAAGCTTGCCGCGCAGATCATCGAAGGCAACCTGGTCGCTGTTGATAAACAGCCGGCCCGTCCGGTCCATGGAGACCACCACCGACTGATCCTGGGCCTCCAAACCCTTTGTCTGCGCCTTGGGCAGATTGACCTGCATCCCCTGCTGCATCATCGGGGCGGTCACCATGAAAATAACCAGCAGCACCAGCATCACGTCCACCAGGGGGGTGACGTTGATCTGCGACATGACACCGCGGTCATTATTGCCTCTGCTCCCGAGCTCCATCTCTCCCCCCTATTTTTTGCTGACGCTGCGCTGGACGATGTTGAGGAATTCGGTGGAAAAGCTGTCCATCTCGGCAATCAGGACCTTGATCCGATTCTGGAAGTGGTTGTACCCCATCACCGCCGGAATCGCCGCCACCAGGCCGATGGCGGTGGCAATCAGCGCCTCGGCGATGCCGGGGGCGACCACCGCCAGGGAAGCGGAGCCGGTTTCGCCGATCCCCTTGAACGCCACCATGATTCCCCAGACCGTGCCGAACAGGCCGATGAACGGAGCGGTGGAGCCGGTGGTGGCGAGGAAGGTGAGGTATTTTTCCAGGCGGGTGATCTCGGATGTAGTTGCACGGCGTAGCGCCCGGGAGATATTGTCTATCCCTCCCAGGTCGGTGCTGATGACGTTGAGCTCTTCACGCTCCTCCCCCTTTTCCTGGAGCTTGCGCAGCTCGCCGTACCCTTCGTTGAACAGAACGCTTAAGGGAGAGTTGGGGAAGCGGTCGAGCTGGGCGTTGATGGCGTCAAAGCGCTTGGTCTTCCAGAAGAAGTCGAGGAACCGCTCCGACTCGTTGTTGGCCCGGTGGACCTGGAGAAATTTGTAAAAGATGATGGCCCATGACACTACCGAAAAATAGAGCAGGATACCGAGGACAATTTTTACTACCAGCCCGGTTTGTGCGAACATTCCCAAGGGTTTGTACCTCCAGCGATGATTGATTAGGTTCCAAGAAAATATGCCTTAGCGTAACCGAAGTCAATGGTTTTTTGCCGGGGCAACAGCGTAACCGACCAATATTTCAGTAGTATTCCGGTTTGCGGTCGTTGAAACAGGGGATCTGCTGGCGCCAGTTCGCCATGGCACTGAAGTCGAGTATTGCCATCAGCTCGCCCTGCTCTTGGCCCCCCTCGGCCAGCAGTTCCCCCTTTGGACCGATGATGAGGCTCCCCCCGAAGAAATCGAGCTTCCCCTGGACGCCGCAGCAGTTGGCCGCCACCACGAACAGCTGGTTTTCGATCGCCCGGGCCTGCAAGAGTGTGCGCCAGTGCACTTCCCTCGGTTTTGGCCACTCCGCCGGCACCACCAGGATCTCCGCCCCTTCCACCGCCAGCCGGCGCGCCAGCTCCGGGAAACGGAGGTCGTAGCAGATGAAGACGCCGAGCCGACCCAAATGGGTATCGACCACCAGCCAGGAGTCGCCGCCATCGAGGGAGCGGTCCTCCCCCATCATGGAAAAGAGGTGGATCTTCCGGTATTTCCCCACCAGTACCCCCCGGTCCATGACGTAGGCGGTATTGTAAACCTTTTCCCCGTGCGGCTCCGGCATGCTGCCGACAACGACCATGCCGTGCTCCTGGGAAAGCTTTGCCAGCTCCTCCACCACTTCGGGGGTGCGAAGCGCCAGTTCGTTTAGCTGTTTGTAGGCATAGCCGGTGTTCCACATCTCCGGCAAAACCGCCAGCTGGCAGCCGTCCTTGGCAAGGCGGGCCAGTGCCCCCTGCAGATATGCCACATTGGCGTCGATCTCGCCGACCCTGATATTGAACTGGACGGCGGCGGCCTTGACTGTTCGACTCATGACGGTCTCCCTGCTACACTCGATTGTGTTGGTAGATGTAGTTTAATGGCAAATGCGGCTCTTTTCAACCGGGATATTTACCCTTGGACTTTTGTGCTCGGGATGGACTACTATCAAAGTAGATGCAAACCGCCCTCTACATTCATTTCCCCTTCTGCCTGAAAAAATGCCTCTACTGCGACTTCAATTCCCTGGCCGGCTCACCGGTCAAGGCGGAGGCGTATGTGGACGGCCTGCTCCAGGAGATGGCGCTGCGCGCCGGCGTGCTTTCGGAGCCGGCCAGCGCCCCTACTCTCTATTTCGGCGGCGGCACCCCGTCGCTCATGGATCCCAAACTGGTGGGAAGAATCATTGACACCGCCGCCAGGCTATACCACCTTGCTAGCGATGCCGAGATCACCCTGGAGGCGAACCCCGGCACCCTGTCGAAAGAGAAGCTTGCCGAGTTTCGATCTGCCGGGGTCAACCGCCTGTCGCTCGGGGTACAGGCCTTCGACGATCGGCAGCTGGAAATGCTAGGGCGGGTCCATAACGCCAGCCAGGCATTGGCTGCTTATGGGCTGGCGAGGGACGCCGGTTTCACCAATATCAGCATCGACCTGATCCATTCCCTGCCGGGGGAGACGGTCGACATGTGGGGGACTGAGCTCAGAAAGGCCCTGGCTCTGCAGCCGGAACATATCTCCGCTTACGCCCTGACCCTGGAGGAGGGGACGCCGTTGGCCGAGCAGGCAGCAACTGGAGTGGTGGAGCTCCCAGCCGAGACTGATGCAGTCCGGCAATTCGAGCTGACCACCGAGCTTCTCCAGGCTGCAGGTTATGAGCAGTATGAGATATCCAACTTCGCCCGCCCCGGATTTCGCTCCCAGCATAACCAGGTCTACTGGCGGCGCGGCTGCTACCTCGGCTTTGGTGCCGGCGCCCACTCCTTTCTGCGCGAGGCACCCCATGGGGTAAGATGGAAAAACGCCGACCTGCCGGAGCGGTACCTCGCCACCCTCGCCCACAGGACCCTTCCCGAAGAGGAGATGCATACACTCTCCCGACGGGAGGCGATTAGTGAGTGGCTGTTCCTCGGCTTGCGCATGCTGGAAGGGGTGGAGCTGGCAGAATTCGAGGACGAGTTCGGCGGCGCTGTCACCGACCTGTTTGCCAACGAGCTTGCCACCCTCACCGGACAGGGGTTGCTTCTTATGGAGGGGGGACGCCTCAGACTGTCGCCAGCTGCGCTGATCGTTTCCAACCAGGTGTTCCTCCGCTTCCTCTGACCGGGAGAATTCCCGCCATGCCAACTTTGCAGCCGGCCTGATATTTCCGCCCCTGGCGCGGCATTCAGCCGGGAATGGGACTGATAACACGGGGGAAATTCCCTTGACAAAGGCGAGCTTGGTTGTTAATTTGTCACTATTAGCACTCGGCAATTTCGAGTGCTAATGAATTTTTGGGGGAGCCGATGAAGGAAGAGCTGTCGGAGCGGAGCAAGCAGATCCTTGAAGCGATCATCGAGGACTACATAGTTACCGCTGAGCCGGTGGGAAGCAGGACCGTTACCCGTCGGCATGGCCTGTCCCTCTCCCCTGCCACGGTGCGCAACGTGATGGCCGACCTGGAGGAGATGGGCTACCTGGTGGCGCCCCACACCTCAGCCGGACGGGTCCCGACCGACAAGGCCTACCGCTTTTACGTCGACTCCCTGTTGCAGGTGAACAGAATTGGCCGGGCCTCCCAACAGGCCATACAAGATCGCTACAGCTTGACCGGCAGAGACGTGGGAGCTGTCCTCAAGCAGACCAGCAGCATGCTTTCTTCCATGTCCCACTACCTGGGGATTGTTCTGGCGCCCCAGTTCAACACCAACATCTTTCGCCAGATCGAGTTTGTCAAGCTTAGCGGCAAACGACTCCTGGCGATCCTGGTGGCCCAGAACGGCACGGTCCAGAACAAGATCGTCGAAACCGAAGACGAGCTTGGCTCTGCTGATCTGATCAGGATGGCCAATTACCTGAACGAACTGCTGGAAGGACTCACCATCTCCCAAGTGAAGCAGCGGATCCTGGCAGAGATGCAAAACGACAAGACCCGTTACGACAAGCTGCTTGCCAGGGCCCTAGAGCTGTCGGAGCAGACCCTGGAAGGGGTCAGCAGTGAGGTCTTTATCGAGGGACAGTCCAATATCTTCGAACAGCCCGAATTCTCCGAAGCGGCCAGGATGAAAGAGATTTTTCGGGCCTTCGAGGAGAAGAGCCAGCTGGTCACCCTGCTCGACCGGAGTCTGGCCGCCGAAGGGATCCAGATCTTCATCGGCGCCGAAACCCATTTGAGTCAGATGGAAGGGATGAGCCTGGTCACCTCCACCTACATGACCGGCAAACACACGCTCGGCGTGCTCGGCGTCATCGGCCCCACCAGGATGGGGTACGCCAAGGTGATACCGATTGTGGACTACACGGCGCAGCTGGTGAGCAAACTGCTGGAACAGGAGTAGGTTGCCGTCTCGGCGTACAACTACAATCCAGCACCCATCAGTGCTTCAAACAAGGAGATAATAACTGTGGATAAGCATAAGCATGATGCCGGCAAGAGCGGCGAGACCCATAGGGAAAAGGGTGGGGAGACGACAGCGGCAGAGGAGGCATTGCCACTGACCGAACCGCTTTTGGAAGGGGATGCAAGGATCAGGGAGCTGGAAGGGCTGCTGGCCCAAAAGGAAGCCGAGGTTGCTACCAATTGGGAAAAGGTCCTGCGCGAGCGCGCCGACCTGGAGAATTACCGGAAGCGGGTCCAGAAGGAAAAGGAAGAACTCCTGAAGTACGGCAACGAAAACCTGATCCTGGAGATTCTCCCGGCCATTGACAACCTCGACCGGGCGCTGGCCCATGTAACCGAGGAGGATTGCCGCTCCGCCGTGATCGAAGGGGTGAAGATGACCCACTCCATGCTGCAGGGGTCCCTGCGCAAGTTCGGCGTCACCCCCATCGAAGCCAAGGGCGCGCCATTTGATGCAGCGCTGCATCACGCCATGAACCAGGTGGAAAGCGCCGAGTTTGCGCCAAACACGGTCATTGAGGAACTGCAGAAGGGATATCTGCTCAACGACCGGCTGCTGCGGGCAGCCATGGTTACCGTGGCAATCCCGCCGAAAAACTCCGCCGAATAAATGAACCTTGCCCTTGTTTTTTCGAACCGGCATGACTAACTTTCAAGAGTACATTACCAAAGGAGGGATACACATATGAGTAAGGTTATCGGAATCGACCTGGGGACCACCAACTCCTGCGTGGCAGTGATGGAGGGGGGGGAGCCAGTTGTCATAGCAAACGCCGAGGGGAGTCGCACCACTCCTTCCATGGTGGCATTCGCCGAAAGCGGCGAGCGCCTGGTTGGCCAACAGGCCAAACGGCAGGCGGTGACCAATCCGGAGAACACCCTGTTTTCCATCAAACGCCTGATCGGCCGTAAATTCGACACCGAAGCGGTGAAGAAGGACATCGCCATCTCCCCGTTCAAGATCGTCAAGGCGGATAACGCTGACGCCTGGGTGGAGGTGCGCGGCAAGCGCTACTCCCCACCGGAAATCTCCGCCATCGTCTTGCAGAAGATGAAAAAGACCGCCGAGGATTATCTGGGCGAAACCGTCACCGACGCAGTCATCACGGTCCCCGCGTACTTTGACGACTCCCAGCGGCAGGCGACCAAGGACGCCGGCAAGATTGCCGGCCTCAACGTGCTCCGCATCATCAACGAGCCGACCGCAGCAGCCCTGGCCTATGGCCTCGACAAGAAAAAAGAAGAAAAGGTCGCGGTGTTTGACCTGGGGGGTGGGACCTTTGACGTCTCCATCCTGGAGCTGGGGGATGGGGTGTTCGAGGTGAAATCCACCAACGGCGACACCTTCCTTGGCGGCGAAGATTTCGACCAAAAGGTGATCGACTGGATCGCCGACGAATTCAAGCGGGATCAGGGGATCAACCTGCGCAGCGACAAGATGGCACTGCAGCGTCTGAAAGAGGCGGCGGAAAAGGCGAAATGCGAGCTCTCCACCTCCCTGGAGACCGACATCAACCTGCCGTTCATCACCGCCGACGCCAGTGGCCCCAAGCACCTCAACCTGAAGCTGACCCGGGCCAAGCTGGAAAGCCTCTGCGCCGACCTGATCGCCAAACTGGAAGGGCCCTGCCGGACCGCCCTGAAAGATGCCGGGCTCTCCCCGGCCGACGTGGATGAAGTTATCCTGGTGGGTGGTATGACCCGGATGCCGTCGGTGCAGAAAAAGGTCCAGGAGATCTTCGGCAAGACCCCCAACCGTGGCGTCAACCCCGACGAAGTGGTGGCCATCGGTGCCGCCATCCAGGCAGGGGTGCTGAAGGGCGAAGTGAAAGACGTGCTCCTCCTCGACGTGACCCCGCTGTCGCTGGGGATCGAGACCCTTGGCGGGGTGATGACCAAGCTGATCGAGAAGAACACCACCATCCCCTGTCGCAAGAGCCAGACCTTCTCCACCGCTGCCGACAACCAGCCGGCGGTCACCATCCATGTGCTCCAGGGGGAGCGGGAAATGTCCGCCGACAACAAGACCCTCGGCAACTTCGAGCTGACCGGCATTCCGCCGGCACCGCGCGGCGTGCCCCAGATCGAGGTGACCTTCGACATCGACGCCAACGGCATTGTCCATGTTTCCGCCAAGGATCATGGCACCGGCAAGGAGCAATCGATCCGCATTACCGCCTCCTCCGGCCTTGGCAAGGATGAGATCGAAAAAATGGTCAGGGATGCCGAAGCCCATGCGGGGGAGGACAAGAAGAAACGGGAACTGATCGAGGCGCGCAACCAGGCAGACAGCCTTGCCTATTCCACCGAGAAGTCGCTGAAGGAGTTCGGCGACAAGGTCGACGCGGCCGAGAAGAAGAAGATCGAAGAGGCCCTGGCCACGGTGAAGAAAGTCATGGAAGGAAGCGATCTCGATGCCATTAAAAAGGCCACCGAGGAGCTTTCCCAGGCATCGCACAAGCTTGCCGAAGCCATGTACGCCAAGACAGGCCAGCCGGGAACTGAAACCGGCGAGCCGTCCAAAGAGGGAGAGGCAAAGGGAGAGAAGGTCGTAGAGGCCGAGTTTGAAGAAGTAAAGGACGACAAGGACAAGAAATAATACAACAGCAGGCTAACAGGCTGTTGAAAAACGTAGCGAGGAAGGCCAGATGCAAGGCGCACGGAGCGCAGCGACTGAGACATATCAGTTAGATAGGCGAGGGAGTGTGCACCGCGCAACGCAGCAGCTGGCCTCCGCAGTAGTTTTTCAACAGCCTGCTAAAGGCTGAGGGCTAAGGGCTGAAGGCCGGGCAAAAGACGAAGGGCGAAGGGCTGAAAGGATGCAACCATCAGCCGTGAGCCCAGCGTTTTTTGCCTGCTTTTTAGGCCCTTAGCCTTTTGCCATTAGCCAAAAAAGGATTTATTTTGGCCAACGCCGATAAACGCGACTACTATGAGGTGCTCGGCATTCACCGGAACGCCTCGGAAACCGAGATCAAGAAGGCATACCGCAAACAGGCGATCCAGTTCCATCCCGACAAGAATCCGGACGACAAGGCCGCCGAGGACAGTTTCAAGGAGGCTAACGAAGCCTACGAGATCCTCTCCGACCCTCAAAAGCGGGCCCAGTATGACCAGTTCGGCCACGCCGGGGTGACCAGCGGCGGCTTCTCCAGCGGCGGTTTTGGCGCCGGCTCCCCCTTCGGCGACATCTTCGGCGACATCTTTGGCGACGTATTCGGGGGCCGCCAGCGTGGTCGCGGCAGACGCGGCGACGACCTCCTCTACAACCTGGAGATCTCCTTTGAGGAGGCGGCGTTCGGCGTCGAGCGAAAAATTGATATCCCCTACGCCAAACGCTGCGACACCTGCAAAGGGAGTGGTGCCAAGCCGGGCACCGAGGCGAAGGTCTGCCCCACCTGCCGTGGCGCCGGCCAGGTCAGGTTCCAGCAGGGGTTCTTCAGCGTCAGCAAGACCTGCAGCCACTGTAACGGTGAAGGTCGGGTAATTGACACCCCCTGCCCGGACTGCCGGGGGGTGGGGAGCACCAGGGACAAGAAATCCCTTTCCATCAAAATTCCGCCCGGAGTGGAAACCGGCAACCGCCTGAAAGTGGCTGGAGAGGGAGGCCAGGGGACCAAAGGAGGAGCCAATGGCGACCTCTACGTGGCGATCGAGGTGAACGAGCATGCCATCTTCGCCAGGGAGGGTAACGATGTGATCTGCGAAGTCCCGATCAGTATCGCTCAGGCCGCCCTGGGGTGCGAAATCGAGGTGCCAACCCTGGAAAATCAGGTTTCCCTAAAGATCCCGGAAGGAACCCAGTCCGGCCGGACTTTCAAGCTGCGCGGGAAGGGAATCCCGGTCCTGCAGGGCTACGGCCGAGGCGATCAGATTGTGGTCATCAGGGTGGAAACCCCCACCAGTCTCAACAAGCGCCAGAAAGAAATTCTCGAGGAATTCGCCCGGATCAGCGGCGAAGAGGTCCATCCGTTGAAGCGCAACTTCATTTCCAAGGTGATGGACAAGCTCAGTTGAGCCTCCTGCCGATGCATAGCCGCACATGCACTGGCATCGCCAGGAGCGCCGCACTGGCGCTCCTGGTTACGTTGACCCTGGCCAACGCTCCTGCCGCCATTGCCGGCAGCACCCTGCCGGCCAACGTCACCCTCCTGCGCAACCAGGAATACGGCGAGGCCTTCCTCAACGGCATCCGAGGGGCACGCCGGAGCATAGTCTGCGCCTTTTTCCTGTTCAAAACCTCCGCCTCCGCCAAAAACCGGCCACGGCAAATCGCTGAGGAGCTGATCCGCGCCAGGAAACGCGGGGTTCAGGTGACTGTCTACCTCGAACAGGACCGGAACAGCCGCGACTCCCTCAACGAGGACAACCACGCCACCGCCGACTTTCTCCATCGCGGCGGCGTGAAGGTCTATTTCGATTCCCCCGCCACCACCACCCATACCAAGGTGGCCGTCATCGACGATCGCTACGTCTTCCTTGGAAGCCATAACCTCAGCCAGAGTGCCCTTCTCCACAACAACGAACTATCGGTCCTCATCGACTCGCCGGAGATGGCGCGTGAAACCCTCGCCTACCTCGACGGACTGTAATCTCCTGCCACCCCACCTCCATCCAGCCAGCTAGCCTCGAATTTACTAGTGGGATGGCGCCTATTTCGCGCCCCCCGACAGAAATTTCCGCCAATCGATTCAGGTAATCTGCCGGGGAAGCCGATAAGACCTCCATGAGCCATACTTTATCAGGCTGCTGAAAAACTGCTGCGGAGTCAACGCCCCCACAGCTGCTACTAACCAAGGAGACCGTCAGCCAATGGCCGATCTTCCCATAGTAAGTGTCGATGCCGGGCTACTTACCACGCTCAACCGCTCGAAATCCTTCACCTTCAAGGAAGGGGAGGTCTTGCAGGGGGTGGTGGTTGAGCGCAACGCGGTCGGCGGGGTTACCATTGCCATCAAAGGGGTGCTGTTGGTGGCGCGATCGGATCTGGAACTGCCGCAGGATACCGCGCTGTTCTTCCGGGTTGCAGCCGAGCAGAACGGCAAGGAGCTCAGGCTCCAGTTCCTGGGGCCTGCAGAGCAAAAGGCAGCGGCACCTGCCGTGGCAGCCAGCGGAGAAAAAGAGCTGGCTGGACTAATGCGTGCATTCTCCTCTGCAGTGGGGACAAATCCGGAGAAACTGACTGCTGAGGCCGTGGAAGGATTCCTGAAAAACTTGCCGGCCGGCGTCGAGCTGCCAAAGGCCGTCAAGGAAGAGCTGGTGGAGTTGCTTCGGACCTCCCTGAAAAGCTCTGGACAAGGGGTGAGCCAGCGACTCACTGATTTATCCGGTCAGCTGCCGGCGACGTTGCGGGATCTTCCAGCCCTGGCAGAGCTTCGTCAAGGCCTGCATCTAAGCATGGCTACCCTGAGCGCCGCTTCCCTAAAACAGGCCCTGCAAGATACCGGCGTGGGCCTGGAGGCTAAACTAAAGCTCCTCGCCCAAGCCGTTCAGCCACTGCTCAAAGGCGACCCAGAGCCGACAGTTGCCACTGGAAGAGTCGGCACAAACCAATGGGGCGGCCCGCGGGGCGAATTGCAAGCCGGCACTCTGCAGCAGCAGTTTTCGATAGAGGCGGATCTGGCAAGGGACCTGAAGGGAAAATTACTGCAACTCGGCCAGGTCCTCCGGCAAGAGGCACAGCCGGGCGCAAAAGAGTCATTATCACGCGATCCTCAACCGGGGCAAGCGGCCATGCAGCAGATCGATGGGCTACTGCGCGACATTGGCACACTCCAGCTCCTCTCCCGGGCGACCGGCTCTTTTTACACCTTTCTCCCGCTAGCCTGGGAAGGGCTGAAAGAAGGCGAGATCGCACTCAAGAAGGGACGTGGCCGGCCGGGAATGCCGTCATGTTCATGCCGGATCGATCTCGATCTGGCCCAGGCCGGCAAGCTTGTCATTACGGTGTTATTGCACAATCAGGAGTTCTTCGTCACCTTTAAGGCGGGCAATCCCGACTTTAAGGCGAGACTGGACAGCCACCTGGACGAGTTGCGGGATAGCTGCCAGCAGAAGGGGGTGCCGGTAAAAGGGGTGAACATTCTCGACCTGGCGGACACCTCCGCGGACCCGCTAGAAAACCTGGAGGCGTATGACGAGCTGCTGAGCGTCCAGGCGTAGAACGGAAGATGGGAGAGAAGTGACCTGTGAAATGGCGATCGAAAGCTTTCAAGCTGTCACGTGTGTCGGTTTGTAGGAGTGGACATTGATAGACAGGCCTAAAAAAGTAGTGGCACTTGGTTACCAGGCGGATCGGGATGCCGCCCCGCGCGTAATTGCCAAAGGTGCCGGTGAGATGGCGGAGCGGATTCTGCAGCTGGCGAGAGAGCACCAGATTCCACTCAAGGAGGACCCACCCCTGGTGGAAATCCTTTCCGCCCTCGATCTGCATCAGGAGATCCCACCGGAGCTCTATCAGGTGGTTGCCGAGATTCTCGCCTACGTTTATCGCACCACTGGCAGAGGGAATGCCGGAACAACTGCTAACCAGCAGAGGGGCGATTGATTCTAGCCGCCTGTAAGTGGATAGGTGACCTCCCGGCGGTGGATGGCCCCCTCCCGGGTAAGGGTGCTGGAATAGAGGTAGAATTCGGCGACCGGGAATAGTTCGGTTTTAAACTGGCTCGCTGCTGCCAGATAGGCGTCAACCCGGGCTTTTGAACCCTCTCTGAAGCGGGCTATGGTGATGTGGGGGGAGAAGGGGCGTTGCTCGGCTGGGATGCCGGCTCTCACCAGGGCCTGCTCCACCTGCTGCTGCAGCTGCATCAACAGTGTCGTGTTGCTCCCCAAGCCTACCCAGAGGACATGGGGGGGACGGTGCGGCGGGAAACAGCCAACCCCCTCGAGGTTGAGCGAAAAGGCGGCGGCGCTAACCCTGGCCAGCTCCCCTTTGATTGCTTTGAACAGGGCTTCATCTGCGGCTCCGATGAAGCGCAGGGTGAGATGGAACTGGGCCGGGACTACCCATTTCGCCTCCGGCAGACCATGGCAGATCTCGGCTACTGCAGCCTGTACCAGGTCCGGGAGGTCAACGGCGACAAACAGTCGGTACATACCCCCTCCTTACTCCTTGGCCAGTTGCGCCTGTTCCTTCCCTCCTACAACCAGATAACGTCCGTCCGCCCAGATAATGGCCGTGCCCAGAGGCCGGCAAAGCTCGTTGAGCGAGCCGATAACCGCCTCGCCGCTCGCTCCGGCCAGCACCAACGGCTGAAACCAGACTTCGCTGTTCAGGACATTGAGCGGCACCAGTTCGATCTGCTGATGGTCGCCAGCGAAACTGACCCTGGCGATGACACTCCGGTCGCTGGCCGGGCTGACACTGCCAAAGACGAAGTTGCCGAGGCTGTACAAGATGGCCCGCCCCTTGTAAAGTTCAATCCCTTGCAGCACATGGGGATGATGGCCGATGACCAGATCGGCGCCGGCATCAATCGCCAGATGGGCAGTGGCAAGCTGGTATGGTTTCGGTTCTGTGGCCTTTTCCGCGCCCCAGTGGAACGAAACCACCACATAGTCATAGCGTGCCTTGGCCCTGCCAATATCCTCCCGATAATAGCCGGGCCGCCCCGGGGCTGTACCGGGGCGTCCACTGCCGGCATAGAATTCCTCCGGAAAGGTGAAGGAATAGGCGAGAAAAGCAACGGTTTTCCCCTTGACCGTGGCCACCGCCTCCTTCCGGGCAGCGGCGAGGTTTGCGCCGGCACCACTATGGCCAATCCGCTGCTGGTCTAGATATTCGAGGGTTTCCCGCAGCCCCTCCGTCCCGTAATCGAGCATATGGTTATTGGCCAGCGTCACCACCGCAAAGCCGGCCCGTTGGAGCGCCGCCGCGGCCCGGGGGTCGGTTTTGAAACGAAACTGCTTGGCCGTGAACTCAACGCCGCGCCTGGCAATTGGGGCTTCCAGATTACCGACCAGCACGTCTCCCTTGGCCAGTTCGGACGCCAGCTTGACAAACGGGTAGTCGTAACCTTCCCGGTTGTACGTGGGGGTGCCGCTCCCCGCCAACATGACATCGCCGACGGCAGTAATAACCAGCTCCGCGGCAACTCCATTGCGGGAGAGGGCAGCAAGCAGGAGCGCAGCGCACAGTATTTTCGAAACAGGCATGGTGACTCCGGTTATCCTGACAAAACCAGTGGTACACGAAAGACACGAACGAACACGAAAGGAATCAGGAAGTTCGCGACCTCACCCGCCCTTCGGGCACCCTCTCCCATGGGGAGAGGGGACAATAATCTAGAGCCGTGAACAGCTGATAGCCCTTGGCTTTTTTCGTGTATTTCGTGTGTTTCGTGGACCGCTGTGTATCCATGTTTTAATGAATTCTGCCGCCTGGCCCCACAAAAGGATTGACTAAGCGCGCGCCAAATGCTACAAAATATAGCTTTGTTTAGTCAAAAGTAAAGGGCTTTTTGCCATGCTTGATGTGAAATTCATGCGGGACAACCTGGAGGCGGTGGAACAACGCCTGAAAACCCGCGGCGGGGCGGTTAGTCTGGCCCGCTTCCGGGATGTTGAAACCCGGCGGCGCGAGCTGCTGCAGCAGAGTGAAAACCTGAAGGCCTTGCGCAACAAGGCTTCCGAAGAGATAAGCCAGATCAAAGACAAAAGCCAGGCGCAGGGACGCATCAGCGAGATGCGCCAGGTTTCGCAGCAGATCAAGGGATTGGACGAAGAGCTGGCCAAGGTCGAGGAAGAGCTGCAAGGGATCATGCTGACCCTGCCGAACCTCCCCCACCCGACCACTCCGGTTGGTGCTTCCGAGGCCGACAATAAGGAGCTCAGGAAGTGGCGGGATCCAGCCCGGTTCGATTTTACCCCCAAGCCCCACTGGGAAATCGGCGAGGCGCTGGGGATTCTTGACTTCGAGCGTGGCGCCAAAATTACCGGGGCACGGTTCACCCTCTACAAGGGATCTGGCGCCAGACTCGAGCGGGCCCTGATCAATTTTATGCTCGACCTCCATACGGACCGGCATAAATATGTTGAAATGCTCCCTCCCTTTGTGGTAAACAGGGAGAGTATGACCGGCACCGGCCAGTTGCCAAAGTTTGAGGACGACCTGTTTCGCCTGGACGGCCTCGATTATTTTCTGATTCCGACGGCGGAAGTGCCGGTCACCAATATCCACCGCGGCGAGATTCTGAAGGGTGCCGACCTCCCCTTGTATTACACGGCATATACCCCCTGCTTTCGCAAGGAGGCGGGCTCCTACGGCAAGGATACCCGGGGGCTGATTCGCCAGCACCAGTTCAACAAGGTTGAGTTAGTGAAGTTTGTCCGGCCGGCCGACTCCTATCCGGAACTGGACCTGCTGCTGGCCAATGCCGAAGAAGTCCTCAGGTTGCTGGGACTTCCCTACCGGGTTATGGAACTCTGTAGCGCCGACCTGGGCTTTTCGGCCGCCAAGACCTATGACATCGAGGTCTGGCTGCCTGGTCAGAATACCTATCGGGAAATATCTTCCTGTAGCAATTTTGAAGATTTTCAGGCACGTCGGGCCTCGATCCGCTTCCGAGAGGATGAACAAGCCAAACCGGAATTCGTCCACACCCTGAATGGCTCAGGGCTGGCCGTGGGTAGAACGGTGGTGGCCATCCTGGAGAATTACCAGCAGGCGGACGGCTCGGTAATCATTCCGGAGCCACTGCGGGCTTACATGGGCGGCCTGGAGCGGATAAGCTGAAAAGACCCGGAGGGATGGCCGAGTGGTTGAAGGCGGCGGTCTTGAAAACCGTTGAACGAAAGTTCCGTGGGTTCGAATCCTACTCCCTCCGCCATTTACTGAACAATTGCAGGCTCCACGGAGAGATGGCCGAGTAGGTCGAAGGCGCTCGCCTGCTAAGCGAGTATACTGGGAAACCGGTATCGAGGGTTCGAATCCCTCTCTCTCCGCCATTTTCGCGGCTGGATTTTGCATGTCACAAGGAGGATCTGTGAAACACGCTTGGAAAGTACTGCTTGTAGCCCTTGTTGCCGTCATCGCCGTTGCTGGCTGCAGCAAGAAAGAAGAGCCGAAGGCGGGCGAAGGCATTGCTCCCCAGGGTCAGACGACCAGAAAAGAAACCGTGGTAGTTGTCCCAGACAGCGTCAAAGGCAAATGGAAAGCGGTAAAAGTAGCGGTAATCAACAAAACCAACAACAAAGAAACCGTCTACACCGTGGCGATTGGCTCTCAGGTTGCCATCCCCGGCTCGGACCTGATCATCAAAGTAGAGAGTTTTCTCCCCCATTTCGTCATAAATGGCACGACACTCACCTCCCAATCCAACGAGCCGAAAAATCCGGCGGCGCAGATCAAGATCGTGGAGGGTGGCAAGGAGATCTTCAAGGGATGGATCTTCTCGCTGTATCCGACAACCCATGCCTTTCAGCACCCCAAGTACGGCTTTACCTTGGTGGACTTCGTTCCAGCAGGTTAATCTGCGCGCTCGTAGCTCAGCTGGATAGAGCAACGGACTACGAATCCGTAGGTCGCAAGTTCGAATCTTGCCGAGCGCGCCATATTTAAAAGTTCAATGAGGCTCTGCTAAAACGTCATGAGGAGGCCGGTATGCAAGGCGCAAGCGAGTGAGGATGCGAGGCGTACTCTTATGTACGTTGAGCTTCCGAGCGAGCGGCAACGCCGCAGACCGGACCCGCAATAGTTTTGCATGGGCCTCATATGAAAACTGACACATACTGGATGGGGATTGCACTACGGGAGGCCAGAAAGGCCGGCGAACGTGGGGAGGTCCCCATCGGTGCTGTAGTGGTACGGGATGGGACGCTAATCGGCCGCGGTTACAACCTGCGGGAAAGCAAACATGACCCCACTGCCCATGCCGAGATCGTCGCCATTCGCCAGGCCGCCCGAAAGATAGGCAACTGGCGGCTCAGCGGTGCCACCCTTTATGTGACCCTGGAACCATGCCTGATGTGTATGGGGGCAATCCTGTTGGCCCGTATCGAACGGGTGGCCTTCGGTTGTTACGACCCAAAGGCGGGTGGAGCCGGCTCTTTGTACGATCTGTCCGCCGATCCCCGCCTCAATCATCAGCTGCTCCTGACCACCGGCATCCTGCAGGCCGAATGCTCCGGTATCCTGAGCAATTTTTTTGCCGCCCTGCGCGAGGCAAAAAAGAGCGCGCGACTTACGTCCGCTTAAAAAGTTGGAGAGATGGCCGAGTGGTCGAAGGCGGTAGACTCGAAATCTACTGTACCTCACGGTACCGAGGGTTCGAATCCCTCTCTCTCCTCCATTAACAACGGGAGCCCGGAATTTCGGGCTCTTTTTTTCGCCCTCCCCACCCGCAAGCGCCCCCAAGAAAAAACGGCCGGCATGGATAGTGATGGATTAACTTGGCGCGTTCTGGTAAGCTGATATATACAACCCCCGGAGCAACCCAGTTCTTCATAAGCCCGTCATGACCAATCACAAGCTGGACCAACAAAAACTCGTCAATGCCCTTGCTTCCCCCGGCTCGCACCTCGTCCTCAGCGGCCTGAACGGCTCCGCGCCCGCCTATCTCCTTGCCCAGCTCCTCACTGCCATGGAGGCACCCTTCCTGGTGGTGGCGGCGGACCTGGAGAGTGCCGAGGAATTTTGCCGGGAACTCCGTTTTTACTGGGGGAATCCGGCTGCAGTGCTTTTTTTCCCCCCCTGGGAAACCGCCCCCTTCGAGCACGCCTCCCCCCATCCCGACATTACCGGTCAGCGTCTCAACACCCTCTGTAGGCTGATGAGCGGAGAAGGGAGGGTGGTGGTAACTACCTACGCAGCCATTGCCCAGAAAGTCCTAGCCAGAAAGCTGCTGGGAGATGTTTCCCAGTATCTGGTAACCGGCGAAGAGGTCGCCCGCGACCCCCTGCTCCACAAGCTTCTGTCACTGGGCTATGGGAGTGTCCCGTTGGTGGAGGATCGCGGGACCTTCGCGGTCCGCGGCGGGATCGTCGACATTTTCCCCCCGGACCAACCCACCCCTGTCAGGATCGAGTTTTTCGGTGATTTTGTCGAAACCATTCGCGCCTTTGACCCGGTGTCACAACGGTCGCTGCAGCCGCTCAACGAGCTGGTACTGCTCCCCTCCCGGGAGGTGATTCTGACGGAGGAGGTGCTGAGGGACTTCGCTGTGCGGCTCAAGGAGCGCTGCGACCAGCTGGACCTACCCCCCGGCCGCCGCCGAGAACTCCTGGAACAGCTCCAGCAAGGGGTCTACCCTCATGGTATCGAATATCTGCAGCCCCTGTTCCATCCCGGACTGGAGACCCTCTTTGACTATACCGGCGCCGGGACAATCACGGTAACCCTCGACCCTGCCGCCCTGGCAGAGGCCGGCGAAGTCATGACCAGCGGAATCATTCAGGGGGAAGCCCGGGCAATCGCCCAGGATGACATTTTCCCTCTCCCTGCCGACCTGTATCTTCCCACTGCCAAGGTCGACCAGCTGCTGGCCGCCGGCCGGCAGATCGCGATTCCCGCCCTGACCATCACCGAGGCCAACTCGAACGCGGCGGTCTTCGCCTTGCAGAGCAAAATCAACGCCGACCTAAAGCTGGAGATCGCCCCGGACAGCGAAGGGGTGCTGAAGCCGCTGGTCGAGCGCCTGACTACCTGGCTTGCCGAACAGCGTCGGGTGATATTCGTCTGTCACCAACAGGGGCAGGCCCAGCGCCTTTATGAACTCCTTGCCCACTACCAGCTGCCGTTAAATATTTCAGCCGACAGCTTCCTTAGGGAGCTGCAGCGTCAGGGGGGCCGGCTCGAAATTCTGGTGGGGGAGATCTCCCGGGGTTTTCGCCTTGAGGATGAGGGATTGGTGGTCATCGCCGAGGAGGAGATCTTCGGCAGGCGGGTCAAGCGCCGTGGCCTTTCCGAGGCCCGAAAGAAACAACTTCTGACCTCCCTGGCGGAACTGAAACCGGGTGACTTCATGGTGCATATCGACCATGGGGTAGCCATCTATCGTGGCCTGCAGCATCTCACCACCGGCAGCATCGAGGGGGATTTTCTGCTGCTGGAATATGCCGGCGCAGACCGGCTCTACCTACCCGTGGATCGCCTTAATCTGGTCCAGCGTTATGTGGGAGCCGAGGGGATCGAGCCCAAACTGGATCGGCTGGGGGGGGCTGCCTGGGACAAAGCCAAGGCCAAGGCCAGGGAAGCGATCCAGGAAATGGCCGGAGAGTTGCTGAAGATCTATGCGGCCCGCCAGGTGGAGGAAGGATACGCCTTTGCCCCCCAAGACGAGATGTACCGCGAATTCGAGGCCAACTTCGCCTTCGAGGAGACCCCGGACCAGGACGCGGCCATTGAGGATGTCCTGCGCGACATGGAGAGCAAGAAACCGATGGACCGCCTGATCTGCGGCGACGTCGGTTACGGCAAGACCGAAGTAGCCATGCGGGGCGCCTTCAAGGCGGTCATGGACGGCAAGCAGGTGGCGGTGCTGGTTCCCACCACAATCCTTGCCCAGCAGCATCTGGAAACCTTTCGCGAGCGGTTCAAGGCCTACCCTCTCAAGGTGGAGATGCTCTCCCGTTTTCGCTCGCCTAAGGAACAGAAAGCGATTCTCGATGAGGTGAAAAAGGGGGCGATCGACATCGTCATCGGCACCCACCGCCTGTTGCAGAGCGACGTGCTGTTCAAAGACCTGGGGCTCTTGATCGTGGACGAGGAGCAGCGCTTCGGTGTCTCCCACAAGGAGAAGCTGAAGAAATACCGGGCGGTGGTCGACATCATGACCCTGACCGCCACCCCGATTCCGCGCACCCTCTATATGTCGCTGATGGGGATCCGCGACCTCTCCATCATCGACACCCCGCCGGTGGACCGCCTCGCCATCAAGACCATCGTCGCGCGCTTTGCCGATGAGATTATCCGGGAAGCGGTGTTGCGCGAACTCAAGCGCGACGGGCAGGTGTTCTTCGTCCATAACCGTGTCCAGTCGATCGGGGCCATGGCGGAATATCTGCAGCGGGTCGTCCCGGAGGCAAAGATCGCCGTGGCGCACGGCCAGATGGAGGAGAAACAGCTGGAAAAGGTGATGCTCGAATTCATGCATGGCAATTCCAACCTGCTCCTCTGCACCACCATCATCGAGTCGGGGCTCGATATCCCCAACGCCAACACCCTGATCATCAACCGGGCCGACAACTTCGGCCTTGCCCAGCTCTACCAGCTGCGCGGGCGGGTTGGCCGTGCCAAACAGCGCGCCTATGCGTACTTCCTCATCCCCGGTGAAGGAGCCATCTCCGCGGAGGCGCGCGAGCGCTTGAAGGTGCTGCAGGAGCTGACCGAACTCGGCGCCGGCTTCCGCATTGCCACCCACGACCTGGAGATCCGCGGCGCCGGCGATCTGCTCGGCGCCCGTCAGTCCGGCAACATTGCGGCGGTCGGTTTCGAGCTCTACAGCGAGCTGCTGGAAGAGGCAATCAGGACCCTCAAGGGGGAGGAACTTCCGGAGCGGGTGGAGCCTGAAATCAACCTCGGAATTCCAGCGTTTATCCCCGAGGCTTACATCAAGGATCCCAACCAGCGGCTGATCATCTACAAAAAACTGACCCAGGCCAGCAGCGACGACGATCTGGCCGAGGTGATGAGCGAGCTGCTCGACCGTTTCGGCAAGCTGCCGCTGGCGGCCACCTATCTGCTCGAGGTGATGAAACTCCGCCTCGGCCTGCAGGCACTGCTGGTGAAGAAGGTGGAATGCAGCGGCAAGCGCCTCATCATGACCTTCCATCAGAAAACCCCGGTCTCCCCCGATACTATCATTGCCCTGCTCCGCAAGGAGCCAAAACGCTACCAGTTCTCCGCCGACTTTGCCCTGAGCGCCCTCCTCGGCGACACCTCCTTCGAAGGGATCCTGGCCGAGGCCAGAAATATCTTGAAAAAGCTGACCAACGTCTGATATGCTGAAAAATCATGGGTAAAATTTAAGCGCAGTAAAGGAGTTGTCGTGCATTACAGCCAATTGCTCAAGACTATCACCGTCACCATCTGCATCGCGGCCCTGTTCGGCTGCAGTTCCAAATCGAGTGACGCCGGGAAAAAGGGTCCGGTCCTTGCCGAAGTGAATGGCACGAAAATCACCGCCGGCGAGTTCACACGGGAAGTGGAGAATCTCCCCCCCCAGCTGCAGTCACTCACCCAGACCGACGAGGGGAAGAAAAAGCTGCTTGACAACATGGTCCTGCGGGAACTGATCATGCAGCAGGCCAAAAAGGACAGTATCGACAAAAGCAAAGAAGTCACCGAAGAGCTGGAGAAACTGAATCGGCAGGTGGAGGACCTGAAGAAGCAGTTGATCTTCACCCTGTACCTGCGGAAAAAATATGAGGCCCAGGCCAAGTTCAACGATGCAGACGTGAAGAAATTTCTCGACGACGCCCAGGCCAGCGGGGAGATCCGCGCCAGCCACATTCTGCTCGCCAGCGAAAAAGATGCCCAGGATGTCCTCGCCCAGCTGAAAAAGGGGGAAAGCTTCGAAGCGCTGGCAAAGAAGACGTCCAAGGACAGTTCCGCCCAGAACGGCGGCGATGTGGGGTGGTTCAGCAAACTGGGCGCCATGGTGCAGCCTTTTGAGACCGCGGCATTTGCCCTGAAGCCAGGCGAGGTTTCCGGCGTGGTAAAGACCGACTTCGGCTACCACATCATCAAGGTTACCGGCAAACGCCCCCTGGCCAAACCGCAAGGCGACGTCAAGGAGATTTTCCTGAAGAAAAAGCAGCAGGAATTCATGGAAAAATTGAAAGCCGACCTGAAAAAGAGTGCCAAGATCACGCTCCACGAAGATGCGCTGAAGGGGCTCGAAGCAGGCAATGCCAAACCAATGGCGATGCCCGGCCAGCACCCCTAAACAATCCCCGCGGCGAGGCCCTGGCCTCGCCGCTCTTGTCTCCATTCCAACCAAACATAAATCGAGCCGATGAAACCATACCTGTTCCTGATTACCACCGTCCTTTCCCTGCTGCTGCCGGTCGTCGCGACGGCGACCCCGGTCAACGGCATTGCGGCCATTGTCAACGACGAGATAATAACCTCCTACGAGGCCGATCGGGAAACCGACCTGCTGGTCAAAGAGGCAGAGAAGAAGTCTGCCGTGGACCCGGCCACCAGGGCGCAAATCCGCACTGCCGCCATCAACAAGCAGATCGACAAGAAACTGATCGAGCAGAAGATCAGAGAGCTGAACATCAAGGTGGGCGAGGAAGAGGTGCGGCAGGCGATCGAGGACGTCAAAAAGCAGAACAATCTCAGCCAGGAAAACCTGGTGGCGGCTTTAGCCGGGCAGGGATTGAGCTTTGACGCCTATCGGGCCCAACTCAAGGAGCAGCTGGAGCGGCTGCGGCTGGTGAGCCAGGAGGTCCGGGCGAAGATCCAGGTGAGCGAAAAGGAGATGCAGGACTACTACGGGGCAAACCCGGCCAGGTTCAGCTCCGAAGAGCTGTTCCGGGCGCGCCATATCTTTCTCAAGATCCCGAAGAAGGCGTCGGCCAAAGATATCGAGCGGATCAGAGTGCGGGCCGAGGCGGTTCTCAAGGAGGCCAAAGGCGGTGCGGACTTTGCCGAACTGGCCAAAAAGTACTCCGAAGACCCTTCGGCAAAGGAAGGTGGCGAACTCGGGACCTTCCGCCGGGGCGAAATGCTTCCCGAACTTGATGCCGCCGTGATGAAGCTCCAGCAAGGCGAAGTGAGCGGCCTGATCGTCACCGCCAGCGGCTTCGACATCATCAAGCTGGAACAGCGCACTACCGGCCAGGTGAAACCCTTTGCCAGCGTCAAGACCGAAATCGAGGAACTTTTGTACAAGAAGAAATCCGAGGAGCGGTTCAACCAATGGCTGGATGAGCTACGCCAGGGGGCGGCCATCGAAATAAGAGGGTAACAACTGCTGTCTGACGGGCTACTTACTATAGACCCTGTTCCGCCAGATCCTCCAGCAGCTTTTGCTGCTTGCTGGTCAGCTGTTCCGGTACCTTCACTTCGATTTTCGCGAAGAGATCGCCCCGCCCCCCACTCCCCAGATGCGGGAAACCGTACCCCTTGAGCCTGATCTTGGTGCCGGGCTGGATACCGGCCGGGACCTTGATCCGCTTCGTCCCTTCCATGGTAGGGACCTCCAGCAGGGTGCCGAGGGCCGCCTCGGTAAAGCGAATCTCTCGGGTCACCACCAGATCCCCATTCTCCCGGCTGAAGATCGGGTCAGGGCTGACCTTGACCAGCACGAAGAGATCGCCGGGGGTGCCGCCACCCGCACCAACCTCCCCCTTGCCGGTCAGATGCAGCTTGGTGCCGGTCTCCACCCCCGCAGGGATTTTCACCGAGATCTCCTCCTGCTGCCCCCCTCGTTTCAGCGCAATCCGCTTCTCGCAACCGCTGAATGCCTCCTTGAACGTAACCTGCAGCTCCAGCGACTGATCCCTGCCACGCCGCCGCACATGGCGGCCACCGCCCCCCTGGCCAAAGCCGCCGCCGAAAATCCTGGAGAAGATATCTTCCGAGCCGAAACCGGCGTCTTTGAACAGATCCCCCACGTCAAAGCCGCGGAAGATATCCTCCTGGCTGTAGCGCTGGTGGAAATCGGCCGAGCCAAACTGATCGTACTGCTGTCGCTTTTGCGGGTCGGAGAGCACTGCGTAGGCCTCGTTGATCTCCTTGAACTTATCCTCCGCCTCTTTGCTCCCCGGGTTTTTGTCCGGATGGTACTTGACGGCCAGCTTGCGGTAGGCCTTCTTGATCTCGTCAGGCTTCGCCCCTTTTTTCAGGCCGAGGCTCTGGTAGTATTCTTGCTGTGCCATTGCAGGTCCTCTCCATTACTGCTCTGCTCTTTTTGTTGCGTGACAGGGAGTAGAGTAATGCATTCGGCAAAAATCTGCCATATATTTTAACGCAAAAACCCCGGTTAGGGGGCATTATGTCTTGCGGTTAGGGCGGATGCGGGAGCCTGCTACAGTTTTGGGAAATACCGCACCCCGGAGAGGTTGCGGAAATGCTCATCCTGGGTCCAGAGCTGCGCCTCATGAAACCGGGCCGTCGCCAGAATGATGCTGTCGGCCATGGGAAGGGCCAGCTCCAGGCTCGTCCGTGCGGCGACCATTGCCAGGGAAGGCGATAGCTCCACGGTCCTTCCCTGTTGCATCAGGGACGCCGCCTGCAAGGCGGCATCTTCTCCGCGCTGGCGGCAAACCACCTTGAACACCTCATAGATGGTAATAGTCGGGACGACGAGCGCCGCCCGGTCAGCTAGAGGGAGTGCAAATTCCCCGGCGTTCGGCCCGTCCGCGAAAAATTCAAGCCAGGCGGAAGAATCAACCACATTCATACACGGTCCGGTTCCCGCTCGACGGCGGTCTCGATCCCCTTCAGAAAACCGCGCATATCGGCAATTTCCCGCTCCGGGATCAGCTCGATCCTGTTGCCGTAGGCGACCACCTGCATCCTCTGACCGGCCACCAGGTGCAGCTTTTCCCGGACCTCACGGGGAATGACCACCTGGAATTTCGGGGAAATTTTCACGGCTTCCATAGGCACCCCTTATCGATCTTGATTTCGTTAAACGATACACCTGTCGATCTGCCATGTCAAGCAGACTAAAGGGGCTGGGAGGGCTACCCGCTCTGGCCGGGGACTTCCGGCGAGTAAGGAAAATCTTTGCGGGTCAGGCCGGCAACGGCGTACCAGAGAAGCGATACGACGCCCCAGCCAAGCCCCACCACCACCCCGGCGTCGATGATCCCCCGCCACGGCTGCGGCACCCGGTGGACCGCCAGAACCAGGACGATAACCCCGGCCGTGACCGCCAGCGAAACGACCTGCCGGCGGCGGGTCGCATGGATGAACCCCATGCAGAAAAGCGGGGCGAGCAGCAGCAGCAAGGCCTGGGGATGCTCCCGGAGATACCTGGCCCGGGCCGCCACCCTGGGCGAAAAGCGTTGCTGAAACCCGCGCACCCCTTCCGCATAGGCCATGAACAGGATGCAGGCGGTCAGGGCCAGCCAATGGTGCCAGCGAAAGGGGACGGCAAATGCCGCCAAAGCCAGGGGGGTCATGCGATACACGGCACTGCTGAGGAGCAGTGCCACTCCCGCCACCCCCCATACTGCACCCACCGTCCCGAGCAGCCGTCCCTTTCGCCAAGCCTCCACTGCTAGCGCCGGCTGCCGAGGAGTCGCAGCAGCATCAGGAAGAGGTTGATGAAGTCGAGATACAGGGTGAGTGCGCCAAGGATGGCCGGCTTGCGGCCTTCCGCCCCGGCTGCCGCCATGGCCTTGATCTTCTGGGTGTCGTAGGCGGTGAGCCCGGTGAAGACGATCACCCCCAGGGCCGAGATGACCCAGGAGGCGGCGCTGCTCCGGGTGAAGATATTGACCAGCGAGGCGATCACTATGCCGATCAGACCCATGAAGAGAAAGCTCCCCCAACCGGTCAGGTCGCGTTTGGTCAGGTAGCCGTAGGCACTCATGGCGCCGAAGGTGGTGGCCGTGATGACGAAGGTGGAGGTGATCGATTCGGCGGTGTAGATGGCGAAGATGACCGACATGGTGACGCCGTTCAGGGCGGCGTAGAGGACGAACAACAGCATCGCCGTCGCTTCGCTCAGCCGGTTGATGGCGGCAGAGATGGCGATCACCAGGCCGAATTCGGCAATAATCAGACCGTAGAAGACCAGCCGGTTGCCGAACACGGCATTAAGCATGGCCGGCGAGGAGAGGGTAACCATGGCCAGCAGCGCGGTGACCAGGAGGCCGCCCCCCATCCAGGCGTAGACCTGGCGGATCAGGGTGGTCTGGGCAATGGCGTGCTGGTCGGCGGTGCGGGGGTAAATCGGGGTAAACTGGTTCATTGGGTGGATCCTTTCGTTGTGAGATAACTACTCAGGTGTTTAGGTTGAAGGTTAGGCAAATATTCAGGGGTTTAGGCTGGAGGCTATTTATTTCCTACAGCCTTCAGCCTTCAGTCTTCAGCCTGCCTATTATTTCCTCTTCCGCTGGCCAGGGGCAGGCCGCTGCAGATTCCCCCCGAGCAGCTCCTTGCAGACCGCGTCCAGCCCCTTGTCTTTATGGGCGATCCACCAGTCGGCAGTTGTTTCCAGGGCCACCATGGCTTCAATCGCCCTGAAGATTTCCGGAGAGGTCTCCTGCCAGACCCGCAGGCGGTCCTTCCGTACCTTCTCTCCCCAGACCACCAGCTTGGGTGCCCCCGTCAGCTTCATGCGGGTTCCTTTCCCGGTAACGGGGCCGCGGCATTAAGGCGCAGATACAAGCGCTCCACCTTGGTTCTCGCCCAGGGGGTGCGCCGCAGAAATACCAGGCTTGACTTGATGCTCGGTACATCATGAAAACAGCGGATATCGATCCGTCGTGCCATGGCTTCCCAACCATACTGTTCCACCAGGTGGGTAAGAATGGTTTCCAGGGTAATGCCGTGCAGAGGATCCTGCCCTTTGTGCTCTATCATTGTTTATCCACCCGAGTCAAATGTCCTGATTTTTCTTAACAGCCTTCCGCCTTCAGCCTTCCGCCTATCAACCTGATTAGTTACCGGCAGTCGACAATATTCCAGGTTTCGGTTGTGCAGTCATACATTACTTTGGCCTTACGCTCCCGGAGCTGGTGCAGGACCTGTTCGATCCTGCTTGCCAGGGTACTTTCTTCATCGGCCCATTCCCGGGTGACAAACTCCGCCAGCATGTTCCGCAGAGTCTCCGGGTTGATCCTGTCGAGGGGGATTTCGATCCCATCCTCGGCCGGTGGCTTTCCCGGTGGGTCGTCCGTTTCTATCCTGATAAGCTCTTCCACCATTTAGCGCAATAGCTCCGTTTTCAGCTCTTCGTCAATCAGGCTCTCTTCGATCGCTTCCCGGACCCATGGTTCCTTGCAGCGGGCTAGCACCACTGCCGCCCCTTCTGCCACCGCCGGGATATCGCTCCAGAGTGCGTTGCGGATGGCGCGCAGCTCGTTTGAGTCGGCTTTTCGCCCCTCAGCCAGGGCACGGCAGCGGCCGCAGAGCAGGGCCAGGCTTTCCATGGTCGGCTCCCGGTCCGGTTGCTGGTCCCAGACCCGCAGCTCTTCCTTCTCGCCGCACAATTCGCAGCAAAAGCCCGCCCGCTTGCCGATGGCCTTGCCGTAGCCGCTCAATGCCGCCTGCCGGTCCTTGTTCGCCTGGTAGCCCTTTGCCATGATTTAGCCCCTTTCGGCGCCGGCCTCGAACGCATTGAGAATCTCACCGGGGAGCGGCGCGTCGAAGTCGTCGGCAACCCAGATTTTCCCCTTCAGACAGCCGGGCCTGCGGATGGGGCTCTTCTCCCGGTAGGGGACGAGCCGCGCCATCGGTTTACCTCTGGCGATGATGACCTCTTCCCCCTCCTGGACCTCGTCCAGGAGACGGGACAGGTTGGTTTTCGCCTCATGCGTGTTGACGATCGCCATTGTCGCACCTCCATTAGCTTAGTCCAGTCTAGTGTATTGTGCGCCACTCGTTTTGTCCAGATGTAACTACTCAGGTGTTGAGGCTGGAGCCTGAAGGTTATTCATTTCCTAACAGCCCTTCAGCCTGCAGTTTTCAGTGCCTTGTCTCAGAGGCCTTCTTCCCGTCCAGGGTGCGGACATCGTACTCGGCGGCCTGCATGGTGACGCCGAAGATCCTGCGCAGCTGGTTGTTGACGGTATCGTTCACGATAGCGAGTTCAGCGGCGGTATTCACCGTGCCGCGCAGCACTTTTTCTTTCGCTCCGTTATCGCGCTGGACGAAGTGCACCCACTCAATGGTGCCGTCCGCTTTTTTCTTCGCCAGCAGCTTGTAGATCCCGACCTGGGGGATGCTCGGAGTTGCCCAGCCGCCGAAGAGCTCTTCGCCTTCCGCAATGTTCATCACAGCCACTTGGGAGAGGTTTGGTTTCATCGGTTGTTCCTTCCAGACATTACTGTTAAAGCAGGGAGTATATCACCCCGGCTGAGCGGCCGTCAAGGTGACAGCAAATGGCTCGGCAGGATGAGAAGGAGCTGGCTTGCCTTTTGCGGCGGCGCAAGCTAAAACGGGACAGGCTGCGCTCTTTGCGAAACGCAGCCTGTCCCGTTGTTACAGCTCATTATTTCGTTGTCTGTCACTCTTCTCCTTCGTCACCGGCCATCTTGTCCACGTGGGGATAGGTCATATGCGTAACGCCGTGTGACCGCATCCAGGTGTACATGAAGAGAACGGCCGCTGCCAGCGTGGTGAGAAGCAGGCTGGCACTCGTACCAAACATTTCCCAGCCGAAGCCTGTCATGGTGACAACCTCCTTTCCTTTCCGGATTCATTCGGCATGTTCTGCCTGTTATAATTATACCACATCTGCGGCTGAGCGGCCCCCGGATTCACCTATCTCCCCTTAGCGAATTTATTTTTTGCCTATCACCCGGCACTTTGCTATTATTGCGTCAATAAAGGAGTTCCCCATGAACGAAATATTTTTCCTTGTTGAAGAAGCCTCAGAAGGCGGCTACGCGGCAAAGGCGCTCGGGGAGTCGATTTTCACCGAGGCAGACAGCCTCGAAGAGCTCCATGCCAATGTGCGGGATGCGGTTCGGTGCCACTTCGATGGAGGGAAGGCGCCGAAGATGATCCGCCTCCACTTTGTCCACGAAGAAGTCCTCGCGGTATGAAGCTGCCACGCGATATCTCCGGGAATGACTTGGCAAAGGCCCTAATCAAGCTCGGTTATCATGTCACCCGACAGACAGGCAGTCACATCAGGCTTTCCACCGTTGAAAACGGCGAGCACCACATCACCGTACCCGCCCACAACCCCATGAAAATAGGGACCCTGGCAGCAATTCTTTCCGATATCGAATCACATCACAAGCTAACACGAGAAGAGCTGTTGAAACGTCTTTTCTCTTGAAACGACTGGAATACGGGAAGTGTCCCGGTTTTCCCCGGTTGCCTTCAGCCTTCAGCCTAACAACCTGAATTTCTCACAGCCTTCAGCCTAAACACCTGAATCGTTGGGTGGCGTGGTGTTCGTGGACGACGAAGCGTGGCATTTACCCCTTCAGTTGTCTTTAGGCGTTGGAAATTGGGGAGTGTCCCGCACTTTGATCATGTGGTATTCAGGAAAATCTTTTTTCCACGAATTCATGGAGCGACCGGACCAGTTTGAACAGCATTTGGCGGTCGAGTTCGACCTCGGCGGGAAGATCTTCGTAGCGGAACATAGTACCATAGGGACTCAGCATATCGAGTTCGGCCAAATCAACCGGAAGTGGATGACCGGCATCTGCCAGAAGGTCCATGAGCAGGCGCAGGTTGTGGGTTCTGGGATAGCCGATGCCGGCTTGGGAAAGCAAAGCCTTAAGAAGCTTTTCTGCGGCCTGTTGGCAATGAAACCCGAAGATTTCATCGCTTACATGTCTGGATGAAAGTATTTCGGCGAGGAGCGCCTCATCGTCGGCAGCTTTCTTTACCAGGAGCATGGCCTGTTCAAGCTGCCTCATACATGACCCTTCCTTCGGTTCTGGCCTGATAATATACGTTGCCGGGAGTTCCAGCCCAATAATCGAACATCTCCTGGCTTACCACCAGCAGATCGACGGGAATGCGGAGAGGACTCAGGGTACGGTTAAGGCGCACCATCTCGGCAATGCGATCCTTCACCTCAATTTCGATGACAAGAATATCGACATCACTGTCTTCGCGCGCTTCTTTCCGGGCATGGGAGCCAAACAGGATGATTTTTTGCGGATGGGCGGTTTCCTTGAGCAGTTCGGTTGCCCTGTCCAGAAGAGCTTGATCGATCATCGTACAACTCCATGCATGAAAGTGATAGCAGGATAGTTGCTGGCAGTATACAGGAATAATCGGGAAAATCAACAGGTTAGGTAAAACGGTGGGAGTAGCTTGATGTACGTATTGCCTTAAATCATAAGTGTCTGAGAGTCAAGCTTAGCCCATAAATTCCCTTCGACCTCTACCTCTAAGGGGTTTAGGCTGAATACAGAAGGTTATCCATTTCCTTACAGCCTTCAGCCTAAACCCCTGACGTTAAGAGGCGGTGGGTAGCGTGGTGTTCGTGGACGACGAAGCGGGGCATCACTTTGCTTTGTTCTCGTTTTTATATCCGGATGGGGCCACGTCACGGCATTTTTGTTCGATTTGATGTGAAATACGCTGAATCATCGAATCGGACAAGTGGCTTTCATTTCTAATTCCAGTCCAGGCAATCGGGTTCTTGCCGTTGAATAAGATAACATCCGAAGGTTTGAGCCGTTCGATATACCATCCAGGCAATGCAAGCACTGGCCGCACCTGCACCTGCTCCCCTACAGCACTGCTCAACCATTTTGCCAGCCATTCGGCCTGTCGTCTAGCTTGGGGAAGATACTCCCGCTCCGTCCAATTCGGAAACTGCAATGACTGGCCGTCGAAGGCAACCTTCCATTCCTGCTTTGTACTCCCCTTTGCCGGCTTTGACCGCCCTTTCGTCTCCACTGCAAATACTCCATTCGGGCCGAAGACGATATGGTCGATGTTGAAGTTGCCAGCAGGAAAATCATGGTAGACGCGGTAACGGTAGAATCTAGTTCAAAGTGCACCACCCTGAGAGGTGGGTAAAAAACAAGTAGACACGGTGGGTTTCTGGTAATGTTGGAAGCGCGACCAACCATCACACCAGAAGGAGTCCACCGTGCCTTACCATCATCTTACAT
>JANXYN010000071.1 GCA_025356035.1 Geobacteraceae bacterium
GACCAGCCGCAGCGCCCTTTTGCCGGCGATCGGTTTGCGGCCGGCAGCGTAACAGCAGACCTGGTTCTTGCCGCCATTTTTGGCAAGATAGAGTGACTGGTCAGAGCGCTGCACCAGCTCCCGCAGTGAGCAGGGGCGGTCTGCGGAACGATGCGCAATGCCGACACTGATTGTCAGTTCGATCTGCCGGCCGGCACAGGTAATGAGGCTTTCCGCCATGGTTATTCTCAGCCGCTCTCCCATAGCGAGAGCAGCAGTGGGGGTCGCCTCCGGCATCAGCACAGCGAACTCCTCGCCGCCATAGCGGGCCACCACGTCAGTCCCCCGACAATTCTCCCGGAGGATGCGACCGACTTCCGCCAGGACCTGGTCCCCCCCCTGGTGGCCATGGGTGTCATTGATTCGTTTGAAATTGTCCAGATCGATGAGCAGGAGCGACAGGGGGGATATTTCCCGCTTCCCCGCTTCCAGCTCCAGCACCTGCTCGAAAAAACGCCGGTTGAACAGGCCGGTGAGGCCGTCACGCAGGGACAGCTCCTTGAATCTGCCAAACTCGGTGGCGTTCTGCACGGCACCGGCAAAGAGCTCCGCCACCCTCGCCAGAAATTCCTTTGAAGCCGTGGCAGTGATGCTGGCAGAGTAAATGGCTAGGGCTCCGACTGCGGCGGGCAAATTGAGTAACAACGGGGCGGTGGCAGTGGCACCCCGGCCATACAGAGCCAGACCTTTCTCGGCAGCGCCCCGGAGATCCTCCTGCCGCCATCCCGGCAAGCTCCGCTCCACCAGTTGGTAGCCTTTCTTCCCCCCCTTGATCTCACGGGAGCTGAAGGCGGTTACCTGCTCGTCTGCACCGCTGGCAAGCAGAACAACGAGATGCTGATAATGGAAGTAATCATAGAGCCACCTGGCGGCGATGCAACAGACCTGCTCCGGATCGAGTGGTGCATTGATTGCGCCACAGAAACCGGCCAGAAAAGTGGCCTCCTGCAAGCGATTGCGAAGTTCATCAACTTCCTCACGACTTTGCAGCGCCGCAGAGATGGTTTTTTTTGACCGTCTCAGATCTGGTTGGCCGTTGCCAAATTGCTTTACGAGTTGTTGTGACATGAAAGGATCCTTTCTCTGTCTGTTTTTACGGTCGGTCGAGGCTTCATTTCCGCAGCCATCCACCGCCGCAACCTTTCGCCCATCACCCTCTGTCCCGCACCATGCGAGAAATGTGCCGTTCAAAATATTGGCTGGCTCCAGCAGCACGTTTTTTTCACCACTGCTGCAGCTACACACCCGCCAGATCGGCAATACCGCGATCAGGTAATTATTGGCCGGTGGTTAATTGTTTATTAATTTACGGGGGCAAATTCAGCTCCCCGCCCCAGCAGGTTTCAATATATTGACACCGGCGGACCAGCTGCTTGCAAATACCGTTGAAGCTGGTAAGCTGAATCAGCACGGGGCGGAGCCCAGAACGAATCGTATTCGAAGGAGGCCGACGATGTCGAGCCCGGCTCAGATCAATAGCATATTTAGCGACGCAGCGGCAGTCCCGGCCGAATTCCACCAGGATGAACTTCAACAGCTTGACTATCTGGTCGATGGCGAGCTCCGTCACTGGCAGGGCCCTACCCATCAGGTCTTCTCCCCCGTCTGCCAGCCATCTGCCACCGGCCTGGCCCGTCAACCGCTCGGCAGTTTCCCCCTCCTGGATGAAGCCGCTGCGCAGCAGGCACTTGCCGCCGCAGTCAAAGCCTATGCCAACGGCCGGGGCAAATGGCCCACCATGTCCGTCGCCGAGCGAATCGGTTGCGTTCAGGAATTTGCCTGGCGGATGAAGGAACAGCGGCTTGCCGTGGTGAGGCTCCTGATGTGGGAGATCGGTAAGTCCTACCAGGATTCGGCCAAGGAGTTCGACCGGACCCTCGACTACATTGCCGCCACCATCGATGCAGTCAAGGAGCTGGACCGGATTTCGTCGCGCTTTGTGATCGAACAGGGCATTATCGGCCAAATCCGCCGAGCGCCCCTCGGCGTGACTCTCTGCATGGGGCCCTACAACTATCCGCTCAACGAGACCTTTACCACCCTGATCCCAGCGCTGATCATGGGGAATACCGTTGTTCTGAAGCCACCCCGCCATGGGGTACTCCTCTTTCACCCCCTGTTGGAGGCCTTTCGTGCCGCCTTTCCCGCCGGCGTCATCAATACCGTCTACGGCGCCGGCCGGACCCTCACTCCGCCGCTCATGGCGTCAGGCGACATTCAGGCCCTCGCCTTCATCGGCACCAGCAAGGCTGCCGATGCGCTGCAGAAGGCCCATCCCAAACCACACCGGTTGCGCCTGGTGCTGGGACTCGAGGCGAAAAATCCGGCTATTGTCCTTGCCGATGCCGACCTGGACCAGGCCGTCGAAGAATGCGTGGCGGGAAGCCTCTCCTTCAACGGCCAGCGCTGCACCGCCATCAAGATCCTCTTCGTCCACCAGCAGATCGCCGCCGACTTCCTGCAGCGGCTGGCCCGGGCGGTCAATAACCTCAGTTGCGGGATGCCATGGCAGCCGGGGGTG
The DNA here is from genome assembly GCA_025356035.1 of Geobacteraceae bacterium. Classification (GTDB taxonomy): domain Bacteria; phylum Desulfobacterota; class Desulfuromonadia; order Geobacterales; family Geobacteraceae; genus JANXYN01. The sequence goes on from JANXYN010000071.1 coordinate 2,561, forward strand.
GTGATCACCCCGCTCCCCGAAGAAGGAAAAACTGACTACCTGACCGGGTTGCTAGACGATGCCGTCAGCCATGGCGCCAGCGTGGTCAATAGCGGTGGGGGAGCGGTCAACGCCACCTTTTTCGCACCGGCCGTGGTCTACCCGGTCAATGAGCAGATGCGGCTCTACCGGGAGGAGCAGTTCGGCCCGGTCATCCCGGTCATCCCCTTCACCGACATTGAAACGCCGATCCGCTACATCGCCGACTCAGACTACGGCCAGCAGGTAAGCATCTTCAGCCGGGACCCGGAACAGCTCGCCAGCCTGATCGACCCGCTGGTCAATCAGGTCTGCCGGGTCAACCTCAACAGCCAGTGTCAGCGCGGCCCCGACGTTTTCCCCTTTACCGGCCGTAAGGACTCGGCGGTCGGCACCCTCTCCGTCTCTGATGCCCTGCGCGCCTTTTCCATCCGCACCCTGGTGGCGGCCAAGGCGACCGAGCTCAACCAGGCCCTGATCGGCAAGATTGTCCGGGAGCGGCGCTCGAATTTTCTTAGTACCGACTTCATTCTATAGTTTCCACACACTCGTTCTTCGCTCATTGGCGGAGAGCTGCGCTCCAGCAGTAGATCACCTTCCCGGCGGCAAGGTAAGCCGGGAATGGCCCTCCTCCTTCAAAACTTTGACAACCGCCGGTTCCCCCACCGATTCACTCTTCGTCAACATATCCAAAAAGAGCCGTTATTCAAGCAGGTTATCTACTTCTGGCACGCCAGTTGCTAGGTCTCTGAATACGCTTAGTCAGCCGCCAACAGGGACCATTGACGCCGAGGAATATGCATGCGCTTTCACAAGCAAACGACAAAGGCCTTCCGCAATTATCTACTCGCAAAGTACGCGCGGCTCACCGGAATGCCGAACATCCCTTCCTTGCCATATATCCTTTTTATCAATCCCAGTTCCTGTTGCAATCTTCAATGCGCCATGTGCGTTGAAGATGGAGACGGCACAAACCCGCCACGGCGGAAGCGACCGTCGTCCCTGATGACCCCGGAACTGTTTCAACGCCTCATGGAGGAGCTGGGCCCTTACCTTTTCATGGTCTCTCTCTATAACTGGGGCGAGCCTCTCCTCAACAAGCATCTCCCCGAATTCATAAGGCTGGCGAAATCTCACGATATTTATGTGGACTTAAACACTAACCTGTCCCTTGATCTCTCCGACCTGCAACTCGGCGAGTTCCTCCAGTCGGGAGTGGACAATGTGGTAGTCTCCATTGACGGCTTCTCCCAAGCTACGTATGGAACCTACCGCCTGGGAGGGTCCTTCGAACTTGCCAAGGAAAACGTCACGAGGCTTGCCTTGCTGCGCGATAAGCTCGGCCTCACCACCGACATCACCTGGAAGTTTCTCCTCTTCAGTTTCAACGAGCATGAGGTCGAACTGGCACGGGACTATTGCCAGAAGATCGGCATCAGCTTTGCCGCCAAGGACGCCATCATCGATGTGGCAAAGCATCCGGAGTGGCTCCCTCAACATCGTGCCGACGAATCTACCCGCAAAAATCCGGGCTGGCCATTTTCACGCTACTGCGAACCGGGGATCAAAGCTGCCGGCAAGGATAATACCTGCGCCTGGCATTATTACTACTCCGCCGTCAATGCCGATGGCACCGTTTCCCCCTGTTGCGCAGTCGACAAGGTTGCCGAGGATTTCGGTCAGCTGGATAACGGCCAACACTTCATCGACCTATGGAACAACGACCGCTTTCGCTCGGCTCGCGGGTTCCTTGACACCTGTGGCGACAAAGAGCTGGCGGCACCAAGTACGATCTGCCACCGCTGCCCCTATCAATTCCTGAAGGACCTCTGTACGGGAACCAATAAACAGGTAATCGACAATTTCTCTGCAAGTGACGTACAAGATCCTCTCACTGCGGAAGGGTTCAAACTGCTGGGCGAGCCAGCTACTTTCCGTGAGTTCATGGAGAAGAACATGGCCCAATTTGTGGCGAATGCTGACGGTGTGACGACTCCCCAAAGGGATCGAGGTTTCACGGCTGAGGAAATTGCCCCCTCCATCTGCACCGTTTGCGGAAAGCAGGTGGTTTTCGCCTCGAAACGGGACGACTTTAGCCTCCGGGAAACCCATTGCCCAGAGTGTAAAGCCTCGCAACGGACGCGTGATCTAGCACAGGTAATTCTCGATACCTTCGGCGGCTGCCGCTCCCTCACCGAAAGCCTGACCGCCCTCCAGCACCTGGCGATCTACGAAGCGGCGGCAAACGGCCCTGTGCATGAACTGCTCCGTTCACTGCCGGGCTACGTCTGCTCCGAGTATTACGACGACGTACCACTGGGGGCAAACAGCTCTTCCGAAGTCCGCTGCGAGGACCTGGAGAGGCTCACCTTCGCCGCTGAAAGCTTCGATCTGGTCATCACCCAGGATGTGTTCGAGCACATCGCCAACCCCTGGCAGGCGTTTGCCGAAATCGAGCGGGTGCTGAAAACGGGAGGGTCCCACATCTTCACCGTGCCGCTCCACGAGGGGAGCAACACGGTGCTCCGGGCGCGGCCCGGACAGGGAAAAACTGACTTTCTGCTCCCCCCTGTCTACCACGGCGATCCGCTCCGGCCGGCGGGAACCCTTGTCTATAACGATTTTGGCGACGATCTTGGCAGCCTGCTGACGAATCAAGGCTTCACTACGGATATCGCCCATCAATCCACCTTTTATGACATCTCGCAAATTCCGCTGATTCTCGAAGACGTTTCCTATCGGCGCTATCTCGAGCGCCGTCAGCGCGGCGAGATGTTGGCCTTCTTTCTCTACAACTCGGTGGTATTCCGCTCGAAAAAAAGCGGCGAACTGCAGGGAACTCCGGCAGTTATCACCATCCCTGCACCGGAGATTGCCCCGGAGCAGTTGGTGCTGACGGGGGAACTTGCCTTCGAAGCCGGTCAGGTGGAAGCGGCTCGCTCGCTGTTCGCGCAGGCCCTGGAGCGTGTTCCCGGCGACAGCGATGCGCTCAACGACCTTGGGGCACTCGCCTACCGCGACGGAAACCTGGCGGAGGCTGAGACCTTCTTTTATCGGGCCATCGACCGGAAGGCGGATAACTGGGCGGCACGGACCAACCTTGCCGACCTCTATTCCTTCATCCCTGCCCTGACCAGGCAAGACGCATCAGACCGGGCATTTTGCCCCTGCTGCGGCGGAAGCTTTCGATCTTTTATCTCCGGCGGCCCGAATCTGAGACCCAACGCCTGCTGTCCCCGCTGCGGATCCCTGGAACGGCACCGGCTCCTCTGGCTCTACCTGCAGCAAAAGACGAACCTCTTCCGTGACAAGCTGCGGGTGCTCCACTTCGCGCCGGAAAAGATTTTCCAGGACGCCTTGCGCACCCTGCCAAACCTCGACTACGTCAGTGCCGACCTCTATTCGCCTCTGGCCATGGTCAAGATGGACATCACCGACATCACTTTCCCCGATGACTCATTCGATGTGATCCTCTGCAGCCACGTGCTCGAACATATCCCCGACGACCGAAAGGCCATGGCCGAACTCTACAGGGTTTTGAAGCCGGGGGGGTGGGCAATACTGCAGGTACCTATCGACCCCAAACTGGATACTACCTATGAAGACCCATCAATAGTCACCCCGGAAGAACGGAAACGTCACTTCGGTCAGGATGACCATGTCCGCTGGTATGGTAGAGATTATGGTGATCGGTTGAAGCAAGCAGGCTTTAATCTTCGTCTTGATCAATTTGGAGATGAAGTTCCCGATGGATATGGCATCATTCGAAATGAGGAGATCTATTGGTGTGCCAAGGACAATGATAACAAAGATAGTAACGCTTTGCTGAGCAAAAAAATTGAAGCGATAAACTCATTCATCAATTTCTCTAATGGCCAAGAAGTGCCTAAGTACCCTGTTAATATATTTATTGAGAGCAGCAATATATGCGATATGAAGTGTGTGATGTGTGGCCATTTCAGCGCACTTAATCCGGACAGACTCGTAAGTATCAAAGCAAACGGCAGGTTTATCGATTTCGAAATGATAAAGAACTTAAAGGACATATTACCGTATGCACTCAATGTGAATTGTTTTGGATTTGGTGAGGCAACAATACACAAGCAGTTTAAGGAGATAATAGATTATATTGCCTCTTATCGAGTTATGATACATTTTTTTACACATGGAATGCATCTGGATGAAGAAACGTGTCAATTTGTCGTCGACAAGAAAGTAAATCGTATTACTTTCTCGTTCAGCGGAGCCAAGAAAGAAGTTTATGAAAACATTTATATTGGCTGTGATTTTGAGCGCGTGATCTCTAACATGAAAAGGCTTGCAGCAATTAAAAGAAAAACAGGCACTAAATATCCATATGTTGCTGTCAATTCCTTAAGCTTCCGAGACCATGTCAACGATCTAGTTGCATTTGTTGACCTTATGGCAGATTGCGGGGTTGATGAAATTATTTTATCGCAGCTCTATGGTGCCCCCAACTTGCCGCAAATTCATTCCCAGATTGCGATTTTGCGCCCCGAAGTAGAAGGAATTGTGTTGGAGATGGCAAAACAAAGGGCAAAAGAAAAAGGCATTACCCTCTCTACCGGTTCGTTTGAGAAGTCCTTGGTACATGGTGATAGTAATCTACATAAAGAGTTGTCGGACAAGGTCTTTGGTATTACTACTGAGCAGTATGATGAAAATATCACTCAGTATGACTTTACTATAGATAAAATGAAAGAACACATTTCAACGATAAAATACGAAAAACCAGTTCAATCTGAATGCACTCACAAGACAACTGTATTTCTGGACATCGATAGCAATGACAAAGACTTTGATGATGGCTTAGGTATAACTCCACCATGCCTTGAGCCGTTCCAAACATTTTATGTCGCAAGCGATGGTTTGGTTAAACCCTGCTGCTATTGGGGGAGTCATGAATACATGTTGGGTTCAACTGGAGATGGTACCGGCCTCGACGTTTGGAATGGCGAAGGATATTCTTCATTGCGTAAGGGGATAGTAAATGGGAAATATTTCAAACCAGGTTGTACGGCGTGTGCTTCAAGAAAAACTTGGCCTAAATCGCACAATCTGACAAGGCTTGTGGCAACCTACCAATCTTGGATACTGGATTGCTATGGCCAGAAACTCCCTTCACAACTCGTGAAAAGTGTCGGTAGTATTCAAGGAAATGATAATATCCTTGATAAACTCCATGCCGTAACTGCTTCGAAGAATATCGCCTATAAGGCAAGGTCAACCACTCTTCACGATACATCGAAAAAGAACAGGGAAGAGACTCAAAAATCTGGGAAGGCAATTCCTCTCCCTCCAGACCAACTCCGCTTTATGGCAGAAACTCCGGAGGAATTCCTCTCAATCGGCGACCGCCTAGTCAAGGAACTGCAGGATGTCGCCGGCCTGCGTGACGACTCCCGCATTCTCGACATCGGCAGCGGCTACGGTCGGCTCGCCCACGCCATCATGCGCTGCGGCTGTTTTCAGGGCCAATACACCGGACTCGAAATCCTCAAGCTTCATTCGGAATGGTGCCGCGACCAGCTTGGCAGCCTTGACCCACGCTTCCGTTTTGTCCACTTGGACGTCCGTAACGACCGCTATAACCCGGCTGGCAGGTTTGACGCCAAGGAAGTGGCGTTCCCCTATGCCGACGCCTCCTTCGACGTCATCTGCCTGACGAGCGTCTTCACCCACATGTACGAGGAGGAGGTCCGCCATTATCTGAAGGAGATCGGCCGACTCCTGGCCGTGGGTGGGCGCTGCTACGCCACCTTCTTTCTCCTCACCGACGAGTCGCTCCGCCTCATCGAAGACGGAAAGAGCACCATCGCCATGAAACTCTTGCTAAACGACCATTGCCGCTATCTCAATCCCGAAGACCCTCTCCATGCCATCGGCTACGATGAGGGGTGGTTGCAACAGCTCTTCGAATCGTGCGGGCTTAACACCGAAAAGGTCGCCCATGGCAGCTGGTGCGGCAGGAAGACCGACAACATATACCAGGACGTCCTGGTGATCAGCCGGGCTCCGGCAGCCAAGGACAAGCATGCTGAACGAAAGGGGATAAAATGAGGATTTTCCAGACAGCGGAGGTGGATCCGTTCCAGATTCTTCGGCCTTCGGCCGTGGCGGCGCTCTCATCCCGCACGTGGGAACTGACGGAATTACGCGGCGAACAGGTGAATTTTCGCGACCGCCAACCGCTTTTCCTCGATTTTACCCTGGCCGCCCCGGACGGCGCAAAGTGCGTCATCCTGATGGTTGAACGGCGCGAAGAGGAAGGCGTTCCCTGCTACTACTTCCCGGCTCTGCTGGCGCCGGCTGGAGATGAACTGCTCGGCCGGCTGGCTGATGCGGCCGAGGCTGAACTCGCGGCACTCCTGGAAAATGGCGCGCCGCTCCCGAAAATTTTCGCCATGGCCACCAATATCGCGCAGGCGCCGGTCGCGACCGCCAGCGAACGGATGCTGCCGGGGATTTCCCCGTACGGGACACTCCTGTCACACCTGCAACGCTACCGCTTCGCCGCCTCCCACGCGGCGCGAAAATCGGTCCTCGATCTCGGCTGCGGCGCGGGATACGGCCTCTCCCTGATGGAGCCCCACCACGGCACCGGCATCGATCTTTCCGCCGAGGCGGTAGCTCTGGCCAAGAACTTATCCCAACTTGGCTCCAATATCTACCGCCAGGGGGATGTCACTGCCGTCGATCTCAGTGAAACCTTTGATGTTGTTACCAACTTCGAGGTGATCGAGCACCTGGCCGACCATCATGCACTCTTTGACACTGCCGTCCGCCACCTGAAGCCGGAAGGGGCGTTCATCATCTCGCTCCCCAACCCGATCCAGCACGGCAGCGATCGCAACGAGTTCCATCTGCGGGATCTAAACAGCGGCCATTTCGCCGCGATGCTTGGAGACCGGTTCGCCGACGTAACCTTTTTCCATCAGGCGCCGGCTAAATCTCTGGATGAGCGATATGCCGTCCGTGCAGGTCTCGATCCCGATGCCGAGTTCTGGCTCGCCGTTTGCCGCACGCCAAAGCCGGTTTCAGCAGTGTCAAGGCCCCTCGTCTCCATCGTCATGCCAGTCTTCAACAAGCTCGCTTTCACGCAAAAGGCAATCGAGAGCGTCCGGAACAACAGCGGCAAGGTCCCCTTCGAGCTGATCGTCGTGGACAACGCCAGCAGTGACGGGACGGCGGAGTATCTGGCTAGCCTGCGTGGAACGGTCAAAGCTTGGCGTAACGAGGAGAATCTCGGCTTTGCCCGCGCCACCAATCAGGGAGCCCTCCTCGCCCACGGCGATTTCCTGGTGTTCCTCAATAACGATACCGAAGTGCAGCCCGGCTGGCTTAACGCGCTCGTTGACGAGTTGACAAACAAGCCGCAGACCGGCATCGTCGGCGGCCGGCTCCTTTATCCGGATGGAACAATCCAGCACGCCGGGGTAGCTATTGGCCGGGACCAGATCCCGTTCCATATTCACCACCGGCTGCCGGCCGATCACCCGCTAGTCAGCATGCGCCGCTCTTTTCCGGTGGTAACCGCGGCCTGCGCGGCGGTACGCCGGCTGGAATTTTACCGGCTCGGCATGCTCGACGAGGAGTTCGTCAACGGCCACGAAGACATCGACCTCTGCCTGCGCTACGGGAAAAAGGGACAGGAAGCGATCTATCGCCCCGACTGTGTCGTAGTCCATCATGAAAGTGTGAGCGACGGGAGAATGGCCTCCCGCCCGCAGAACCTGGCGCGGACCTTCCGTAAATGGCGCTACAATCTGGTGCAGGATGACTTTAATTATGCTTTCCCGGAAGGGGAGCGGCAACGGCCGGCCGAACCGCAGCGGATAGCGATCAAGATCGGCACCCCCGACCGCACTTACAATAACTGGGGCGACATCTACTTCGCGGAGTGCCTGGCAAAGTCGCTCTGCCGCCTGGGCCACCACTGCGAGATCCACTACCTTAACGAATGGGGACGGGACGACCTGGATATCGACCTGGTGGTCCACCTGAAGGGCTTGTCGCGCTACATACCGAAGCCATACCACGTAAACGTGATGTGGATGCTCAACCACCCGACGCTGCATACCATAGAGGAGCTTTCCGGCTACGACGCGGTACTGGTGGCATCGCTCCCCCACGCCGAGAAGCTGCGGAAGGAACTATCCATCCCGGTACTCCCCTTCCTCCAGGCCACCGACCCGGAACAGTTCCGGCCCCTTGGGTTAGAGAAGCGTTTCGACCTGGTCTTCGTCGGCAACAACAACGGCGCAGACCGCCTCGGGATGCGGCAGATTATCGCCGATCTGCTCCCCACCAGCCATCGTCTAGCCGTTTGGGGAGCCGGCTGGGAAGACAAACTTCCGGAGGGGGTCTGGCAAGGTGAGTTCGTCCCCTGGCATGAGTTGCCCATGGTCTATAACAGCAGCCGCATCGTCCTTAACGACCACCAGCCGGAGATGAAGTCCCACGGCTTCGTCAACAACCGCACCTTCGATGCGGCCGCCTGCGGCGCGATCGTCGTTTCCGACAGCGTGGCGGGAATGGACGAGGTGCTTCCGGTCTTTAACTATAAGACCCGGGACGAGTTGCAGAAACTGGTAGACGACCTGCTCAGCGGGAACAGCAAGGCGACGAGCAAAATTGACAAGCTGCGGCAGGAAGTAGTGCAGCGCTTCAGCTTCGACCTGCGGGCGCAGCAACTGCTGCAGACTACCCAAAACCTGGCTGCCGCCAAGGAAAGGGTGTTGGCGGAGAAGAGCCGCGTTCATTCCTTCCGCAGCGAGGCGCCGCCTCTGGTCTCGATTCTGATGAGCACTTACAACCGCCGCCGGTTCCTCCCTGCCGCGATCGCATCGATCCAGGCCCAGCACTATCCGAACTGGGAGCTCATCATCGTCAACGATGGCGGCGAGGCGGTGGATAATATCGTCGCCAACTGCCACGACCCGCGCCTCCGCCTCGTCTCCCTCGCCGAGCACCGGGGGAAGGGACATGCGATCAATCGTGGCTTCGAGGCATCACGGGGGGAGTTCATCGCCCACCTGGACGACGACGACATCTGGTACCCGGACCACCTGGAGCGGCTCCTCCTCCCCCTCATGACCATTCCGGGACTGCGGATGGCATACACCGACGCCTACGATGTCTGGCTGGTGGAGCAAAACGGCAAGTTTACGGAAACAGAGCGGCAGCTGCGTTACAGCCATCAAGTCACGGTCCGGGACCTGGTGTTCCGCAACTTCATCCAGGGAATCGTGGTTATGCACGATCGACGCCTGTTCCAGGAGGCGGGAGGGATGGACGAGCACCTGCAGGTTCTGATTGACTGGGATCTCTGGCGCCGGCTTGCGGTCTTTGCCTACCCCTACCACGTGAGCCGGGTCACTGCCGACCATTATCTGCGCGAATCGGAGGCCACCTCGGGAACCGGCCAGATCACCAATGTGGCGCGGAGCGACAAGACCCGGTTTATGGCAAACCAGCTCCGGGTCCTGCGTAAGCGGCTCATCCATCCAGCGCTGGCGGAATGTCTCGACAGGCTGCGCGAAACACGCAGGCAGGTGAGCGTCGATTTCCTCATGGCACGGGGAGAGAAGTTCGAGGCTGCGGGGAAGACGAAGCGGACCCGCGCGGCGTTCAGTCTTGCCGCAAAGCTGGACGATACGAACGGGGGGGCAATTCGCAACTTTGCCCTGTTCGAGCTAAGTAACGGCGCGCCGGAACATGCCTTCCGCCTATTCCTGGATCAGTCGAAGATTTCGGACGCTCACCCGATCGACATGGCCTACGCCCTGCTCCTTGCCCGGCATTGCGGGAAAATCGCAGAAGCAGAGACAATCTTTTCTTCGCTGGAAGGATTATATGGAGAGTTGCCAGAAGCTGGCCCACTGCTGGCACACCTGCGCGGCCGCATCGACACGCAGCATTCATTCAGCAACGGGGGGCAATAATGGCGCTCTATATAAAAAACATGGCGGCACCGAAGGATCAGGCAACCGAGCGTTACCGGCAAATTCAGGCGACCATCGCGGGGAGCGACCCCGGCAAGATAATCAGCCTTCTGGAAGAGTTCTTAACCACAGCGCCTGCACTTGCCGCCCCCCATAACGACTTGGGAGTCCTTTATTACCGGGAAGGGAAAAAAGAGCTTGCGCTTGCCCATTTCCAGCAAGCAGTGGCGGCGGATCCCCAGAACCTCGTCTACCGAAAGAACCATGCCGATTACGTCTATGTGGAGCTTGGCCAGGTGGAAGAGACGCTGCTTCTTTACAACGGCATCCTCGCCGATGCGCCCGACGACGTGGAGACACTCTATGCCCTCGGCCAGATCTCCCAGCGCTTCGATAACCTTACCGAGGCGCAATTTTTCCTGGAGCGGGTCCTGCTCCTGGACCCGCAACACGCGGATGCGCTGCGCCTTCTTGCCAGTGTGCTCCTGGGGCGGGGTGAGGCTGAGGATGCCTTCCGTTGCGCGGATGCAGCCATAGGAGTCAGTGGGGAAACCGTTGCCAATCTGAAACTGGTTGCGGCATGTTTTGCGGCAATGGCCGACCTGGAGAAGGAGGTACAAGTCCTGCTCCGCATCCTCGCCATTGATTCAATTGAGCGGCAGACATTACTCCGACTTGGTGCCATCTGCGGCGATCTCGGCCATTTCCGCAATGCCGCCACCTTTTTCACTCTGCTCGTGAAGGAGCAGGTCTGGGATCTCGATGCGTGGCGGGCCATCGATCGGCTCCTCGGCCAGGTGGTCCCTACTGACAAAAACCCGGCAAACGATTGTGCTGCCGAAGCAGCGCGCCTGGCGGCCGCAGGAGACCTCCCCGGCGCAATCAAATTATTGGAAAATTTCCTCATCAGCGAGCCGGACAGTACCCTCGCCCACAACGATCTCGGCGTCCTTTACCAGATGACCGGCAAGGAGGCGGAGAGCATTGCCAGTTATGAGCGTGCGGTGGGTCTGGCTCCGGCCAACGTCACGTACCGGAAGAACCTGGCCGATGCCTGGCTGGTGGCTGGTGCAGCACAGAAAGCTCTCAGCAGTTATCAGCAGATACTGCGCCAGCACCCCGCCGACCTGGATGCGCTCCACGGGGCCGCCGTAGTCCACGCCGCCCTGGGTGAGCAGGAGCAGACGCGGAGTGTCTGCGCAAGGATTCTCCAGCTGGAACCAAACAATGCTGCCGCGCGGGAGCTCCTTGCCTCGGTCGGCAGCGTGCCGGTCTCCATCGTCATCCCGCTCTTCAACAGGGCCGACTTGACAGAACAGTGCCTGAACGCCCTTAAAACCAACACCCCGGCCGGCAGCTACGAAATTATCGTCGTCAACAACGGCTCCACCGACGGTACCACCGAGCTCCTGAGCCGGATGGGGGGTGCGGTTAACGTCATCACCAACGCAGAGAACCGGGGCTTCGCCTGCGCCTGCAACCAGGGCGCGGCAGCGGCAGCCGGAGAAATCATCCTATTTCTCAACAACGATACGGAGCCCGAACCGGGTTGGCTGGAACCGCTCACGGCTATCTTTGCCGCCTCGGCTGGCACGGGGATCGTGGGCAACAAACTCCTCTACCCCGATCGCACCATCCAGCATGCAGGCGTCGCCATCGTACGGGACGACGTGCTCGGCCTCCCCATCAACCCTTGGCATATTGGCTACCGCCAGAAAAATGTCGCGGAATTCAGCGAACTGCGGCGGGTTTCTGCCGTGACCGGAGCCTGCCTCGCCATTCGCAAATCGGTCTTTTGCGAGGTTGGCGGGTTCGATGAGCTATACTGGAATGGCTATGAGGATGTGGACCTCTGTTTCAAGGTCGTCCAGGCCGGCCATGAGATCATCTACGAACCGGCAAGCGTGGTGATCCACCACGAATCAAAGTCGGGCGTGGAGCGGCGGGTGAAGGAAAACGATAACCTCATGAGACTGCAGGAGTTGTGGGGAAAGGTCATCACCCCCGATTTCCTCAGGCTTAACGAGACCACGATCATACCAAACCTGTTTGCGTCAATCGTCATTGTCACCTATAACTCCGAGAAGACCATTGACGCTTGCCTTGCCAGCGTGGCCCGCCATCTCCGTTCACATGACGAAGTGGTAGTGGTGGACAACGGCTCCCGTGACCGGACTGTGGCCCACGTTGAAGCGTTTATCCGCGGCAAGGAGCGCTTCC
>JANXYN010000125.1 GCA_025356035.1 Geobacteraceae bacterium
CAAGATTGGTGGCGGTGCGCCCTGCTCGGTGCAGTCCATGTGCAACACCGATACCCGTGATGTGGCGGCAACTTTGGCGCAGATTAAAGCCCTGGCTGCAGCCGGCTGCGAGCTGGTGCGCTGCGCGGTGCTCGACCAGGAATCTGCCGAGGCTCTCGGCAAGATCAAGAGTCAGAGCCCCATTCCGGTCATAGCTGACATCCATTTCGATTACAAGCTGGCCCTCACGGTTGTTGCCGGCGGGGTCGACGGGCTGCGCCTCAACCCCGGCAATATTGGTGAAAAATGGAAGGTGGCAGAGGTCGTGCAGGCGGCGCGTGAACGACAGGTGCCGATCCGCATCGGAGTCAATGCCGGCTCTCTGGAGAAGGAACTGCTGGCCAAGTATGGTCATCCCACCGCCGAGGCCATGGTCGAATCGGCCCTTGGTCATGTGCGGATACTCGAAGAGCTTGGCTATGATCAGATCAAGATTTCGCTGAAAGCCTCCGACGTAGTGAAGACCGTGGCGGCTTACCGGCTCCTCTCCGCAAGCGTTGATTATCCTCTCCACATCGGTATCACCGAGGCAGGGACCATCTTCTCGGGCACCATCAAGTCTTCGGTGGGGCTTGGCATCCTGCTTGCCGAGGGAATTGGCGACACCATGCGGGTTTCGCTGACCGGCGAACCGGTGGATGAAGTACGGGTCGGCTGGGAGATCCTGAAGGCGCTAGCTCTAAGGCAGAAGGGGATCAACTTTGTTTCCTGTCCCACCTGCGGCCGCTGTCAGATCAACCTGATCGGTGTAGCCGAAGAGGTGGAACGACGGCTGCAGAATATCGACCAGCACCTGACCGTGGCGGTCATGGGGTGCGCGGTGAACGGTCCGGGTGAGGCCCGCGAGGCCGATGTGGGGGTGGCCGGCGGCAAGGGGGAAGGACTCCTGTTCAGAAACGGTGAGGTGGTCCGCAAGGTGCCGGAGCACGAGCTGGCCGATGCCCTGGTGGCCGAAGTGGAAAAAATCGTTAAGGAGAAATCGTAGGGGCGCACCGCGTGCGCCCTTTTCATCATGACATCGTGATTCAGGGCGCATGCCATGCGCCCTTACGTATTTAAAAAAGGAACCGTTCCATGCGCTATTCCCAGTATTTCATCCCGACGGTAAAAGAGACCCCCTCCGACGCGGAGGTCGTTTCCCACCAGCTGATGCTCCGGGCAGGCATGATCAGGAAACTGGCGGCCGGTATCTACAACTACCTGCCGCTGGGGCTCCGCTCCATCCGGAAGGTGGAGAATATCGTCCGTGAGGAGATGAACCGTGCCGGCGCCATCGAGCTGCTTATGCCCACGGTGCAGCCGGCGGAGCTCTGGCAGGAGTCTGGGCGCTGGGAACAGTACGGCAAGGAACTGCTCCGCTTCAAGGACCGCAAGGACGCCGGCTTTTGCCTCGGTCCCACCCATGAGGAGATCATTACCGATCTGGTGCGGCGCGAGGTAAAGAGTTACCGGCAGCTCCCCTTGAACCTCTACCAGATCCAGGGAAAATTCCGCGACGAGATCCGCCCTCGCTTCGGCCTCATGCGTGGTCGCGAGTTCATCATGAAGGACGCTTACTCCTTTGACGTGGATGAGAAGGCCGCCGACCTCTCCTATGACAAGATGTATAAGGCATACCGCCGCATCTTCGAGCGCTGCGGACTCCGGTTCCGTGCGGTAGAGGCCGATACCGGCTCCATTGGCGGCACTGCCTCCCATGAATTCATGGTGCTGGCCGAGTCAGGCGAGGACGCCATTGTTTCCTGCAGCGTCTGCGAATATGCCGCCAATGTGGAAAAGGCTGAAGCCAGGAGTGCCGGTGCGGCGGAGCACGCCGAGCCGCGCCCCCTGGAAAGGGTTGCTACCCCGGGCAAGCGTAGCATCGAGGAGGTTACGGCGTTCCTCGGGGTGCCCGCCTCCGCCATGCTGAAAACCCTGGTGCTGGTGGCCGATGGTACACCGGTGCTGGCCCTTCTGCGTGGGGACCATGACCTTAACGAGATCAAGCTAAAAAATTATCTTGATTGTCATACTCTGGAAATGGCCCCTGACGAAGTGGTGACGAAGGTCACTGGCGCGCCGGTGGGATTTGCCGGGCCAGTTGGGCTGAAAGTGCGCATTATTGCTGACCTGGCGGTGAAGGAACTGCGCAATTTCAGTACCGGGGGCAATGAAAAAGATCTCCACCTGAAGAATGTGAATCTGGACCGCGACTGCCAGGTTACAGCCTTTGCCGACATCCGTAATGTCACCCACGGCGACCCTTGTCCCCGCTGCAGCAGCGGGACCCTCGAGATGTGGCGCGGAATCGAGGTGGGGCACGTCTTCAAGCTCGGCACCAAGTATTCCAAGGCGTTGAAGGCGAGCTATCTCGATGCCGACGGCAAGGAGCAGATCATTTTCATGGGGTGCTACGGGATCGGCATCAGCCGCACCGTTGCTGCCTGCATTGAGCAGAACCACGACAAGGACGGCATCATCTTCCCGCTTCCCATCGCCCCGTTCCATTGCATCATCTCGGCGGTAAACGTCAAGGAAGAGCCAGTCATGGCCGCCGCAGAGACGATCTATCAGCAACTGTGCGATGCCGGCGTGGAGGGACTGCTGGATGACCGGGATGAGCGCCCCGGCTCCAAGTTCAAGGATGCCGATCTGATCGGCATTCCGCTGCGGATCGTGGTGGGGAGCAAGAATCTGGCCGACGGCAACGTGGAGCTGAAGATCCGGAAGACCGGGGAAGTCCAGCTGCTACCCCTGGCCGAGGCGGTGGCCAAGGTGAAAGAGTTGGTTGGAGAGGCATTACAGCAGGCTAAAGACTAGCCAAGATCCAATCTCCCTCACCCGGCCTTCGGCCACCCTCTCCAGCTAGGAGAGGGGCTGGGGGTGAGGGGTGGTGGCACAAATATAACTGTACATTTGGATTGATATGACCAGAGATCAGGCCCGTTCCAGGATCATCTTTGCCCTTGATGTAGAGAGCAGTGCAGACGCAGTGCGCTGGGTTGCGCTTCTCGCCGGCCGGGTCGGGATGTTCAAGGTAGGGAAACAGCTCTTTACCGCTGCCGGTCCCGAAGTGGTGCGGATGATCCGCCGGGCGGGGGGGGAGGTTTTCCTTGACCTCAAGTACCACGATATACCGAACACGGTGGCCATGGCCACCCTGGAAGCGGTGCGGCTTGGTGCGCGACTGGTTAATCTTCACGCCCTCGGCGGTTACGAGATGATGGCGAAAACCGTCGCGACCTTGGATAAAGAATTTCAGGGAAAGGAGCGGGCCAAGGTGCTGGCGGTGACCATTCTCACCTCCTCCAGTGAGGCGACCCTGCGGGAAGTGGGGATTGACCTGCCGGTTCCGGAGATGGTGGTGCGGCTGGCAAAACTTGCGCAAAATGCCGGCGTTGACGGAGTGGTGGCTTCTCCCCAGGAGGTCCCCCTGATCCGGGCTGCGTGTGGCAACGAGTTTCTCATCGTCACCCCCGGGGTACGTCCGACGTTTGCCGCAGCCGACGACCAAAAACGGATCATGACCCCCGCCGAGGCGGTGGCCGCTGGTGCCGACTACCTGGTGATAGGCCGACCCATCAGTGCCGCCCCCGATCCCCTTAAAGCGGTCGAGATGATTGTGGACGAGATCATGAACGTGAGGAGCCAGGAGCCAGGAGCCAGAATCCAGAATCCAGAAGGCTTTCCATTCTGACTTCTGACTCCTGACTCCTGACTCCTCAAAGGATTTTTCAATGAAAGAAGAGATAATTTACGGTATGAATCCGGTGATGGAGGCTCTCCGCAGCAGCAGGAGGGCCTTCGAACTTTTTGTCGCCGGAGAAGGGGACCGGCGGGTGGCAAAAATCCTCGAGCTTGCTGCTGCAAGGGGGGTGGCGGTCCGTAAACGCGAGAAGCGTGACCTCGCCAGATTATGCGGCAGCGAGCACCACCAGGGAGTGGCGTTGCGGGTGGAGGCGTTTGCCTATGCCGACTTTGCCGAGCTGCTTGATCATTGGCGGTCAACCGGTCGGAACGGGCTGGTTTTAGTCCTGGATGGCGTGCAGGATCCCCATAACCTGGGGGCACTCATTCGCAGTGCCGCCTGTGCCGGAGCACAGGGGGTGATAATTCCCAAGGATCGCGCAGTAGGTGTCACTCCCGCGGTGGAAAAGGCCTCGGCTGGAGCGGTTGAGACCATCCCGATCAGCCAGGTTGCCAACATTGTCCAGACCCTGGAGGAGCTGAAACAAGAGGGGTTCTGGATTTACGGCGCGGTTGGCGACGTGGCTACAACCATCTACGAGCAGGAGCTGACCGGCAATGTGGCCCTTGTCATTGGCAGTGAAGGAGAGGGGATCCGGCCGCTCGTGGCAAAAAAATGTGATTTCCAGGTGGCGATTCCCCTCCAGGGGGGGGTGAGTTCCCTTAACGCCTCAGTAGCTGGTGGGATACTGTTGTTCGAGGTGGTCAGACAGCGGCTGGCAAAGCGGGCTTGAATGCCCTTGGGAATAAAGGTCCGGTGAAAGTGGGTCAGACTTTCCCCTGGTCGCCATAATTCAGCCGGTTCGCCCATTTGATTGCAGCCAGATGGGCATCTTGGATCTGCTCGAAGGTGAGGCGGACCTTGGGGGCCATTGCGGACAAACTGACAAAATCAGACCGTTCAAGATGCTCGGTCAGGCTCAGCAGCAAACCGAGTTCCCCTTCGCGCTTAAGCAATGCCTGGCGGACGTCGTCGGTGAGATTGCAGTGCTCAACCACTTCTTCAATCGGGACATTGAACAGGACGTTGACCAGTGATAGCACGCCGGTCATGAAGGCGCGGTCTGGATAATCTTTTACCGTTGCTGTGACGTGTTGCTTCTGCGCCAGCAGTTCCATCAACTTGCCCCGGGTAGTCGCAAGCTCCATGAGCGGGGAGCCGGCTCCATGTTGTTCGCTGCAGGAATAGAGCGCCAGCATGATCCAGCGCTTTAGCTGTTCCCGCCCCAGCACTGTAATGGCATGACGCAGTGCGGTAATCTTTTCTCTCATCCCTAGCGCCACTGAATTAACCAGCCGCAGTAGGTTGTAGATCAGTTTCGGATTTTGCTTGAACGACTCTTCGATAGTCTTGATCTCCGCGTCGCGCATGACCTGATCCAGTAGTTGCATCAGGGTCAGATTGGCGATATCCACCCGGTTTTGCATAATCACCGACGGTCTGGCAAAATAATAGCCCTGGAACAGCTCGAAGCCAAGCTCTAAGCACTGCTGGTGCTGTTCGATGGTTTCGACCTTTTCTGCCAAGAGTTGCAGCGGCCAGCGGCGAAAAACGCGCACGGTCTCTGCCAGAGATTCAGGAGGAATAGCAAGCAGATCAAGCTTGATGATGTCCACTATCTCATAGAGTGGGACAAAGGCTGGGGCATACAGGTGGTCGTCCAGTGCCAGGGAGAACCCTTTGCGTTTGAGTTCCCCACAACGCTCGATGATCTCCGGGGTGATCTCGATATTTTCCAGCAGCTCGATGACCACCTGGCCTCGTGGCAACAGCTCGAGCATTTCGCTCATCAGCACGCCGGCATCCACATTGAAGAAGCCTTTGTGCGGGCCAAGCACCTCTTCAATACCGAAATCGGAAATGGTTGTGAAGATCACTGAACTGCTGGCCTGGAAGTAATCGGTGACATTGGCGCTGAGGCAGTCCGCGGAACGGAACAGCAATTCAAAGCCGATGATTTTTTCGGAGCGGTCGAGAATTGGTTGTCGTCCGAGGAATAACTGTTCCCGGTTCATTGGGGGATCTCCTGCACCGGCTGCACGGGGCAATAAACTGGTTGGTGGCCTGGTGGCGCTTGGTTTCCCTTGACTTATCGGCATTCCGGTTGGAAATGTTAGTGGAAAAGAGGCGGAAGGGAGGGGTCGGCATGGCAATTCCCATAACATCCCATCTCATGGCTCCTTTCTGGTCAGGGTAAGCTTGACGCCGACCATCCCTGCCAAACAACTGGAAAAACCCCAAGAATACTGCTATGCTTCAACAACTTCTAACAAAAGATAAGAGGCCGTCGGCGGATGTTATAAATAACACACCCGCCACGCCTCTCAACGATGCGCACTCCGGTGGGTATTTTTATGTCCGATGTACAGAGCAGGTCTACTGCAAACCAGCCCTTACCCTTGACGAACAGTCCCCACCAACAAGTTGCACCGAGCCGCTCAAAAAGAATGCCCAAGATGGGATTCCCGCGGATTCGATCCTCTCAAGAAGGATGCCCAGGATGGTGGGGCCGTGGCCGGCAGGAGGAAGGATATCGAGGAGAAGTCCAGGAAGCCGGTCGTTTCCGGTGAGAATTTCAAGGGGTTGATTGGGAAGGGGCGGGAGCAGGTGGGGGAGTGAGAAAAAACGGGGAGTGTCCCGAATGGCGCTAGTTTAAGGCTTTTCCCCATAGCAAAAAAGCTGAAAATATTGGCAAAAAATGGCATAATGCGCCATGAAAAATTCAACGCCGATGTTTCCTGGGTTTCATCTCCAGACCCTCCGCCGCAAGCCT
>JANXYN010000128.1 GCA_025356035.1 Geobacteraceae bacterium
TGTCCTTCAGCCACGCGGATCTGGGCCTGCACCAGGTTGCGGCCGGTGATCATCTCGGTGACGGTATGTTCAACCTGGATGCGCGGGTTCATTTCGATGAAGTAGTGTTTCCCCTCCTGGTCAAGGAGGAACTCAACCGTGCCAGCGTTGCGATAACCAACCTTGCCCGCGATCTTCAATGCAGCCGCGCAGAGCTCCTTCCGCATCTTCGGCGTCAGACAGAGGGCGGGGGCAAATTCTACCACCTTCTGGTGGCGGCGCTGGATGGAACAGTCCCGCTCATAGAAATGGACCAGATTGCCGTGGTTGTCCCCCAGCACCTGCACCTCGATATGCTTAGGGTTCTCAAGATAGCGCTCGAGAAAGACCGCCGGGTTGCCGAAGGAGGCCTTCGCTTCGCTTCTGGCGCTGACCAACCCCTCCACCAATTCCTTGCGATTGGTGGCCACCCGCATGCCGCGCCCCCCACCACCTGCAGCCGCCTTGATGATGATCGGATAACCGTACTGCTTAGCGAAAATGAGCGCCTCTTCCTCATGCTCGATCGGTTCTTCGGTGCCGGGCACCACGGTGACCCCGGCGGCGACAGCCACCTTCCGGGCTGCCACCTTGTCCCCCAGCTGCCGCTGCATATCAGCCGTCGGCCCGATAAAGACGATCCCCGCCGCCTCGCACTTTTCGGCGAATTCGGCGTTTTCCGAGAGAAAGCCATAGCCGGGGTGGATGGCGTCCACATCCTTTTTCAGGGCGAGGGCGATGATCTCGTCAATTCCCAGATAGGCATCGATAGGGCTTTTCCCCTTGCCGATCAGATAGGCCTCATCCGCTTTATAACGGTGGAGGGAAAGCTTGTCTTCTTCGGAATAGATAGCCAAGGTACTGATGCTGAGCTCGGTGCAGGCACGGAAGATGCGGATGGCGATCTCCCCCCGATTGGCTGCCATAACCTTCCTGAATTTCGTCGTTTTCATGGTGGTCTCCTGCGATCCGTTTTTAAGCAAAATAAAACATCTAAATCCAGAGTAAATTTTAGCCAAACTATAATTTGTTCAGTTGTTTTAAATAGTTACAATCATTACGACTGAATCGGATATAACCAGATTCGACGAATAAAGTCAACTCTGAATGTCTGTTATGGCAGATAAAATATTTTGTATACACCATGCCGATGTTTGCACTTTGCTATCGAAGTGAAAAATGGTATAGTTCGCAAATTATAAATTTCCTAAAGGAGAAACTTCATGCATCTGTCAAGAAAATCTCTCTTCACCACCCTTTTCTCCCTGATTGTCGGCATGACGCTGCTGGGCGGAATCGCCTCCGGCGCCGAAAAGAAAAAGCCGGCAAAGGAAGTCAAAGCTGCGGCAGCGCCTACCGCCGTTGCCAAGGTTAATGGCGTCGCGATCAAGCGGAGCGACCTGGAACTGGCCATGAAGGTAACGCTAGCCAGAAACCCTGTGAACCAGACCCCCACTCCGGAAATGCTGCAGCAGATCGAAACCGCCATCACCCAGCAGCTGATTGCTGCAGAGCTCATTTATCAGGCGGGGCAGAAACTGGAAATTAAGGACCTGGATAAGCAGGTGGACGACATCATCGCCAAAAACAAGGCAAAATACGCTACCCCGGCAGATTTCGAGAAGGAGCTGAAGAGCAACAACCTTACTGACAAAGAACTGCAGACATTGGCCCGCAAGAACATCGTCATCAACAACTACATCGACAAGGAGATCGTCAGCAAGTTGACGGTCACCGAAGCCGAAGCGAAAAAATTCTATGACGAAAACCCCGATAAGTTCAAGACGGGCGATAGTGTAAAAGCGAGTCATATCCTGATTGCCGCCGACGAGAAGGCAACCGCCGACGAGAAGAAAAAGGCAAAGGAAAAGGCCGAGGCCCTGCTAAAGAAGATCAAGGCGGGTGAAGATTTTGCCGAACTGGCGAAAAAGGAATCAAGCGATCCCGGCTCAGCAAAAAATGGTGGTGAACTCGGTTATTTCGGCAAAGGGCAGATGGTCCCCCCCTTTGAACAGGCCGCCTTTGCCCTCAAGCCTGGAGAAGTCAGCAATGTGGTGGAAAGCCAGTTCGGCTACCATATCATCAAAGTGACTGACGTGAAAAAGGCCGGCACCGTTGATTTCAACGAGGCAAAGGGAAGAATCCAAGAGTACCTGAAGGATCAGAAGGCGCAAAAGGCGGTCAATGACCGGATCGAAGAGCTGAAAGCGAAGGCGAAGATCGAACTGGTGGCTACGACTGCCAAGGACGCCAAGAAATAGCTTCTCGTTTACTGACCCACACAAAAGGCCTTCCAATTTATTGGGAGGCCTTTTTGTGTATGAAAACCGTATTCGATTTCTTGAGGTGTCCTGTCCACTGCTGACAGGACACCTCAGGTTGTCTAATCACCGCTCTCCTTTACCCTGTAAACCGTTCCGTGTGCCTCGGTATCCGCCCGGTGCGCGGCGAGATCGGCGGCGACTGCATCGATCTTTGCGCCCAACCCGTTTTCAACGACATCGATCTTCTCGTTCAAAGTCTTTATCAGGAACGCCGTATGCTCATGTCTGACGTTGGACTCTTCCCGCACTTCGCGAATCTCTTTACGCAGCACTTCATGACCTTCGAGGACCAGATCGAATTTGCCACGTATGTCCTCCAAAAGAATCTCCAGATGATCCTTCTCCATGATTGACTCCTCCCCTGTCTGCTCTCGGCATCGAGAGCACCATTATACTGAGATCGCTTTAACTTTCAAGCAAAAAGGCCGCCGTGTCATCGCCCCAAAAAAATGGCCTCACAATAAATTGAAAGGCCATTTTTGCGATGTGGGGGCGCTTTGTGTCGAATTTTACCCTTTCTTCTCCAGGAACATCTTGATCAGGTCGATCGGGAACGGGAAGATTACGGTTGAGTTCTTCTCGGCGCCGATTTCGGTCAGGGTCTGCAAGTACCGCAGTTGCAACGCACTTGGCTCGGTGGCCAGCACATGTGCCGCCTGGGACAATTTTTCCGAGGCCTGCAGCTCCCCTTCCGCGTGGATTACCTTAGCGCGCCGCTCCCGTTCTGCTTCGGCCTGCTTGGCAATGGCCCGCTGCATCTCCTGGGGGAGGTCGATGTTTTTCACCTCCACGTTGGCGACCTTTACCCCCCATGGGCCGGTATGACGGTCGAGAATCTCCTGCAGCTCTTTATTGATCTTCTCCCGGTTGGCCAACAGCTCATCCAGATCGACCTGGCCGAGCACACTGCGCAGGGTAGTCTGGGAGAGCTGGCTGGTGGCGTACAGGTAGTTTTCCACATCAATGATCGCCTTGCCCGGGTCCATTACCCGGAAGTATATGACTGCCGAAACCTTGACTGTAACGTTGTCATGGGTGATAACGTCCTGAGGTGGCACATCCATGACCACAGTACGGAGCGAAATCCGCACCAGCCGGTCAATGCCGGGGATGATAAAAAAGAGCCCAGGACCACGTACCCCGGCAAACCGCCCCAGCCTGAACAGGACGCCCCTTTCATACTCCGGAAGCACCCGCACCGCACTGGCGGCGAACATGATAAAAATAACCACCACAAAAATTACCGGCACATAGTTGAAAATATCAAACATGTTATTTCCCCCTTAAAATCGGTACCAGCAATGGTAACCGTAATGATCCCTATTCCCGAGTCCCGGCCTTCCTCACCTTCAGCCGCATCCCTTCCACGGCAATGACCGCGACCCGTTCCCCCTTTGCAATCCGCTCCTCACTCCAGGCGTCCCAGTATTCGCCGCGGACGAACACCTTCCCCCCCGGCATCAGGTCGGAATCGGCCTCGCCCTCTTCTCCCAGCAAACCTTCCTGGCCGGTGGTCGGCTTTCGCCGGTGGGCCCGGACTGCCATGGTAACGGCGAACACCGCAAACGCGCTGGTTAAGACCACGGTCACCAGGATAACATTCCAGGAAACCCGCAGGTAGGGTTCCGGCGATTCAAACAGCATCAGTGACCCCAATACCATGGCTACTACCCCCCCGACCGTCAGCATCCCGTGGGAAACGATCTTGATCTCGGCAATGAACAGGACCAGCGCCAGCAGAATGAGGAGCACCCCCGCATAGTTGACCGGCAAGGTCTGAAAGGCGAAGAACGCCAGGATCAGTGAGATCCCGCCGATGACGCCCGGCAGAATAACGCCAGGGTTGGACAGCTCGAAGAACAGCCCGAGGAAGCCTAGCATCATCAGGACATAGGCAACATTGGGGTTGCTGATGGTGTTGAGGATCCGCTGCCGCACCCCCATTTCATGGATCACCACCGCTCCCCCGGCCAGCTGCAGGGTAACCTTTTTGCCATCCCGGTCGAGCTGGCGGCCATCCAGTTTTTGCAACAGCTCGGTCCGGTCAGCGGCGATCAGATCGATTAGCCGACCCTCAAGGGCCTTTTCCGCAGCAAACGAGGTACTCTCCCGCACCATTTTTCGCGCCAAAGCCACATTCCGGCCGCGTTTCTGCGCAATCCCTTCCAGATAGGCCTCGGCGTCATTCACCACCTTCGCCTCCATCACCTTGTCCATCTTCTCGCCAATGGCCACGGGATGGGCCGCGCCGATATTGGTACCGGGCGCCATGGCGCAGATATCTGCGGCCAGGCCGATGACTGCTCCGGCAGAAGCAGCCCTGGCACCAGAAGGCGCCACGTAGACCACCACCGGCACCTGACTGGCAAAGATCGCTTTGACGATATCACGCATGGCACTATCGAGCCCGCCCGGCGTGTCCATCTCGATCAGCACCAGCCGGTCCCCCAGCTGGCCGGCCTCCTTGAGGTTTCGGTCAAGATAATCGGCAGTCACCGGATTGATCGGGCCGTTTACCCCGACAACCCTGATTGGTCCTGTCCCGGCAAATGCCGGGACTACGTAGAGCATGAACAGGCTGAGCACCAGTATGATTTTAGGCATGGCCATCTCCGGAGAAAGTTTTTTCATTATACCCGTTTTACCCCGTGAGTCAATCAGCCCTTGCCAATTCAGGGCAAAAATGATAATTTTCAACAGTCAGGGGGGTGCCGCCATTAAAGAACAGAGCAAAATCATGTTGGTCGATGACGAGGCCCCGAGCCGTGAAGCACTGAACATCCTGCTGAAAGCATCCGGCCACCAGGTCAGAGGAGCCGCTTCGGCAGAACAGGCTTTTCAGTATCTGGCAAAGGAGCAGTTCGATATTATCATCACCGACCTGTTTATGCCAGGGATCAACGGCATCGATCTGCTGAAAAAGGTCAAAGAAAAATCCCCCGCAACCGAAGTTATCGTCATTACCGGTAACGCCTCGGCGGAAACGGCAGTTCGGGCCATGAAAGAAGGGGCGTTCGATTACATCACTAAACCCTTCAACATTGACGAGCTGCGCATCATCATCGCCAAGGCCGCAGAAAAGCAACATCTGCTCAGCGAAAACGTCTACCTGAAACAGCAGCTCCTCAACAGATACGAGTTCAGTAACATCATCGGCCATTCACCCGCCATGCAGAAGGTCTTCTCCCGCATGAAAAGGATCATCACCACCGACTCTACCGTGCTGGTGATGGGAGAATCCGGTACCGGCAAGGAGCTGGTGGCCAAAGCCATCCACTTCAACGGGCTGCGCAAAGACAAACCTTTCATAGCCGTCAACTGCGGGGCCATCCCGGAAAACCTCCTGGAAAGCGAGCTATTTGGCCATGAAAAGGGGTCGTTTACCGGCGCCATCCGGGACAAGGTAGGCAAGTTCGAAGCTGCCAATCACGGTACTATTTTTCTCGACGAGATTGGCACCATGCCGCTCCATCTGCAGACCAAACTGCTCAGGGTTCTGCAGGAGCAGGAAGTGGAGCGGGTCGGCTCAAGCAAGTCGATAAAACTCGACGTGCGAGTGATCTCCGCCACCAATATCAGCCTGGAAGATGAAATCAAACGAGGGACCTTCCGGGAAGACCTGTATTATCGGCTCAATGTCATTCCGATCACCATTCCACCGCTTCGGGAACGGAATGATGATATTCTGCCACTGGTCAAGTATTTCCTGGAGAAAAACTGCCGGGAGATGAAACGCCCGCTGATGAACCTCAGCAAGGAGGCACTGGAAGCGCTGGAGCTATATCACTGGCCGGGCAACGTCAGGGAACTGGAGAATGTCATCGAACGTACCGTGGCACTCACCGACGGCAACAACATAACACTCTACGACCTCCCCTCCAATATCGGCAAAGCATACAACGAACGGGAAGAGTACTCAACGCGAGTCACCGAACAGGGGGTGGACTTGGGGAAAACCTTGAATGAGATTGAAAAGAAGATGATCGACGAGGCCCTCAACCTCGCCCATGGCGTGAAAGCCAGGGCTGCGGCGATGCTGAAACTGAACAGGACCACCCTGGTGGAGAAGATGCGGCGACTGGGGATGACACAATAACAGCAGTTCAAGGTTGTAAACTTAGAATCTTGAACGTTAAACTGCCACTGACCGCTTCACCTTGAACACCGACTGAAAGCTCGCCACCCGCACCCCCGCCTCGTCAAACGCCTCCGCTTCACCCTTGATGGTCCGCTCGTCACGCTCAACAACTGTGGCAATTGCCTTTATCGTCCCGCCACGCACCGGGGCGTGGAATTTAAGACCGATCTCCACCGTGGCGAAATGGCTCCCCTCCGGCAACAGAGTCTTGATGGCGATGGCCACTGCTGTATCGGCCAAGGCAGTGACCGCGCCGCCATGCATCAGCCCCGCCCCCTGGGCCAGTTTCAACTTAAATGGCATCGTCAGGACGGCCCGCCCCGCAACCGCCTCCTCGATACGCATCCCCAGAAATTCCTCAAAGGGGGCCAGTGCAATCCAGCGGGGAAGCTGGAATGGCAGCGGCGCTCCATCGACCATCGGCTCTTCAAAGACTTTTTCGTACACGATTATTCCTTTCATTCCCTGGCAGATCTGCCAGGGTTCTAAAACCTGCAGCTCCCGATCTCAATCCTTCCGCTGGATTGCCACCAGCCCGAGCCTTTTCATCACCTGCTGCATATCCGCCCAAACTTCTTTCTTCATGGCAGAATTGCGAAGGAGGAAGGCCGGATGGAAGGTGGGCATCAGCTGGATGCCGCGGTAGTCATGGAAACGGCCGCGCAGCCTGGAGATCGGTTCTTTCGTTTCGAGGAGAGTCTGGGCGGCAAAGGTGCCGAGCGCCACGATCACTGCCGGCTTGATGGCCTCGATTTGGCGAAACAGGTAGGGGATACACGTGTCGATTTCCGCAGGGAGGGGATTGCGATTGTGCAGAGGCCTGCATTTCAGCACATTGCAAATGTAGACATCCTGTCGCGCTAGTCCCATGGCCTGGATGATTTTAGTCAGCAGCTGGCCTGCCTCGCCAACAAAAGGTTCCCCCTGCAGATCCTCATCGTGACCAGGCGCCTCGCCAACAAAGACCAGCCGGGCCTGGGGATTGCCTACTCCAAACACCAGATTGGTGCGGGTTGTAGCCAGTGGGCAGCGGTGGCACTGCTCCATTTCAGCCCTGATCCCATCGAGAGTCTCTGCCGTTACCGGGGCCGCTGCATAGGAAAGGTGCGGTTCAGCCACCATTGCCAGTTCATCCGCGCCATTCACCTCGCCGAAGGGGAGACCCTCTACACCACTCTCCTGCAACGCTTCCAGATAGGCCCGCAGTGCGGCCAGGGTCTCCTTGGTTTCGCTGTTGTCTGCCATCCCGTTCCTCTTTACTTTTCCGCGAATATCGCCTATCTTTGAACAATGAAACTGTTGCTAGCCGCTCTGCTCCTTATCCTGCTCATCCCCTGCAACGCCCTAGCCTGGGGGGCGGGCACCCATCTGCAGCTCGGCGCTGCCGTATTGAACAACCTCTCGGCACTGGAACCCGCACTGGCGGCCCTTTTGGCCGAATTCCCCCACGATTTTCTCTATGGCTGCATCGCTGCCGACATCACCATCGGCAAGAAGTTCACCCACTATCTTCTCCACTGCCACCGTTGGCAAATCGGCCTGCAGGTCCTGGAAAATGCCGGGATCAGATCGCAACAGGCATGTGCCTATGGCTATCTTGCCCATCTGGCTGCCGACACCGTAGCCCACAACTATTTTGTGCCGTTCAAAACCATGCGCAGTTTTTCCTCCCTCACCCTGAAGCACGCCTACTGGGAGATGCGCTTTGAAACCTTCGTCGATAAGGAGATCTGGGAAACGGGGAAGAAGATATCACGGGAAAACTACCACTCGAATGACACCCTGCTCCGGAGGGTGGTCTCAGACACCCTCTTCTCCTTCGGCACCAACAAGCGGATCTTCAACTCGATCCTGCTGGTGAGCCGCCTGGAAAAGTGGCAGCAGGTGTTGAAGACCCTCTCCAATACCTCCCGCTACAAGCTGGAAGAATCGGACCGGAGCGAATACATGGCCCTGACGGAAGAGGCGGTATTTGATATCCTGAACAACATGGAGACTTCCCGCTTTTTCAAGGCCGACCCCACCGGCGAGCGGGCCCTGCAGACCGCCGAAGTGGTGCGCAAAAATCTCCGGCTTTTGTACACGACCGGCAAGCTGACCAAGGCACAGGCCATGGCGCAGCTGGAGGAGATGAAAGGGAAGCTGCGGCAGGCCATCTGCGCGCCTGAACGGCTGCTGGAAATCTTGTCCACCGAATCGTAGGGGCGTCACCATCGCCAACAGGGCAAACACGCGGTTTTGCCCTACCCCTTCTTCAACGCCACAATCCGGTCGAGGATCTGCTCGGCTAACTCATCTTTGGTCAGAAGCGGCAGCTCTTCGACGCTGCCGTCCCGGGCAAGGAGCTTGACGATATTGGTGTCCACGTTGAAGCCAGCCCCCGGCTGGCTCACATCGTTAGCCACCACCAGATCGAGATTTTTTTCGGTCAGCTTCTTGCGGGCATTCCGCACCAGATCGAATGTCTCCGCGGCAAACCCCACCAGGAACGCTCCCTGTTTCGCCTTCCCCAGCTCTTCCAGGATGTCCGGGTTTTTCACCAACTCCAGAATGAGTGGCTGGTCTGTTTTCTTCAGTTTTTCCGCTGCCCGGACTTTTGGCCGATAGTCGGCCACCGCCGCCGCCTTAATGACGATGGTGCTCGCCGCACTCCGAACCAGAACTGCCTGCCGCATCTCCTCTGCGCTTGTCACCTGAATGGTCTCCACCCCCCACGGCTCCTGCAGACAGGTGGGGCCGGAGATCAGGGTCACCCTGGCACCGCGGCGGCTGGCGGCCCGAGCTAAAGCATACCCCATCTTCCCTGACGAGTAGTTACTGATATAGCGGATCGGATCAATCTCCTCCCGTGTGGGGCCGGCGGTCACCAGCAGCCGCTCCCCTGCCAGGTCCTTTCTCGCGAGGAGGGCCAGCGCCGCCTCGAAGATCAGCTGCGGGTCCTGCAGCTTTCCCTCACCTTCCCAGCCACAGGCAAGCATCCCCTGCACCGGATCAACAAAATGGAAGCCGTGCTGGCGGAGTCGCGTCTCGTTTTCCCGGTAAAGGGGGTTCTGGTACATATTGACATTCATCGCCGGCGCGATCAAGACCGGCGCCTTAGTGGCCATCACCGTCGTGGTGAGGAGGTCGTCGGCGAGCCCGTGAGCTAGTTTGCCGATCACATTGGCAGTGGCGGGAGCGATGATGAAGAGCTGCGCCCGATCAGCCAAGGCAATGTGGCCAATCTCCCGTTCAGCGATGAGGTTAAACAGCTCGCTGTGGACCGGGTTCATGGAGAGAGTCTGGAAGGTGAGCGGTGTTACGAACTCCATGGCCGCCTTGGTCATCAGCACATGGACGTTGGCGCCAGCCTTGGTGAGCAGGCGCAAAAGCTCCACCGCCTTGTAGGCGGCAATCCCGCCAGTAACGCCGAGGATAATCTCTTTACCTTTCAGCATTCCAACCTCCAGAATTAACAATAAGCTTACCACGGAGACACGAAGGACACAGAGGAAAAGCAAAAACCACTAAACAAAATATTCAGGATAGACAGGATAAAAATCAAAATCTTTGTATATTTGGAAACACAACCACTTAATCTTGAATATCCTGAATATCCCTGTTAAATGAATTTGCCTGGCATTTCTCGTGGACTCCGTGTCTCCGTGGTATGGTAGTTAAGTAAGAAGCTTTAGCTTTCTTCGCCGAGTATATACGGGTTGGTGCGCCGTTCCCGGCCGATGGTGGTCGAGGGGCCGTGGCCCGGGTGCACAACCGTCTCGTCCGGAAGGGACATGAGCCTGCTCCTGATCCCCTCCATGAGCGCCTCGTGGGAAGATCCGGGGAAGTCGGTCCGGCCAACCGAGGCGGCGAACAGGGTGTCACCGGTGATGACCATCCCTTCAGAGTAGAAGCAACAGCCGCCCGGCGTATGACCCGGCGTGTGAAGCACTTTTAGCGTCTCCGTGCCGAAAGATACCGGCTGCGCCTCATCGAGGAAGCCAGCAGGGGAAGGCGAATTTTCAGCCTTTGCCCCATACATGGCAGCGGTATCGGCGGCACGGGAGAGGAAATGGACATCCCCTTCATGGATTAAGAGTTTGGCGTCGGTGGCCTCCAGCACCTCGCGGTTCCCCCCCACATGGTCGAAATGCCCATGGGTGTTCAGCACGTATTTTACCGCAAGCCCCAGTTTTGCAACCACTGCCAGGACTTTCGCCGCATCCGCACCGGGGTCGACCACCACCGCATCCAGCGTTTCTTCACAGCCAAGAATATAACAATTGACCCCGAGCGGGCCGACCACCAAGGTTTCAAAGATCATGTTTTCCTCTTCGGCTAAATTGCATGGGCGAACGGCGTCCGCCCATGAATGAGGGCGCATGCCATGCGCCCCTACAGATATTTAGAACAAATCCAGGTTCTTTTCTTTCAACTCGGCAAAGGGGTTGTTGTTGAACGCCTTCCGCTCCTTAACCTCTTTTCCCTCCCTGGACGGTGGTGCCGGCGGGGGCGCCGGAGCAGTCTCAGCTGGCGAAGTTAACGGCTCCGCCTCTTCCCCCAGCCGGTTTTCCTTGTAATAGTAACGGTCATACAGCCTATGATAGGAGGTCCACGGCGAGTCGTTGTCCGGCTCTTTTCTGATGTGGGTCCTGATACCATTGATCTTTGAATCGAGGTCATCCAGATAGTTGAGGATGGTCGCCTCGACGGTCTTCGGCCGCTTGGGGGAACCGAATTCATACTGACCGTGGTGGGAGAGGAGCATGTGCTTGAGGAGCATGGCAAGCTCCGGCGGGAACCCCTTGCACGAAGCAAGCTTTTCCTGCACCATCTCCACGCCGATGGTAATATGGCCAAGCAGCTTCCCCTCATCGGTATAATCAAAGGAGCGCAAATAGGTCATCTCCCTGACCTTCCCAACATCATGGAGCAGGGCACCGGCTATGAGCAGATCACGGTTGAGCCCGGGATAGAGTGGCACGATCTGGTCCACGAGCTTGGCCACCGCCAGTGAGTGCTCCAGCAGCCCCCCCAGATAGACATGGTGCATCCCCTTGGCGGCCGGCGCAGTCTTGTAAAGTTCCAGCAAAGCCGGATCGTCAAAAAACTCCGCCAACAAGGCCCGCAGATGGGGATTGGTCAACGAAGCCAGCAAGCTTGACAATTCCGCCACCATTTCGTCGATCGCGCGTTGCGCCTCCGGCAGAAAATCGGCCAGCGCCACCTCCGCTTCCGGCACCCGTTTGAGCTCGGTGACGATCAACTGCATCTTCCCCAGGTAGACACTGGCCTTGGAACGGACCGCTATGAAATCGTTTTTGTCGAACAGGGCGCCGATCGTATCCACATTGTCCCAGACCTTGGCCTCCACCTCGCCAGTCTTGTCCATCAGACGCAACGTCAGGTAGGACTTGCCGTTCTTGGCCATGGCCGTGATCTTCTCTTTTACCAGAAACACCGCGTCCACCTGGTCACGGTCCTTGATGGCGCTGACAAACAATTTATCCATGGCCTGCTCCTTTTTTTAAAACAGTAACGGGTAACCCCCATCACTTGTCACACATCGTTAACGCAATAGCATCCGCCACCCGCACACCATCCAGTGCGGCGCTCATGATCCCCCCTGCATAGCCGGCCCCCTCGCCGACGGGATAGAGCCCGGTCAGGCTCACTGACTGAAGATCGCTACCACGCAAAATTCTTACCGGCGCCGAGGTTCTGGTCTCGGTCCCGATCAGAGTCGCCTCTGCGGTAATGAAGCCACGCATGCGCCGCTCAAAAGAGCGGATCCCCTCACGCAAGGTGTCCACCACATACGCCGGCAAGATTGAAGCCAGTTCTGCCTCACGGACCCCTGGCCGGTAGGTGGAGTTAGCCATGCCGCCCTCTTTACCGCTGAGAAAAGCCAACAGGTTCTGGGCTGGAGCCCGATAATCACTTCCACCGGCCAGATAGGCAGTACTTTCCAGCCGCCGTTGAAACTCGATGCCGGCAAGCGGGTGGCTGCCGCCAAAGTCATCGCCACTGACACCCACCACCAGGGCGCTATTGGCGTAAGGAGAATTGCGCAGATGATTGCTCATGCCGTTAGTAACCACCCCACCCTCTTCGGAGGCTGCTGCCACTACTACACCACCAGGACACATGCAGAATGAATAGGCAGATCGATGGGTCGTGGGATTGTTGTAGGTGAGCGCATAATCGGCAGGCGGTAACTGCGGATGAATATTTGTACCAAACTGGATCTGACTGATCAGTTGCTGGGGGTGCTCCACACGCAAACCGACCGCAAAGGGCTTCTGCACCATCTGGACCTGCCGCCGCAACAGCATCGCGTAAGTATCACGGGCACTGTGCCCGGGTGCCAGCACCAGCAAATCACAGGGGCGCTCGTCCCGGTCATTGACCACTAAGCCGGTCAGCCGGTCGCCGCTGCAGGCAAGGTCACTCAGGCGCTGATTGAAACAGACCGCAAAGCCTTTTTGTTCAAGATGGTGCCGGATGGCAGCCACCACCCCCCGCAGCTGGTCGGTGCCGATATGCGGCTTGGCGAGATACCTGATTTCCGCAGGTGCGCCGAACTGCGCCAGCTTCTCCAGAATATAGGTGATGTTAGGGTCCCGCAACCGGGTGGTCAGCTTGCCGTCGGAAAAGGTCCCTGCCCCCCCTTCGCCAAACTGGACATTGCTTTCAGGATCAAGCCTCCCCCCGCTCCAGAACGCCTGAACATCCCGCAGCCTCTCATCTACCGGCTTCCCTCGCTCCAGGATCGTGGCGGTAAGCCCATAGTCGGCCAGCCTGATGGCGGCAAACAGCCCAGCCGGGCCGGCTCCAACAATGTATATTTTTTTATCACTGCGCAGGGCGGGGAATGACGGGGCTATCTCTGCCGCAACCACTGCCAGGTCAGGCTGGTCGCCATGTTTGGCCAGAAAGGAACACTCATCTGCCGGGGCGAACTCGACGGTATAGATCACCTTGAGCTGCGATTTCTTGCGAGCATCGATCCCTTTGCGCACCACACGCCACCAGAGAATATCCTCGTCCACTAGGGCAAAGCGCCGGAGCAGCAGCTCCTTGAGGTGCTCCTCACTCTCCCCGGGGGCAAGGGCGATGTTGCGTAACAGCAAAGGCATGGCGGAACCTAACGGTTATATACTTTACGGTCCATCAGCTGCTCGACGATAATCACGATATCCAGGGGTTTGGTCGATTTCGGGATATGGAACCTGGCGCCCATTTCCGGCTCCGGATGTTCATGGGGAGTTCCTTGAAACATGGAGGTCAACAGGATTATGATGGGGGCACGGTCACCGGCAACACGGGCAATCTCCAGACAGGCACTGGTTCCACCCATGTTTGGCATGATCAGATCGGAAATGACCACCTCCGGGAGGTTTTCAGCATAAGCCTTGACCCCCTCCAGGCCATCTCTGGCGGTAAATACCGTAAAACCGTTATCGCCGAAGGCATCCGACAATACCTTGAGAAAGAAGGGGTCATCATCAATGAGCAGAATGTTTCTTGACAAGGATTTCATGAAAACCTCGAACCGTGAGCACAGATTGGCGCCATCATACCCCAATGCCCCGCAAAAGAAAATGAGAAACGGCTGCTTATCTAACGGCCGACCAGTGGGAGACTAATGGTAAAGGTAGTCCCCGTCTCACGATCACTGTCCACCGCAATTTTACCATGATAGGTCTTTACAATGCGCAACACCACTGACAGACCGAGACCGGTGCCATAGTCTTTGGTGGTAAAAAACGGGTCAAAGATTCTGGTCAGGTTTTCGCGGGGGATCCCCGTACCGTTGTCGGAAACGGTAATAGTGATCTCCTTTTCGTCATGATCGAGCTGGACCCGTAAAACGCCACCCTTCCGCATCTCCTGAATGGAATTGACAAAAAGATTGGTGAATATCTGCTCGATCTCCGTGGGGTCCGCCTGAATGGCCACCGGGATCCGCCGATAATCACACTCCACCAGGATCTCGTGCAATTGCAGCTGCGGCTGCAAAATCTCCAGGGTCGCCTCGATCACCTGACTGATCAGTACCTCTTTAATTTCAAACCTTGGACGCTTGGAAGCGTCCAGCAGCTTGCGGATGATGCCGTCGATCCGGTCAACCTCCTTCAGGATCTTTTCAACGAATCCCTGGTGTTCAGGATCGGCCAAGCCACTCCTGATCAATTGAACAAACAGGGTGATAGAATTGAGCGGGTTTCTGATTTCATGGGCCATGCCTGCGGAGAGGTAACCCAAGGTTGCTAGCTTCTCCGTCTGCACAATCTCGGCCTGGGCTTTCTGCAGCTCATCGGTCTTATTCTGCACTCTGTTCTCTAACTCACAGTTCCAGGCCTCGATCCCAAGGAGGAGGGTCTCCCGCTCCCGCAGCAGCTCGCGGTTTTTCAGCTCCACGTGGCGGATCTTCAGGACATTCTCGATCCGGTCGGCCAGGTTCTGGTTATTGAAAGGCTTCAGGATGTAATCTGAAGCGCCGGCCTTCATCAGTTCGACCGCGATCTCCTCGCTCCCCTTGCCCGTGAACATTATCACATAGCTGTCGGGGAAGCGCTGCCTGATCTCCTTTAACGCAGTAAGACCATCCATCTTCGGCAGCATGTAGTCAAGCAGTACCAATTCCGGCGCCGACTGCTCCATCATGCGCAATCCCTCGATAGCGTCAAGGGCGACCTGGACCGTATAGCCTCGGTTGGTGAGGATTATCGAAGTCAGGTCAAGGATGACCTTCTCATCGTCGATGACCAGAATGCTTTGCTTCTGCTTGTTTATTGCCATTGACTTTGCCCGACAATTCCCAGGATATTAATGAGCTATTAAAGATACAACAACTGCTAACACGCTTCAAGGATAAAAACAATAAGGGCAGCTATAGGCTGCCCTTATTGTTGAAATATGTATCGCGCTGATCGGCTGCTTCGTTACTTGCCGGACTCAGGCGGCCGCACCGTCATTACCGGGCAGAGGGCTTTTCTAACCACCCGCTCAGCAGTGCTGCCGAACAGCAGATGGTCAATGCCGCTCCTGCCATGGGTGCCAAGCACCACCATTGCCACCTTCTCCTGATCGGCCTTTTTCAGGACCTCTTCATAGGGAATACCGGCGACGATGCAGCATTCATAGTTTTCAAACTCTTTGATCTTGGTCCGGCAAAATTTCTGCATCATCTTCTCCGCACCGCTGGCGATCTCCTGCTCAAGTTTCTCAAAAGAAATATGCGGAACATAAAAGCCGCGCAAATCAACAGGCTCGTTTATGACATGCAGAACGATAAGTCTTGCATTAAATTTTTTGGCCAGAGTGAATGCATAATCAAAAGCATGTTCAGAGGTTGCAGAAAAATCAGTGGCAAATAAAATTTTATCAATCGTTTTCATCACAGCCCCCTTGAATTTAATGACTGGATTCATTGAATATTTTATGCAGTATCGACTTCAGTTCTTCAATTTTTACCGGCTTGTTGATATATTCAAATGCCCCCAGATTCATCGCTTCAATATACGACTCAACCCCCCCATAGGCAGTGATCATAATAACATTGCTCTTGGGATAGCTCTTATTCAACTCCTTGAGAAACGTAATGCCATTCATGCCAGGCATGTTGATGTCAGTGACAATCAGGTTCACCTCATTCTGGCGCAGATACGTAAGCGCCTCAAAACCGTTGGACACGCTGTCAACCAGGTAACCCTCCTGGGCAAGGAGTTTGGACAGGCCAATACGGGCGTTTTCCTCATCATCCACAACTAGTATCTTCTTCCCAGAATTTGTCAATTTTGACCCCGGCAGCGTAAGATAATATTTTACACTATGATTTTAACATGCAGACAATCACTGTCAAGCGGCGTCAGCAACTATTTTTGGCGGCGGCAACGATCTTTCTCAGTTTCACTGCAGTAAGAATCAGATTGGCAATTATTGAGACAAAATAGATCTCGTCATCGGTGAAGATCTTCATGGAGGTTGAATTGAGATTTATGACCCCATAGACATCATGCTTGTCGGTGATGGGATAAGAGAGCATGGAATTGTAGCGCTCCTCATTCAACTCGGGGAAATTCACATACCGCGGGTCCTGGGAGGCCTTGGTGATCGAGATGTGTTGTTTCTCCCTGGCGGCGGTACCGGTAATCCCCTCGCCAATCTTCAGCCGGATCTTCCCCACGTTCGCCTTGTCGAAACCATAGGTGGCTGCCAGAACAAGCTCATCAGCCTCCCGCAGATAGATGGAACAGACACTCGCCTTCAACTGACCGGCTACCTTTTCCGCCACCTTTTCCAGAACCTCGGGAAGATCGAAGTCAGACGAAACCAGCATACTGATCTCTTCCAGGGAAATGATCTCCAGATGCTCGCGATTGGCCTTCTGCATAGTGAGTACCATCTTACCCTTCTCACTTTCCACAAACGGAGTAAAGCTGGCACGCTGGTAAAATGGATTAACTGTCTTGACTTTTTCCGTGATCGTGCGAAAGTCTGAAAAACCGCAGTGACAGGTCAGCTTCACCCGATAGTTGTCTATTCGCTCGCTCTTCATGATTCTGCCGCATTTCCGGCAGCGGGCTGCAATCTGCATGTACCGTCTCTCCTTAGCTTAAAGGAATCGCTCTCAGGCACCGTTACCCTTGAGCACAATATGGGCGGTGTCACCTTTGGCGCCAAACGCCTTGAGGGGTCTGCCATTGAACTCGGCCTCGACACCACCCGCGTTGCCAAGATCAAGGGTGAAGAACCGCTCCCCCTTCCATTCGATCACATCGCCCGTTTTCAGATCGTAACGCTTCGACAGATTGCCGTCAATGGCCATATTCAGCCAACCATCTTCCTTCACCACGAGCCGCAGCACAATCCCCTGCTGTGGCCGCCGTGGCTCGCTGCGCTGCACCTGCTGGACCCTGGCCGGCGAGGTCTCTGCAACCGGTTTCGGCACGGCAACAGGCTCTGGCAACGGCATAGCTGGCACCGGTGGCACCGAAGCGGTCGAGCGCTGGGGTTGAAGCGCCGCCATGTTGGTTGCTGATGGCCCCTGCACGACCGCCGTTCTCTCTTCCCCATCCCGCCCGGCAAGATACACAACCCCGATGACCAGTGCCAGCAACACTGCCGGCATCCAGATACCCCGCGGCAAGAGACTTTTTGTTTCTCCGGTATCCAGCAGATTTTTCTGCCCCTCGCTGAGGGGTAGCGCTTCCTGGGCCAAACAGTCGCTATCGAGGAGGGCAACTACCTCGTCGCCGGAAAGACCGAGCAGACTGGCGTAAACTCGAATAAACCCCTTCACATAAGCCCGATTCGGGAGCCTGGCAAAATCATCCTCTTCAAGCGCCACCAGGTAAATCTTGCCGATCCGGGTAATCCTGGCAGCTTCGTCAAGCTTCAGGCCCTTTGCCTCGCGCGCCTGCCGCAAGCAGGCACCGACCGACTTCCCCTTGATTTCGGATATACCGATATCTGTCATTATACCCCTCACCGCAACGTATTCAGGTATTCCTTGGCGAGCTGCCCTTTCTCCGAATCCGGCGCTACCCGGATTACTTCCCTGAAGGCGGCCTGGGCCGCCGGATGATTATTGAGCTTGAGCCAGGCCAGTGCCAGGTTGTAATCGGCATCGGCGTAATCATTGGCCAGCTCCAGTGCCGACTTATACTCCTGCACGGCAAGTTCACTCTTGCCCATGGCAAAATAAGTTTTGCCGAGATTGAGCCTCCCTTGGGGAACCCGCGGATAATTGCTCACCACCGTACGCAAAATGGCCAGGGACTTGGGGTAGTCTCCCTTGCCGTAATAGGCAATACCCTGGTTGATCAGGGCGAATTCGGGACTCTGGTAGAAGAGATCCTCGGCAACCTTTTGAAACTGTAGAATGGCATCATCCCAGCGCCGCATCTCCAGATAATTCACGCCAAGATTATTCCTCGCCTCCGAGTACTCCGGTTTCAGTTGCAGCGCCTTCAGGTATTTCGGCTCCGCCAGCTCGAACTTCTTTTTATAATAGTAAGTTAGCCCGAGATAGTTGAGAAGTTCCGGGTCGTCAGGGGTGATCTTCTCTGCCTCGCTGAACTCCACCAGAGCCCTCGTCACATTGTTTTCACCAAGAAAGGACAAGCCCATCTGGTAGTGGTAGGAAGCCTGTTTCCTGGTAGCTTCACTAAGGGCACAGGCAGACAACAGCAAAGAGGTCCCAATAATAATTAACAGTATCTGTTTCACAGTCACAACCTTTTCCTTAAAATGAGGCCATTATCCTGCCGAGCTGCTCCGGAATCGAGGGGGCTTCTGCGGAGGACTGCCTGTTATCGTTACGCACTGGTGGTGGAGGGGGAGCGATCTGAGACGCAGCAATAGGCAACGGATCAGGCTCTTTTGCCAGGGGTGGCGCATCCTTTGGCAATACCTGCCGAACTGGCGAGGGCTTAACGGCATCGGCCAGGTGCAACGCCCGCAAATCTGCCAATGCTGCCAGGCGTTGAACACTGTTCGCCCCGAGGTCCACCCGCTCCAGCATGAAGCCGATCGATTCAAGGAACTCAGTGGCCGCATGGATAGTCTGGGCGTAACCTGCCTGGTCCTGGGGCTGGATCAAAGGGGTATACACCATTGCCTTGTCACTTTCAGTGAGGAACAGTGCCAGATAAACCAAGGTCTGGCCGCCGCTTGTAACCGCACAGATGCAGGCGTCACAGGGCTCAGAGTTAACACCCTCCGGGGCAATCGTGGCGGGTGTCAATGAACGGTACGCCTCCTTGATCTCTGCTGCCGTTGCAGCTTCGATAAAAGAGCGAGACTTGTCCAACCCGAACTGCACCCTGGCAACTTCCGGTTCCGCAGAGTTAAAACCGATAAAAGACGCTGGCGGCGCTTCCTTGGCAGTTGTCGGTTCAGGTCCATCGTCCGGTATACTGCCGACGCCGGCCAACCGCAGGACCTTCACCCGGCTCAGCGCTGCTTTCCTGCTCTCCGCCTCGCCACCCAATTCGGCCCGATCCATCATAAAACCAAGCGATTCGAGAAAAACCACGGCATCGCCAATGGTTTTCCCATAGCCAGCCTGGTCCTGGGGCTGCTTCTCGGGGAGGTAAACCAACCCCTTGCCAATTATGGTCAGGTAGAGGGCGACATACACATGAGTAGCCACACCCTCTTTTATGGCAAGGATGTATGCATCACAAGGCTCTGCGTTTGCCCCCTCAGGCGCAATGTGCTTCGACCCCAAGGAACTATAGAGTTCAACGATCGCGGCTGGTGTAGCGACTTCGATAAAGGGCCGGGATTTATCCAGGCTGAACTGCACAGGAGCCCCTGCCGATGAGGCAGCGAAAAAATCATTGGACTCCCCCCCCCCTTGTCCCTGGAATGGAGTAATTTCAGCAGCACCGACCAGCTGCGGCTCGGCAAAAAACGGATCTTGCCTGACAGCAAACTGCTCTTGTAAAGGGAAAGGCTCAGCTGCCTCGGCGGCTAGAGGCTTGCCAGAAAAAGATCCTTGTCCAGCAGCAGGTGAAGTGACTGCTGGCGCTGAACTGGGCAGCGGCAGATCGGCTGCAGGTGATTTTGTTGATGGCTGCAGCGGCCGGCTGCCAGGCAGACGCAACACCGGGATACTCCGCAACACCACCTGCCGCATCGCTACGTTAGCCCCGAGATTAACCGCTTCCATGCTGAAACCAAAACTCTGCACAAACTTGACGGCTTGCTGGAACAGCTTGCCACCATCCGCATAGCTCGCGGGCTGTTGCGCAGGGGTATAGACCAGAGCCTTACGGCTCTCCTTGAGGAATAGCGCGACGAAGATTGCGGCACCACCGCCGTTGACCAGACATATGTAGGCCTCGGCAGGTTGGGCATGAAGGCCGGCAAGAGCCAGTTGGACAACGGCGGTCGACCGGTAGAGCTCGTTGACATCTTCCGCCGCAGCAATCTCGATCCCTGACAATACCCCATTCAGCTGAAAAAGCGGTGCCGGCTCAGCAGGCTGGGCTGAAGTTTGCGGGAAACCATCGTCCAGCCACGAGGGCAGTGGTGCTGGCGTAAAGCCGTTGCCCTGCCATGAACCTGAATCGGGGGAAGTCTCAAATTGAGATTGTGCTGCTGGAGCAGGAGCGGTAGGCGGGGATATGGCCAGGCGCAGCACCGGCAAGCCACGCACAAGCTTTTCCCGCTGGGCCGGGTCTGTGCCCAACGCCACTTTCTCCAGGACAAAACCGATCGATTCGGCAAAGTCGAACGCCTCCTGGAGCGCTTTACTGGAAACGACAGGGTCTGCCGACGGTTTGTCAGAGGCGTAAACCAGTACCTTATTGCTTTCGGTCAGAAACAGGGCAACATAGGTGAAAGATATGCCATTCTTGTTAACGGCACAAAGATAGGCCTCGCACGGCTGGCTGCTGAAACCTACCGGCGCAATACGGGCTGGTGTTGCCGAACGATAGAGCTCAATGACGTCTGCCGGCGAACAGACTTCAACAGCCGTCATGAGTTTGTCGAGTTTGATCATTGGTTTACCAGCAAGAGGGGGCCTCCACAGCCGATCTTAAACCCTACACGCGTTAAAACCTTAAACAGCAGATCTTTGAAAACTTTAGGTTCGACAAAGCTAGCAGAATTACTAGCGCTTGTCAACGTCAGCGGTTATATTTCACAGCCCTTCCTGGTGAGGCAGCCCCCGGAAGTGGGTCAGCGCTTTGAAATCCCGGTAACGCTCCTCAATCTCACGGTAAGCAAGAGTCTTCATCCGGTCGAGACTGAATGCTTCCACGTTGAAAGAGGCCATCACGCTGCCAAACACGATGGCCTGACGGACCCCCTCTTCGGAGGTGTCACCGGTATTGGCCAGATACCCCATGAAGCCGCCGGCAAAGGTATCGCCGGCACCGGTCGGGTCAAACACAGCCTCCAGCGGGTAGGCGGGAGCAGCAAACACAGATGTATCGGTGAACATCAGCACACCATACTCGCCACGCTTGATGATCAAGGTTTTTAAACCAAGGGCAAGAATTTGACGCGCCGCCTTTACCAGGTTTGGCTCACGCGTCAACTGGCGGGCCTCCCCCTCGTTGATTATAAGGATGTCAACCCGCCCGATCACCTCTCTCAATGCATCCGGCTTGGAAGATATCCAGAAATTCATGGTATCGCTGGCGATGACCTTCGGTTTTCTGACCTGGCGCAACACCTCCATCTGCAGCTCCGGGTCGATGTTGGCGAGAAACAGGTATTCGGAATCGGCGTATGCCGGCGGAATCTGCGGCTTGAAGGTCTCGAACACATTGAGGTGGGTCTCCAGGGTCTGGGCCTCGTTCAGGTCGTAGCCGTATTTCCCCTTCCAGTGGAACGTCTTGCCACTGTCCCGGGCGAGACCGCGCAGATCGATCTCCCTGGATTTGAGAAAATCCAGATGTTCCTGAGGAAAATCATCCCCCACCACCGCCACCAGATTGACATCGGTAAAGAAGCTGGCTGACGTGGAAAAATAAGTAGCGGAGCCACCCAGCACGTTATCCACCCTGCCAAAGGGAGTTTCCACCGAATCAAACGCCACCGACCCTACCACAAGGATGCTCATATTATGTCTCCGACATAAGGTAAAGGTGAGGTAGAGGCAAAAGAAATCTGCTCTTCTTGACCTCTACCTGGTTTACTATTTCAAATATCTGCCGACAATCAGCGCAAGCCGCTCTTTGGCCTCTTCGGGAATAACTGCCGGGTCGGTAATGATGGCATACTGAAGCGCTGTGGAGCAAGAGCATCCGTTTTCACCAAACAGCCGCACGGCATGGGTGATGATGGCCTTGGCGGTGGCCACATTCTGCTTGATGATCGCCAGTACCGCCTCCACCGACACGTCCTCATGGGTTTCATGCCAGCAGTCGTAATCGGTAGCAAGCGCGATGACGCCATAGCAGATCTCTGCCTCGCGGGCCAGCTTTGCCTCTGGGATGTTGGTCATGCCGATCACCGAAACACCGAAGGTGCGATACATGTTCGATTCGGCGCGGGTGGAAAACGCCGGCCCCTCCATGCAGATATAGGTGCCGCCATAGTGAGCCGTTGCCCCCGCTTTCTTGGCTGCCGTAAAAAGATGGGAGGAAAGCTCCTTGCAAACCGGATCGGCAAACTGCACATGCGCCACGACCCCATCGCCAAAAAAGGTGTTG
The DNA here is from genome assembly GCA_025356035.1 of Geobacteraceae bacterium. Classification (GTDB taxonomy): domain Bacteria; phylum Desulfobacterota; class Desulfuromonadia; order Geobacterales; family Geobacteraceae; genus JANXYN01. The sequence goes on from JANXYN010000128.1 coordinate 22,641, forward strand.
GCCCGACTCCCGTTGGTGCGATCGATGAACTGGTCGGGGATGACGATATGGCCGGGAACGATCTCCTCCTTCATGCTCCCCACCGCTGACACCGAGATGAGGCGGGTGACCCCCAGCTTCTTCATCCCGTAGATATTGGCACGGTAGTTGACCTCGGAAGGAAGCAGGCGATGGCCCCTGCCGTGGCGGGGAAGAAACACCATTTTCATACCGTCGAGGACGCCGGTGATAAATTCATCGGAAGGGGAGCCAAACGGTGTCTCCACCGCCACGCTCCTTACCTCGGTGAGCTCCTCCAGCTCATACAGGCCGCTGCCGCCGATCACGCCGATGATCTGTTCTGCCATGATGCCTCCTATTCAAAATTGATGCGATTCCGCCAGGGCGCATGCCATGCGCCCCTACTGTTACCTGTTACCTGTTACTTATTACTTGTCACTCGTCACAGATTTTTCCAGCTTTCCCCGCAGCTGGCCACAGGCGGCGGAGATGTCCGCGCCCCTGCTGGAGCGGGTGATGACCGTGATATTCTTATCGAGCAGGAATTTGTGGAATCGGTCGATCGTGGCCTGGTCGGGACGACGCAAGGAGCACCCCTCATGCTCATTGAAGGCAATCAGATTGACTTTCGAAGGTATGCCATGAATCAGTTTAACCAGGCGTTTTGCGTCATCCAGGGAGTCATTCACCCCGCTGATCAGCACGTATTCAAAGGTAATCATCCGACCGCCCGGCAGCGGGAACCGCTTACAGGCAGTCAGCAGTTCCTTGAGCGGGTAGCGGCGGTTGACCGGCATCAACCGGTCGCGTTCCTCATCAGTAGTGGCGTTGAGGGAGACCGCCAGGTTGACGGTAACCTCCCGGCCAAGCCGTTCGAGTTCCGGCACCAGCCCGGAAGTGGAAACCGTCACCTTGCGCGTAGAGATCTGCATGCCATCCGGAGAGGTAAGGGTCTTAAGCACCCGGATGACGTTGTCCAGATTGGCAAGGGGCTCTCCCATCCCCATGAAAACGACGTTGTTGACCGGCACTTCTTGCAGCACGGCACAGACCTGATTGATTATCTCAGCGCTGGTCAGGTTGCGGGTCAGCTTGAAGGTCCCGGTCAGGCAGAACGCACACCCCATGGCACAGCCGACCTGGCTGGAGATGCAGAGGGTGTTGCGCCCCTCTTCGGGGATCAGCACCGACTCGATACAGCTGCCGTCCACAAGCCGAAACAGGTATTTCCTGGTCCCATCGACCGAGAGTTCCACTACCTCTGGCTGCAGGGAGCTGATCATGGCACGTACTGCAAGGTCCTGGCGGAATTCCTTGGAGAGATTGGTCATCTCGGCAAAGCTGGTTGCCTGTTTCTGATATAACCATTTGAAGATCTGCCGGGCGCGGTACTTCTCCTTCCCCACCCCCAGCAGAAAATTCTCCAACTCTTCCAAACTCAGGTTTTTTACATCAATCATTCGCAAATGCTCAATTAAAAAAAGCCCTCCTTGGCGAAGGGCTTTTGTTGGGGCCTATATTGGTTCAACTAGACCAGTTCGAGCTGGCTGAAAAAATAGCTGATCTCGAACGCGGCGGATTCCGCAGAATCAGAACCATGCGCCGAATTTTCCTCGATGCTGAGACCGAAATCCTTTCTGATGGTCCCCGCCTCCGCATTGGCAGGATTGGTGGCGCCCATCACCTCGCGCCATTTGGCGACAGCATTCTCCCGCTCCAGCACCATCACCACCACCGGGCTTCTCGACATGAAAGCGCAGAGATCATTGAAGAACGGCCGCTCCTTGTGTACATAGTAAAACCCTTCGGCCTGGGCTTTGCTCAGTTGGATCTTTTTCATGCCAGCAATCTTGAAGCCAGCGGCCTCAATCTTTGCCAGCACCTTGCCAGTCATATTTCTTTCGACTGCATCGGGTTTGATAATCGCAAACGTTCTTTCCATTTCTCCTCCAGGGCTTTCATATATCTGTAAACGACTGTTTTAACTACCATTTGTCGCGCCAAATGTCAATGAAAAAAGCCTACAGAAACTCTGTAGGCTTTTTTATCCTGTAACTGGACAGGATGTGGTAAATTACTTCTTCTTCTCGACGGGGGCAGCAGCCGGTGCCGGAGCAGCGACAGGAGCCTTGACGGAAGAAACTGCAGCCTGGGCAGGAGCAACCTGCTCAGCAACTTCCTTTTTCTTGCAGCCGGCGGCGAAAGCCAGAGCAGCAACGAGGCAAAGAGCCAGAACGATCAGTTTTTTCATGGAGATATCACCTCTTTTCTTTTATGAATATACTGCTAGGTGCGCACAGCGCAGCTTTTTTACGACACAACAACTGGCGAATATACTACCTTTCGAATATTTGTCAATATTTTTTTGCTCATTCAGCTGAAAATTTCAAAAAACCCACCGTGGCCGTTATAAATTGATGCAAACCATTTTGATATTGGTCATCTCTTCCATTGCGTAGCGAAGCCCCTCCCGCCCCAGGCCACTCTGCTTGTTGCCACCATAGGGCATATGATCGACACGGAAGGTGGGAACGTCGTTGATGATGACCCCCCCCACATCAAGACGTTTCACCGCCAGAAACGCCTTATTGATATCGCTGGTATAGACCCCCGCCTGTAGGCCATAGACTGAATCATTGGCCATCTCCAGCGCCTCGTCAAAGGTGTCGTAGGGGAGGACGGAAACAATCGGGGCAAAGACCTCCGAGCACATGACCTGCATCTCCCTGGTTCCCCCGGTAAGGATCGTCGGCTGCAAACAGTTCCCCAGCACCCCGCCACCGGCGGCAACCTTTGCGCCGAGTTTTTTGGCCTCCTCCAGCCAGGAAACCGCCCGTTCCAGTTCCTTGCGCGAGATCATCGGCCCGATATCGCACCCCTTGTCGAGCGGATCACCCACCTGCAGCCGGCCGGTCGCCGCCACGAACTTGTCGACAAATTCGTCATAACGGCCACGCTGGACAAAGATCCGCTGCACGGAGATGCAGACCTGCCCGGAATTGGCGAAGCTACCAACGACGCAACGGCCGACCGCGGCATCCACATTGCCGTCCGCCTCAATGATGGTTGGCGAGTTGGAACCAAGCTCCAGGGTGACCCGTTTCATGCCGCAGCGGGCCTTGATTTCCTTCCCCACCGGTGGACTGCCGGTGAAGGTGATCATCGCCAGCCGCTCATCCTCCACCAGCTGGTTGCCGACCGTGGCGCCGCTGCCAATAACCAGATTAAGCGCGCCGGCCGGCAGCCCAGCCTCCACCATCAACTCCGCCAGCTTGATGGCAACCAGGGGGGTCTTGGTTGCAGGTTTCAGAATAACCGCATTACCCGCGGCAATGGCCGGGGCCACCTTGTGCGCCACCAGATTAAGCGGGAAATTGAACGGCGAGATTGCGCCGATGATGCCGATGGGGGTCCGCAGGTAAAACCCGAAACGGCCGGCGGAAACCGGCGAGGCATCCATCGGCACGAGTTCGCCATGGGTCGCCTTCGCCTCCTGTGCGGCAAAACTGAACGTTTCAGCGCTTCGCTCCGCTTCTGACAGTGCATAGCGCCATGATTTGCCCGCCTCCCTGGCGATGATTCCGGCAATTTCCTCCTTATCGCGCCGAATAAACTCTGCGGTCCGTTCCAGGATCTCGGCACGTTGATAGGCCGGGGTCCCGGATATCGCCAGAAACCCCTGGCCAGCCGCGACGATCGCCCGCTCCACATCCTCCGCAGAGGCCTCCGGGACAATACCGATCACCGTATCATCATACGGGTTGACCACTTCGATCCCCTTCGCCCCGTCCCCCACCCATTCGCCGCCGATCAGCACACGGTATCGCTTTGCCATGACACCTCCCCCTCCCCTAAGACGCTTTAATCTTGTACACAGCCTCTAAAATATAGTACATTGAAAATGGATAATCAACCGTTACCCGATGAGGAGAAGCGTGTGTCCAACCTCTTGTCAGACAAGGAACAAAAACTCCTGCTGGAAATTGCGCGGGAAAGCATCACCAGCTTCATCACCGACGGGCAGACACCGGAGCGCAAGGTCGCGACGAAAAAGCTGCTCGCGCCGCAGGGGTGTTTCGTCACCATCAGAAATAACGGCGAACTGCGCGGCTGCATCGGCATTTTTGTCGCGGAGCGGCCGCTTTTCCAAATGATTCAGGAGATGGCCGTCTCGGCAGCCACCAGAGATCCCCGCTTTTATCCGATGAAACAAGTGGACCTCAACAGCTTCAAGGTGGAGATTTCGGTCCTCTCCCCCCTGAAAATGATCGAGCGAACCGAGGAAATCAAGGTCGGCATGCACGGCTTGTACCTGGAAAAACGCGCCATGCGTGGGGTACTCCTGCCCCAGGTTGCCGTCGAAAACCGCTGGGACCGGGAAACCTTTCTCTGCCAGACCTGCCTGAAGGCAGGGCTCCGACACGATGAATGGCGGGAAGGGGCCATCATCTATACTTTCAAAGCCCAGGTGTTTGGCGAGGCCTGAGAGGCTCGCTCTGATAACGGCAAGTGAATTCTGACGGGACGATTGCCCATAGAAAAAGGGGGAGATGCCGCAACATCTCCCCCTTTTTATTTTACTGCAGGGGCAACGACGCCCCCTTACCAACTAGGAAAGCTTCCGGCCACCTTCGGCAGCCCACTTCTCCAACATGTCGGTAGTCACGGACTTGGGACGCTCGATGGCGTAACCGAGACCACGATCCCAGGTGATGTTGGCCATACAGCCGAGGGCACGGCCAACGCCGAACAGGACGGTGTAGAAGTCCCACTCCTTGACGCCGTAGTACCACTGGATGACGCCCGACTGTGCATCGACGTTCGGCCAAGGGTTCTTGGTCTTGCCGTGCTCGGTGAGGACGCCCGGGGCGGTTTCGAAGATCATGGCGACCAGCTTGAACAGCGGATCATCTTTGAGGCCCGGGGTGGTGAGGCAGAACTCGCGCTGCGCCATGTAACGGGGGTCGGTCTTGCGCAGTACCGCGTGGCCGTAGCCAGGAACAACCTGACCGGCGTTGAGGGTATCCCAGAGTGCCTTGGTCACGTTCTCCTTGGTCGGTGCAGCGCCGTTCAACTTCTTCTGGAACTCCATGATCCAGCCGAGCACTTCCTGGTTGGCCAAGCCATGGAGCGGGCCAGCCAGGCCGTTCAGGCCTGCGGAGTAGGCATAATAAGGGTCAGACAGGGCGGAGTGCACCAGGTGAGTGGTGTGGGCCGAAACGTTGCCGGACTCGTGGTCGGAGTGAAGGATGAAGTACATCCGGGCCACATCCTTGTACTGCTCGCTCTGGCCGATCATGTGGGCAAAGTTGGCGCCCATGTCGAGCTTCGGATCGATGGCGATCTGCTTGTCACCCCTGTACTTAAGGTTGTAGATGAAGGCGGCGATGATCGGGATCCGGGCGACGATGTCGTAGGCATCTTCATAGACGTATTCCCAGGCGGTCATTTTGTTGAACTTGCCCGAGTTGTAGAAGCCGGCAAACTTGGAATCCTTCTGCAGGGCCAGGATACCAACCGAGAGCATTACCATCGGGTGACTGTCCCTGGGGAGGGCACGGATGGCGTCAAACACGTAGGACGGAACACCCTGACGGGTCTTCCACTCTTTCACCACCTCATCAACCTGGGGCTGGGTCGGGACATCGCCGGTGAGCAGGAAGAACCAGAAAGACTCGACGGTCGGATAGGTAGAACCTGCCGCCTTGGGGAGTGCCGCAAACGTCTCGGGGATAGTCTTGCCGCGGAAGCGGATCCCTTCCTGGGGGTCGAGATAGGAGATGTCGGTGACGAGACTGCGGATGTCACGAGCACCGCCGATACACTGGTCGATGGATACCTGGTCAATGATGATCTTGCCCATCTCCTTGGTAAGCTTGGTGATGCGGGGACGGTGTGCCTCAATCTTCTGCTTCAGCGTTTCCTTAAGTGACATGGTGGTTGCTCTCCTTTTGTCTGTTGGGGTGGTCGATAAAATTAAATAAGTACATACAAAGAGACCTTGCTAGCCCCTCCTTTCCCGTGCTGATTGTTTAATAAACCGCCAATCCAGAAAGATTCGCAACAATCCAGTCAGTTTATGAAAATAGAACGTGCCCGGGCCATACAGCAGCCAAAAAACCGTTCAGCAAAGAGCAGAGGAGGGTCAGCAATTTTCAGCGAGGAGAAAATTATTTTTTAGTATACTGTATACAAAAATCTGGTCACTTATACCATTGCGGCATATTTAATTCAACAGAAATTTTTCGGGGATTTACTAGATAATCACCAGTTCCTGGTCGGAGAAGGTGAGCTGTTTCAGGCCGCTCTCGGTAAGATAGTAAGTGTTTTCGATACCAACCGCCCCTTCCCCGGGGAAGACCAGCTTCGGTTCGAAGGCAAACACCATCCCCGGTTCGAGACGGCTATCCATGAAGCCCCTGGCCAAAAAAGGATACTCGTCGATCTCGATGCCGATACCGTGGCCAATGAAGGAAACCTGTGCCCCCTTAAACCCCATGAAATGGTCGGCATAGCCCATCTGCACCGCCAGCTCCAGACATTCTGCGTAGATCACGGCCCAGGGAGGCCTGGTTTCGGCAAGGGCGATCATCCGCTCCTGGACCCGCAGCATGTCATCGTAACCTTTTTTAAATTTATCAGATAATTCGCCGATGGCAAACATGCGGGTCTGATCCACCATATATCCGTCAAAACAGCCGGCAAAATCGACGATAATCGGCTCGTTTCTGCCGATCGGCTTGTAGCTGGCGCCCTGGCCGAAGGCTGGGGTGAGACCCAGACCGCCAAGCGGCGTATCCACATAAGCAGGCACCGCCGTGTCTGCCCCGGAGAAGATATGGGCATAGAACAGCTCGGCATTGAAAGCGCGCATCCGCAATAGCCCCTGATGTCCGTTTCTCCGGGCGGTCATTTCCAGCTCTGCAGCCAGTTCCAGGTCGGTCATTCCTTCGCGAATGATCTCCCGCGCCCGGCGATAGACCTTGTCTACCTGCTGGGCGGCATCCTGGAGGATATGGATCTCATAATGGCTTTTGTTCATCCGCACCGAACGAATCAGCGGGGTGGCGTCGCTGAAGGTGGCATTGGGGAAGGTTTGCCGGTAACGTTCGAAGAAATTGACCGGTAGCACATCCAGCTCCAGGCCAATCCGTTTCGGCTCCGGATAGCCGTACCCGGCAAGGATACCGGGGATTTCTTTCATGGAGGAAAACGGCAGCAGCTCCTTCAGCCCCGATTCCATCCGCGCCCGACCCAGCTCCTTGCGCACCATATAGAGAGGTTGCCCTTGGGCAGGGACATAAAGGTTGCCAGACTGAATGGTGCCGGTAAAGTAGAAGAGATCGGCGTTCTGCAGAATGATAACCGCGTCGAGTCCGGCGCTGGCCATCCGGGTCTGGAGCTGCTTGCAGCGATATTCGAGTTCGACTGCCGGGGTGATCCGCATGGGGGCTCCTCCTCAAAATCAGGCTGAAGGCTGAAGGCTAAAAGCAGTTTTGCACGTTTCTCTCTTCAGCCTTCAGTCTTCAACCTGCTTTATGCCCGGCTCCTCCAGCTGCAGCTCGCGGATCGCCATATCCCGCAGCTTGAATTTCTGAATCTTGCCGGATGCCGTCATCGGGTAAGAGTCGACGAACTTCACATATTTGGGCATCTTGTAGTTGGCAATCTTGCCGCGACAGAAATCCTTGACCTCATCCTCGGTCATCGTCTCACCCTTCTTGAGGATGACCGCAGCCATGACCTGTTCGCCATATTTGCGGTCAGGAACGCCGTAGATCTGCACATCGGAGATCTTCGGATGGGTGTAGAGGAACTCCTCGATCTCGCGTGGATAGATGTTCTCGCCGCCACGGATAATCATATTCTTGATCCGGCCGGTGATCTTGCAGTAGCCGTTTTCATCCATGATGGCCAGGTCGCCGGTGTGAAGCCAATTTTCTCCATCTATGACCCTTGCCGTCTCTTCCGGCATCTTGTAGTAACCCTTCATGACGAGGTAGCCACGGGTGCAGAGTTCTCCCTGCTTGCCGGGGGGGAGCGTTGCCCCGGTCTCGATATCTACGATCTTTACCTCCACATCGGGGAGAGCCTTGCCAACCGTGGCAACCCGAAGCTCAATGGGATCGTCGGTCCTGGTCTGGGTAATGACCGGCGAAGACTCGGTCTGACCGTAGGCGATGGTAATCTCTGAGGCGTGCATATCGCGGATCACCCGTTTCATCACCTCGATGGGGCAGTTGGAGCCGGCCATGATGCCTGAGCGAAGCGAGGTCAGATCGAACTTCGAGAATTCGGGGTGCTCCAGCTCGGCGATGAACATGGTCGGAACTCCGTGCACCGCGGTACAGCGCTCCTTCTCGATGGCCTTAAGCACCTTGAGCGGATCGAAGATCTCCACCGGTACCATGGTGGCACCGTGAGTGACGCAGGCCATGACCGCCAGCACACAGCCGAAGCAATGGAAAAATGGAACAGGGATGCAGAGTCGATCCTGATCGGTGAAGCGCATGCATTCCCCGATATTGAAACCATTATTGACCAGGTTGTGATGGGTAAGCATCACCCCCTTGGGGAAGCCGGTGGTGCCAGAGGTATATTGCATATTGATGACTTCTTGCGGAGTAAGGGTCTTTTCCACCGCCGCCAACTCGGTGTCAGCAACCTCGGTGCCCAGCTCCATCAGTCGACTGAAGTTGATCATCCCCGCCGGGGTCGCTTCCCCGATGAATACTACGTTTTTCAGGAACGGAAGCTTGTCGCTCGCAAGTCCCCCCGGGCGGGCGGATTTTAGCTCCGGCACCACTTCGCAGAGGGTCTCCACGTAATCGGTGTCTTTAAAATCCTTGACCAGGAAGAGAGTGCTGGTATCCGACTGCTTGAGGATGTACTCCAGTTCCGCACTCTTATAACTGGTGTTTACCGTCACCAGCACCGCTCCGATCTTGGCCGTGGCAAACTGCAGAATCACCCACTCCGGCACGTTGTAGGCCCAGATGGAGACATTATCGCCCTTCTTGACCCCGAGTTTCAGGAGTCCTTTCGCCACCTGACGGCAGACCTCGTTAAACTCCCGGTAAGTATAGCGAAGCCCACGCTCCACATAGACCAACGCCTCGTTATCCGGATAGCGGCCGGCGATGTTATCCAGAAGCCCTCCAACGGTAACATCAAGCTGCCTTGCCATAGATCACCCTCCGTAGCACGATATATACAAAAATACTCAAGTTAACATACTGATTTAAAAGGAGTTTATCAGTATCACAGGAGCAGTCACAAGTCAAGATTTTTAAAACGAGGTATTATTTATCTCGAATATATTTGCGTGGTGGGGCACTCCGTAGCGAAATAATCCTTGACAGAGTCGTTCCGTTTGCATTCCGCTCAGTTAGCGCAATTATCTGTTTTTGTTAGGTATTTCGACTGTTTGCCGCGTCAAATTCCTATGCCCTTTTTCTGGGCAATTGGCTAATTACCGTTTCGTTTACTACCCTTTTACCGACCATGGCAGTTTTATCCACAAGACTATCCACAGATTTTGTGGAATACCACCAACTGCACGTTTCACGGGTTATTAGCAGGGACTTATACTGTACACCCTGCAACATAGCCAGCAGCGGCAGCAGCGGCAATTATCCCCCGGAGATAACGCCAACCTGAAAAGATGTTTACGTAATAAAGTCGGTCCCGCCAGCCCGCGCCATTTGCCAAGAGTTCATTTGACAAGCGGCCAGCCGCCGGTGTATTAATTGTGTCAATCTGGTTGAACTGAATACAAGGAGAGATACGATGCGTATGATCATGATCGTGGCTACATTGGCAGCGTTTGTTGTCGGCGCTGCAACAGCATTTGCAGGAACCGATGTGAACCTCAATATCGGCATCAATGCCGGCAAGCACGCCCCAGCGCCTCCGACACCTGCTGTGGTAGTGGTGAAGCCCGCGCCGCTGATAGTCAAGAAGGACAATGGCAAACACCTTGGACACTACAAGGAAAAGGGGAAAAAGCATAAGAAGCATGAAGATTAACCGACAAAACCGGTACGATCCCCAATACAAAAGGCCTGCGTCATGCAGGCCTTTTGTATTGAATTTCCATTCTCTGTCAGGCCCTGATCATCACCAGCAGCATCTTGAACCGGTTGACCGCCCGCAGGGCGTGTGGCTGGTTGGCTGGCATGATGAGTATCTGTCCAGCCTGCACCGAATGGAGCGACCCCGCGATGGTGACTTCCGCCTCGCCATCGATCACCTGAACAAAGGCGTCGTATGGCGCCGTATGCTCGCTCAGCCCCTCCCCCGCGTCGAATGCAAACAGGGTGATGGTACCGATCGTTTTGTCGAGAACGGTCTTGCTCACGACCGATCCCTCCTGGTAGGCAACCAGGTTGGTCATGGTCAGGACTCGGCCGGTGAAATCCCCTTTTGCATCACTCATAGCTTCTCCCCTTTCTGGATGGCAGCTTGTGCCAGCACGGCGCACGATAATCGTTGTGGATCTTTACAAGTCTATCGCGATGCCATTCTGCTGCAATTGATGCAGGTCAATTTACGGAAGATTATCACACTCGATCAGGGGAAAGTAGAATCTGCTTAAATTTATGGCAAGCGCCAGGGCTTTTTCAACAGCTACCCCTTGAACGCCTCCAGTTCTTCCCAGCGCAGATATGCGGCAGCCAGCTCTTTTTCCAGCTCAGCCAGCCTGCCGTTAATGCGCGCTACCTCCGCTCTGTTGTTTCGATAGAATTCGGGGTCCGCCAGGGTTAGGTGCAACTGTTCCTGCTCCTGCTCCAGTAGACCAATCCGCGTCGGAAAACCCTCCAGTTCCCGCTCCTCCTTGAAGGACAGCTTACGGGAGCGATCCATTGGCTGTTTTGGCTTTTCCTGTCCCACTTTTGCGACGGCCGGCACTGCTGGCGCTGCCGCCGTCGACTGACGCAGCCAGTCGTCATAACCACCCACGAACTCACGAACTTCTCCATTGCCGCCAAGCACCAGGGTGCTGGTTACCACGTTGTTGAGGAATTCTCGGTCATGGCTCACCAGCAGGAGCGTTCCCGCATACTCCTGGAGCAGCTCTTCCAGCAGATCCAGGGTTTCGGCATCCAGATCGTTGGTCGGCTCGTCCATGACCAGCACGTTAGAAGGCCGGGTAAAGAGTTTCGCCAGCAGTAAGCGATTGCGCTCGCCACCGGAGAGTATCCTGACCGGGCTGCGGCTCCGATCCGGGGTGAAGAGGAAATCCTGCAGATAGCCGATAATATGGCGTGGCTTGCCGTTGATGGTAACGGTGTCGTTCCCCTCCCCCACATTCTCCTGGACGGTCTTGTTCATGTCGAGCTGTTCACGGAGCTGATCGAAGTAGCTCACTTCAAGGCGGCTGCCGACCCGCACCACCCCAGCTTGCGGAGCCAGCTCACCCAGCAAGAGGCGAAGCAAGGTGGTCTTTCCCGAGCCGTTGGGGCCAATGATCCCCACCCGGTCACCACGCATGATGGTGGTGCTGAGGTTTTTGATCAGCGGCTGGCCGTCGTAGGCAAACTCGACACCCTCCGCCTCTACCACCAGCCTGCCGGAACGCTCGGCTTCCTGCAGCTGCATCTTCACTTGTCCTTGCCGTTCTCGCCGCTCCCGCTGTTCTTCCCGCAGCCGTTTCAGAGCACGGACCCGTCCTTCGTTGCGGGTGCGTCGCGCCTTGATCCCCTGCCTTACCCACACCTCCTCCTGGGCAAGCTTCTTATCAAAGAGGGCCTGCCGGGTGACTTCCGCTGCCAACAGCTCTTCCCGGCGCTCCACAAAGGAGTCGTAACCACAGTTGAAGGCATAGAGCTTGCCCCGGTCCAGTTCGGCAATCCGGTTAGATAAGCGCCGGGCGAAGGCCCGGTCGTGGGTGACAAAGAGCAAGGTCTTCACGTGCTTGAGAAGAAACTCCTCCAACCAGACGATGGTGTCGATGTCCAGGTGGTTGGTCGGCTCGTCGAGGAGCAGGATATCTGGGGCCGCCACCAGAGCACGGGCAAGCAGCACGCGACGCTTGGTGCCGCCGGAGAGGGTGCCAAAGTCAGCCTCCGGGTCGAGCGAAAGACGTGCCAGGACCCGCTCCACTTCCTGGTGAAGCTGCCAACCCCCTTCATCATCCAGCGCCTTCTGCAGATTTGCCAGGCGCGTCAACAACTCCTCGCCCCCCTCCGTGGCCAGGCGGTGGCTTATCTGGTGATACTCTGCCAGGAGCCCAGCCGCATTACCCATACCAGAGGCAACCACATCGAAGACTTTTCCAGCGAGCCCTTGGGGGATCTCCTGAGAAACCAGCGCCACCTTGAGCCCCTGCTGGCGGGAGAGTTCGCCCGATTCGGCCTGCAGCTCGCCATTAATGAGCTTCATCAAGGTCGATTTCCCCGAACCGTTCCGGCCCATCAGGCAAAGCCGGTCACCCGGCTCCAGCTGCAGAGTGATGCCATCCAGAAGCGGCGGTCCGCCAAAGGCGACGCGGAGATTTGAGATACTGATTAATGCCACAAAAACCCCTTTTATAAATGCCCTGGAACAGAGCTTGAATCGCGATCAAATTCGCTTGACCATCATCGCTTTTTTCCTGGCGCGCGTCAAGCCGCAACATACAGGGACAGGAACGGCTCTAAAAATAACGCTTGTATCTTCTTCCCCCACCATGCTAACAAACATAAGTTATTACTTTCTACGGACGGGGTTTTCATGATTCATCTCAGTAACATCACCAAACAGCACGGCTCGCAGCTTCTGTTCAGCAACGCGAGCTTTCAAATTTTACCCGGTAGCCGCAGCGGACTGGTAGGGGCCAACGGCACCGGCAAGACCTCCATTTTCCGGGTCATCACCGGCGAAGAAGAAATTGACGGTGGCGATATCACCGTGGCAAAAAAACCGTGATCGGCTATTTTTCCCAGGATGTGGGGGAGATGGCCGGCCGCTCGGCACTGGAAGAGGTGATGGCCGGAGTGGGTAATGTGGTGCAGCTGGCCGGTGAGTTGAAGGCCATGGAAGAGGCGATGTGTACAGAACTCCCCGACAACGAAATGACGGCACTGCTGGAGCGGTACGGCAACGCCGTGGAAGAGTTTGAGCACAAGGGTGGCTATGATCTCGACACCCGTGCCCAAACAGTTCTGACCGGTCTAGGCATCGGCCCTGACGCTTTCCATCGGCCGGTGGAGACCTTTAGCGGCGGCTGGAAGATGCGGATCGCCCTGGCCAAGATCCTTACCTTGAGGCCGGATGTGCTGCTCCTCGACGAGCCGACTAACCACCTGGATGTGGAGTCGATCATCTGGCTGGAGGATTGGCTGACCAGCGAATTCAAGGGCGCCTTGCTGATGACCAGCCATGACCGGGACTTCATGAACCGGATCGTCAGCCGGATTATCGAGGTGGCCAACAAAACCATCACCACCTACGGCGGCAACTACGAATTTTACGAGCGGGAGCGGGAGATCCGCCTTGACCAGCTCCTGGCCAGCCACAAGCGCCAGCAGGATATGCTCGCCAAGGAAGAAGAGTTCATCGCCCGCTTCGCCGCCCGCGCCTCCCACGCGGCCCAGGTCCAGTCAAGGGTAAAGAAGTTGGAAAAGATCGACCGGATCGAGATCCCCGCCGAGGAACGGGCAGTCAAATTTGAATTCGCTCTACCGCCTCGGAGCGGCGAAGACGTGGTCCGGATCGAAAACCTGAGCAAGAGCTGGGCAGGCCATGACGGCCAGCCGAAATCGGTATTTGGTGGGGTTTCCGGCATGATCCAGCGGCTCAACAAAATAGCGGTAGTAGGGGTGAATGGCGCGGGTAAATCGACATTCCTCAAGGTGCTGGCCGGCGAGACGCAACCCACCAGCGGCAGCGCCACCATCGGCGCCAGTGTCCAGCTCGGCTACTTCAGCCAACACGCCATGGACCTGCTCAATCCGAAAAAAACCGTATTCGAAACACTCCAGGACACCATCCCCCACGCCTCCATCGGCGTCATTCGCAACCTGTTAGGAGCCTTCCTCTTTCAGGGAGATGCGGTGGAAAAGCGGATTGAGAACCTCTCCGGCGGCGAGAAAAGCCGGGTAGTGCTGGCGACGCTCTTGGCGCGCCCCTTAAACTTCCTGATCCTCGACGAGCCTACCAACCACCTCGACATCAGGTCACGGGAGATCCTGCTCGAAGCCCTGCAAAGCTTCACTGGCACCGTAGTGCTGGTAAGCCACGACCGGCACTTTCTCCGCTCCCTGGTGAACCGGGTCTTCGAGATCGACCATGGCGAGATGCGGATCTATGAAGGAAACTACGAGTATTACCTGGGCAAGACCGAGAAAGCTGCACAGCTCAAATCGGCGTGAAAGATCAGATGGGAGGAAGGCAATGCTGCGAATCGACGAGATGCTCAAAGCCAGTTGCGCGAAGCACTCCGACCGGACTGCGTTACGCCTGAAGATTTCAGGGGTTTGGCAGGAATTAAGCTACGGCTCCCTTTGGTCCATTTCGGAGCGGGTGGCAGCCGGCCTTCTCAAGAAAGGGTTGCGGCCGGGGGAGCACGTGGCGATTTTCGCCCCCTCTTCGCCAAACTGGGTCATTGCCTACCTTGGCATCCTGAAGGCCGGCTGTGTAGCTGTCCCCATCGACAAGGAGCTGAAAACCGCCGAACTCCGCCACGTCCTCGGTGACTGCGAAGCACGGGCACTGTTTACCGACCGCCCCTATCTCGATACGGTGCTGGAAATCATCCACGACCTGCCACAGCTGGAAAATATTGTCACCCTTTCCCCGCCGCCGCAGGGTAGCCACCCCCCCCGTACGGTTCAGGCAATCGAGGCACTCCTGGAGGAATGGCACGGGATTGTGCAGAGTCTGGAGATCCCGATCGAAAGGGTTAACCGGATGGAGAACCTGGCGGGCCAGGTCCACCGTCTCCTGAGCAGCGATACTAAAGGCGAGGAACGTGTCGTCTACGACCCCTTTTCGCCGATCCAGGCGTCACGCAAGGAGCTTAACCGGCAGGAACGACTGTTTCCCATGGAAAAGCTCCTCCGCGACGGTCCACTTCCCGACGTCCTTCGCAACAGCCGCGATGCAGCGGTCATACTCTATACTTCCGGCACTACCGGCCGCTCCAAAGGGGCGATGCTCAGTCACACCAACATCGTCTCCAACATCCGCGGCGCCGCCACCCACTTCGAACTCGACGACACCATGCACACCCTCTCGTTCCTTCCGATTAATCATGTTTTTGAACAGGTCGTCGGGGTTCTGCTGCCGCTCTCACTCGGCGGCAAGGTTTCCTTCTGCGAGTCGCTAAAAAAACTTGGAGAAAATCTGGCGGAAGTACGGCCGACCTTTTTTCTCGGGGTGCCGGCAGTCTACCGGATGATCCTCGACCGGATTATGAAAAACATCGACGCCCGCCCCTTTTCCCAGATCCTCTATACTTTTCCCGTCACCCGCCCGCTGGTGACGAGCAAGATCAGACAGGCCTTCGGCTCCGGCACCATCTTTATTAGCGGCGGCGCTGCCCTGGACCCGGCAGTTGCCGCCGGGCTCAACGGCCTTGGCCTTTCCATCTACCAGGGGTACGGTATTACCGAAACTGCGCCGATCATCTCGGCAGAACAACCCGGATGGAAAAGGCTTGGTACCGTGGGTAAATTGCTCGATGGTGTCGAGGTGCGGATAGACAATCCCAACGAGGAAATGGTTGGGGAAATCGTGGTGCGGGGACCGAACGTTATGCTCGGCTATTACAAGAACCCCCAGGCAACCACTGAGGTGCTTGCTGATGGCTGGTACCGCACCGGCGACCTTGGCAGGCTTGACCAGCATGGGTTCCTCTCCATCTGCGGCCGAGTCAAGAACCTCATCGTCACCCCCAACGGCAAGAACGTCTACCCGGAGGAGGTGGAGGACGAGCTGCTGAAGAGCCCCTACATCGCCGAAGTGATGGTCTACGGCCATCGGGTCGGTGCGGCGGAAGAAGTCCACGCAGTCATCTATCCCGATCAGCAGGCCCTTGACGACTTAGCCGGCAATAAAGGGGAGGGCCCGATGACACTTAACGACCTGGAGGCGCTGCTGCGGGCGGAGGTGTCAGCGTCCTGCAGCAAGCTGGCCGACTATAAACGGGTAAAGAAATTCACCATCCGCGATGACGAATTCCCCAAGACCACCACGCGCAAAATCAAGCGATTCGCGGTGGAAGCGAGCATCTCCACCAGGGATTGAGCAACAGGCAAGTTTGGCGGATCGATCCTTCTGTAAAAAGCGAAAAGGCGCGCCCGAGGCACGCCTTTTCGCTTGCTGGTG
>JANXYN010000138.1 GCA_025356035.1 Geobacteraceae bacterium
GGTTCTGCTTGTCAGCCCGCTCCAAAGAAGCACGCCGACCTTTTATAAATTCAACTTTATTATACTTGCGGCACCTTAAGGACTCCAACAATACTCCATGCTGCTGGGGCGTTGTTTAAAGGGACCGTAGTGGTGGTCGTCGCTCCATTCATGATCCAGACGGTGTTCTGGCCGGTGGTGGGATTGCGCCAGAGGATATCCGCCTTGCCGTCGCCGTTAAAGTCGGCAACGCCGGCCACCGTCCATGGAGCAGCTAATGTGGTTAAAAACACCGAACTAGTTACCGTTGTTCCGTTCATTAACCAGACCGAGTTCTGGCCGGTGGTGGCATTGCGCCAGATTATGTCTGCCTTGCCGTCGCCGTTTAAGTCACCGACGCCGACCACCGTCCATGCGGCAGGGGCCGTATTCAGGTAAACCGAACTGCTGACCGTCGTTCCATTCATGATCCAGGCAGAGTTCTGGCCGGTGGTCGGATTGCGCCAGATGATATCGGCCTTGTTGTCGGCGTTTAGGTCACCGACGCCGACCACCGTCCATGGGGCAGGGGCCGAATTCAGGTAGGCCGAACTGGTGATCGTCGCTCCGTTCATGATCCAGGCAGAGTTCTGGCCGGTGGTCGGATTGCGCCAGATAATGTCCGCCTTGCCGTCGCCATTTAGGTCACCAACACCGACCACTGTCCATGGCGCGGCAACGGTGGTTAATGATGAGGTACTTCTGAACGCCGCTCCGTTCATGAACCAGACCGAGTTCTGGCCGGTGGTGGCATTGCGCCAGACAATATCCGGCGAGCCATCGCCGTCCAGGTCCCCAATGCCGACCACCTTCCATGGTGCAGGGGCAGAATTTATAAAGGCTGAGCTTTTGAACGTCGTTCCGTCCATGGTCCAGACGGAGTCCTGGCCGGTGGTGGCATTGCGCCAGACGATATGGGGCCCGGCAGGCGCTAGAGAGGCACCGGTGCCACTCACCGTCAGGGTCCGGGAGACGATGATCGGATCGAGGATCGGTATATCCAGGCTGTCGTTATACACGCCGCTAGAGCCCGGATTGAATGAGATGTCAAAGGAACAAGTAGCTGAAGCTGCAACAGTTGCACCCGAACAGGTGTCGGAAGAGATACCGAACGGAGCCGCCAGCGGGTTGCTTCCGCCGACATTGCCAAACGTCACCGCTGTGGCTCCGCTATTGGTAATGGTTACCGTCTGACTTGTGCTGTTGCCGGTGATAATGGAGCCAAAGGCGACCGGGTCGCTGCTGAGGTTGAGGTTGACACTCACCACGGTTAACAATGCCGAAACGGATTTGGGCGTTATGCCATCATCTGCCGTGAGGGTCACACTGCTCGTCTGGCCTGCCGTTGCCCCACCCGCTACGCTCACCCGCACAGGAACGCTTATATTGCCATTGGCGGCAATGGTGGCGGTTGTGCTCCCCTGGATGACAGCGCCCCAACCTGCCGTATCCGATGCGGAAAGGGTGACGTTAACCTGGGCTGCCGCCAGGTTCTGCACGGTAAAGGAGAGTTCGGCGGTCCCGCCGGCAGAAACATTCTGCCCAACAGGGGCAATAACCTGAATGGCCCCGGGGAGCGACCAGACCTCGGACGCGAGGATGGTCCAGGTGTCGCCAGGTGCCAGCAATGCACGGTTCCACTGCAGCTGGTAGCCGGCATCCCGATAGGACCCATCCACCGTGTCATTCAGAAGGGCGTTTGTCCCCGCCTGTGTAAGCCCGTTACCATACTGTCCTGAATAATAGTGGCTGGCCGGGGTGGCAGGATTGGCATAAAAGCCCATGATCCCCCAGTCGGTGTAATTGTCGTTTCTCAGATAGACCATGCTGTTTGCCGCATCATAAAAGGAGTAGGCCGAGTCTTCACCGCCGAAAAAGCTGTCACCGCCATGGAAAAAGCGGAGGTCATTGTAGGTGGTACCGCCAGTATTTGCCAGGTACCACTCCTTGCTGACAAACCGGTCCCCCTCGGTGTAGATGAACTTCTGGGTGACCCGGATGCCGGTACTCCCCAGGTCAACCACCGTCGTAATGGTGGAGGTTGCTCCGTCCACTGTTGTGATATTGGAAATCGGCGTGAGAGGCACGCCACCAATCCCGCTATGCATTGCATATTTGTAGTTGGTGTCGGTGCCAGCAAGCCAGATGACACTTCCCCAGTCCGCACTGGGGGCGTCTATGCCATAGAAATACTGAATGGTATAAACGCCGGTTGTCGGATGCTTGACACTGATGGCGGGACTCCCATTGTCAGCGACGGAGATGCGGATGGGGTTCCCCACCACCAGCTGGGTGGCTGCCTGGGCCGTGGTCACCGCCACCAGGGATGACACTACCAGCAACAGCATGACAATCCCGCGTTCCAGGGCGCGTTTCAGCTTTTCATCGCGAATGCCTTTCATTGCTCTCCTCCTTCTCCATGTTGCCGATATTCATTACAGTAGTATTCACATCGGCTCGCCACGGCAAATATTTAATTACTTTTTTGCCCATTTCGGGAATCTTGGGATGTATCATACAGGAGTGTGGAGGGGGGCTCGTCCGGGGAGGTGGCCGCCAAACGGTAACGAGTCCGTGGAATTCCGATGGTTACGTCGGGTTTTAAGCTGAGTAGAGCGAGCAGGGGGGTAAAGCCGGGTCAGGTCAATTTCTGCAGATCTTTTTGGGATAAGTCAGCCGTGAAGCTTGCGTGGTCAACCTATCCGGACGGCAAGCATGGAGATCGAGCCGCCATCGACTCCCTGCACCGGGAAACTGATCTGTTCCTTTTCCCTGCGCAGGCCTAGTATATAGAGTAGCGGCAGGTAATGATCCGGCGTCGGGACTGCGAGCATCGCGTCACGGCCGAGCTCCTGGTAGGCGACAACCTGGGCATCGTCGCCGTTGAGCAGCAACTCCCGCACCCGGTCCTCGAACCGCACCGCCCAGTCGAAGGGAGCAACTCCCTCGTTTCCCCAGGCATAGGAGTGGAGATTATGAACGAGATTGCCGCTGCCGATGATCAGAATCCCTTCTTCCCGCAGCGGCATGAGCCGTTTCCCCAATTCGTAGTGGAACGCGGGTGGTTGCCTTGCGTCGATGCTCAGTTGCACTACGGGAATGTCGGCGCGCGGAAAGATATGGGTCAGCACCGACCAGGTGCCGTGATCGAGCCCCCAGCTTTCTTCGAGTGCCACTGAAACCGGGGAGAGAAGCGCTTTGATGCGCCGGGCAAGCTCCGGACTGCCGGGGGCGGGATATTTCACCTCAAACAGCTCTTGGGGAAATCCGCCAAAATCGTGGATGGTGCGCGGGACGGGGTTGGCCGTCACCGCGCACCCAGGAATGTACCAATGAGCAGATACGGCAAGCACTGCCCGGGGGCGGGGAATGGATGTGCCGATGGACGCCCAGCCGTCAGTATAGGCGTTCCTCGATATGGCGTTCAACGGGTTGCCGTGGCCGATGAAAAGCGTCGGCATCAGTTCTGTCATTGCTCCCTCCCCTGGCTCTAGTTGGTGTCCATCCGGAAACTCGGATGGACACTGGCTACGTTTTCAATTCGGAGACGAGGATTTTTTCGTCATGGCAAGGAAATCAAGGGATTGCGCGGAGGCGTACACCAGTGCGCCGCACAAGCAAGCCCGCAGATTGACAAAGCCAGGTCGGAAAAAGACCGTTTCCAGATGAAAACTAGTTGGTTTGGGCTTTGATCATTTCAATCTCCAGGGTAATGGTGATCTCATCACCCACAACCACGCCACCTGTTTCCAGTGCCTTGTTCCAGGTAAGACCGAAGTCTGCACGGCTGATCCTGGTGCTTGCCGAGGTCCCGCGTCGCAGATTGCCCCAGGGGTCTTTACTCTCTTTGGAGAGCTGCTCCACGTCCAGCACCACCTCTTTGGTTATGCCATGGATAGTCAGATCCCCCGTTACTTTCAGTGCCCCGTTACCTGCCTGGCTGACTTTTCTGGAGACGAACGTCATGGTCGGGTACTTGACGACATCGAAAAAATCCGCACTTCTGAGGTGCTCGTCCCGTTTTTGGACCCCGGTATTGATCGAGGGGGTGGCAATGTTCACGTTGACCTTCGATTTACTGATGTCCTTGTCGTCAATTTCAACTACCCCGGTGTACTTATCGAAGGTACCCCTCACGTTTGACACCATCAGGTGTTTAACCTTGAAGCCTACGTTTGAATGGTCCGGGTCGATGTTCCAGGTGGTGGCCGATGCAAGCGCCGGCAGCGCCAGGGTCGAGCAGATTGCGATAATGCTGATCAGGTTTTTCATGGTCTGTGGTTCCTTTCCTTGGTTGGTGTGTGGTCTTACGGGACAGCCCCCGTCTGAACCGGTAGAGTTACAATAACGTGCATCAAACAAGACAATGTTTGTCTTGTTTGAATTTACTATAGCCCAATTTTAGGGGGGTGTGGTAACAACTACATGAAAAAGGCTGGTACTTTTATGCAGGGGTGTTGTTTGGCTTGAAGTCGGAAGGGGTTTTGCCGGTAAATTTTTTGAAGACTTTCGAGAAGTAGGAGTGCTCCTCAAAGCCGAGCTCAAAAGCGATCTCCTTGATGGTAAGGTTGGAGAAGAGGATGCGTCTTTTTGCTTCCGCGATCAGCCGTTCATCGATAACTTCGGAAACGTATTTGCCGGTGTAGAGCTTGACCACGTCTCCCAGCTTGCGCGGCGAAAGGCCCAGCTCTGCCGCATAGAAACTTACGGCATGCTCGGTTTTGAACTTTTGCTCGATGAGTGTATTGAAACGGTTCCAGATGCCCAGGGTCCGCGTAAAATCCTGGGGCATCATCCGGGAATGGAGCAGACGCAGTTCTTCCAGCTTTGCGATAAATGCGGCGAGCAGGTGCCTGAGCGCCGGCAGGTGATAGGGGTCGGCATGCTTGAACTCGCAGCGGAGCAGTGAAAAATACGCTTCGATGCCGGCAGCCTGTTCCTGTGTCAGCTGCAGGGCCGTATGCCCGGTGAACTGGGAGAAGAGCAGATGTGAGGGGTCCGGCAGAAATTCTTCCCTGAACCTGATGACACACCCCAGCAGGTCCGGAGCCGGAACAAAGCGGTGGATGCGCCCTTTGGGGATGATAAGAAGCGTCTGGGCCGGGAATTCGACGATATCTCCATCCAGCAGATGCTCCGCCGACCCTTGCCGGACCCAGATGATTTCCTGATATGAATGGCGGTGCGGCGGCTTGGTGTTATGACTCAAATGAGCCACGGCCTCCTTGTCCAATTCGAAAAACAGAAATTGGGCAGGGATCGCTTCAAAATCGCTTCCTCCTTGCGGCATCGGTGTGGTGGTTGAACGATTCATACTGTCCCTGTAAGATGATTATCAGGTTTTGCCGCGTAGCCCCTTGTTGATATAAAAGAAGGGGCGATTCGCCGATCGCCCCTCCGTATCTTCCCGCCATTACTCGGCCGGCGCTGCTTCTTTCTTCTTCCGCGGCGCCCGGGGCCGTTTCGGTTTTTCCGCCTGGTCCCCGGCGGTTACCGGTTCTGTCACTGGGGTGGCACCTTCGGCAGGGGCAGCCTTTTTCGCCCCGCCCCTTCCCCCCTTCTTCGGCGCAGCCTCGGTCGGTATCTGCTCCGCTACGCTTGCAACTGGGGCCACGGACGCTTCCATGGTCCCTGCCGGCTTTTTCTTCCGCTGCCGGCGCGGTTTTTTCCCCTTTTCCAGGGGAGCGTCCGCGCTTACCGGAACATCGGCAGGATGCGCCTGAGATTGCTCCGGCGCTGGCTGTGCCGCGCCCTCGACCGGCAACTGCCCGCCTTCCAGCTGGGGCTTCTTGCCGCGCCGTCTCCGCCGCCGCCTTTTTTTCCGCTGCTCATCCGGCACCCCTTCGCCATGGACTTCTTCGGCTGCATGCTCAGCTGCCGCCTCAACTTCTTCGGCTTCTGCTGCTTCTTCGCCACCAATCAGCTCTTCAAGAGGCGCTTCCGCTCCATGCCCCTTTTTCTTCCCGCGCCTCCGTTTCCGCTTCTTGCCAGAGCTCGCCGGCTCGGTGGTGGTGGCGGCGGTGGGCTCGGCAATTTCCTTTGCCACCGGGGCACGGGGAGCTACCCGCTTTTCCTCATGGGGCTCAATTGCATGTTCCGCAGCGCCTTCCGGATGCGCAGCCTTTTCCCGGCGGAGTAGTTCCACCTCCATCTGGTTCATGGTGAAGGAAGGTTTCCCCTTGACCGTCACCTCGATGTCGTAGTCGGTCTCGATCTGGGCCAGCTCCTGCTTCTTCC
This sequence comes from Geobacteraceae bacterium, assembly GCA_025356035.1. Classification (GTDB taxonomy): domain Bacteria; phylum Desulfobacterota; class Desulfuromonadia; order Geobacterales; family Geobacteraceae; genus JANXYN01. The sequence goes on from JANXYN010000138.1 coordinate 6,256, forward strand.
GGTTGAGGAGGTAGTAGGCCACTTCCAGCGGCAAACTGCCGAGCACCTCCGACACCGTCCCCTTGGAGGCGGCAGCATGGACCTTGCGCAGGAAAGAGAGGGCCATTGCCTCCACCGACTTGACCTTCCCCTTGCCACTGCAGTGGGGGCATTCCAGGTAGCTTGCATGCTCGATGGTCGGCTTGATCCGCTGGCGGGACATCTCCAGCATCCCGAACTGGGAGATCCGGTCCACCGTCACCCGGGCCTTGTCGGCCTTGAGGGCGTTCTTCAGGGCCTTTTCCACCTCGGATTTATGTTTCTTGTCGCGCATGTCGATGAAATCGAGCACGATCAACCCGCCCAGGTCCCGGAGCCTCAGCTGTCGCGCCGCTTCCTCGGCCGCTTCCATATTGGTCTTGAACGCGGTATCCTCCACCCCCCGCTCACCGGTGGACTTGCCGGAGTTGACGTCGATGGAGACCAGCGCCTCGGTCGGCTCGATGAAGATCGACCCCCCCGACTTGAGCGGCACCTTTTTCTCGTAGATCAGGTCGATCTGCTCCTCCAGCTGATACCTGGAGAAGATCGGCCGCTTTTCCTGGTGGAGCTTCACCAGCTTCTCGTACTTGGGCATGATCCCCTTGAGAAAGGTTCGCGCCTGCTCATAGACCTCGGGACTGTCGACCAGCACCTCGTCGATATCGCTGTTGAAGTAGTCGCGGATGGTACGGATCACCAGGTCCGACTCCTGGTAGATGAGGGCCGGCGCCTTGGTCTTTTTCCCCTTGTCGAGGATCTCCTTATAGAGCTTCAGCAGGTACTGGAGGTCCTTGGTCAACTCCCGCTTGGTCCGGCCGACTGCCTCGGTCCGCAGGATGTAGCCGATCCCCTCGGGGATCGTCAACTCCCCCACCAGCTCCTTCAGCTTCTTCCGCTCGGCATCGCTCTCCACCTTGCGGGAGATGCCGGCGGAATCGCTCGCCGGCATGAGGACCATGTAGCGCCCCGGCAGCGACAGGTAGGTGGTGAGAGCAGCCCCTTTGGTGTCGCGCTCCCCCTTCTCCACCTGGACAATCAGCTCCTGGTTGCGGCGCAGGATCTCCTGGATGCGGGGGCGGCGGTGCCGCTGATCCTCGGCGACATCGTCGCGCCACTGCCAGTAGTCAGGATGAATCTCCCCCATCTGCAGAAAGCCGAGCTTCTTCAGTCCGATGTCGACAAAGGCAGCCTGCAGTGCCGGTTCAACCCGGACCACCACCCCCTTGTAGACATTGCTGCGGGTCTGCTCGTGCCCCGCCGTTTCGATATCCAGCTCGACAAGGATGCCATCCTCAACGATGGCGACCCGTGCCTCCTCCGGATGCAGGGCGTTAATCAACATTTTTTTTGCCATAAGCATTAAATCCTTTCACCCCAGTTGGGGAAATTTTACGGCCAGCGCAGGAATGTTCCCATGCGGCCAAATTCGGGCCATCACAACCGGCCTGGTATTTTCAGCCCCGTGGCGGGGCTCACTGTGCGCAGATAAACCGTTGGAAGTATAGCAGAGTTTTCCGCTAATGCACATGAAAAAACGGTAAGGTCGCGGCTCGGCAGCGCAAAAGTTTGACAAAGGCGGGTCCCTTCCCCTAAAATAGTCGAGTTGTACGACTCATGTTTATTGATTCCCATCCCAGACTAGGCACGAGATGTGGGCTTATCCCTTCGGCCTTCAGCCTTCAGCCTGTTTTTATAAGGACCCCAATGCTGCATCTGCAAAACCTGTCCAAAGACTTCGCCGGCAAGCCTCTGTTCACCGGGATCAACTGGCATCTGAAAAAGGGGGAGCGGGTCGGCCTGGTGGGTGACAACGGCGCGGGCAAATCCACGCTGCTCCGGATCATTGCCGGTGAGGTTGAGCACTCCGCCGGCGAGCTGCAATTTGCCAAGGGGGGAACCGTCGGCTACCTCCCCCAGGACGGCATCGTCGCCAAGGGACGGCCCCTCTTCGCCGAGGTAATGACCGCCCTGACCGAGCTGCAGGGTATCGAGCGGGAAATCAAGGCGCTGACCGGCAAACTGGAGACCGTTCCCCATGACGACCCCGGTCATGCCGAGCTCCTCGACCGTTTCGGTCACCTGCAGGAGGAGTTCCGCCTGAAGGGGGGATACAGCATGGAGTCGGAAGTGGGCAACGTCCTCGCCGGCCTCGGCTTCTCCCCCCATGAGTGGGAAAAGGAGTGTGGCGAGTTTTCCGGCGGCTGGCAGATGCGAATCGCCCTGGCCAAGCTGCTGCTGCAGAAGCCGAATGTCCTCCTTCTGGACGAACCGACCAACCACCTCGACATCGAGGCGCGCAACTGGCTGGAGGGGTACCTGCAGAGCTACCCCTATTCGGTGATCCTGGTCGCCCATGACCGCTTCTTCCTCGACCAGGTCTGCCAGCGCATCACCGAGGTCTGGAACCATACCCTCACCGATTATCACTGTAATTACAGCCGCTATCTGATCCTGCGGGAAGAACGGGTTGCCGCGCTCCGGGAGGCAAAGCGGCGCCAAGATGAAGAAATCGAGAAGATGGAAGACTTTATCCGCCGCTTCCGCTACAAGGCGGACAAGGCAGCCCTGGTTCAGTCGCGGATCAAGCAGCTGGAAAAGGTCGAGCGGATCTGCCTGCCGCCGGAGCGGAAACGGATCCGCTTCAACTTTCCCGACCCGCCCAAGAGCGGCCGGACCGTCATGGAGTTGCGCGGTTTGACCAGGGCCTACGGGCCGAAGAAGGTCCTCGACAGCATCGACCTCACCATCGAGAAGGGGGAACGACTGGCCCTGGTGGGACACAACGGCGCCGGCAAATCCACACTGATGCGGGTGCTGGCGAAGGGGGAATTCCAGAGCGGGGAACGGGTCGTCGGACACAACGTGACACTCGACTACTTTGCCCAGGACCAGGCCCAGGCCCTTGAAGGGAGCCGCAGCGCCTATGACGAGCTGATGGCGGATTCCCCCTACGACATGGTGCCCCAGCTGCGCGACATCCTCGGCGCCTTTCTCTTTTCCGGCGACGACATCCATAAAAAGGTCGGGGTCCTCTCCGGCGGCGAGCGCAACCGGCTGGCCCTGGCCAAGATGCTGCTGAAGCCATCCAACCTCCTGTTGATGGACGAACCGACCAACCACTTGGACCTTTACAGCAAGGAAGTGCTGCTGGAAGCCTTGAAATCCTTTAGCGGCACGGTTGTGTTCGTCTCCCACGATCGGTACTTCATCGACGGCCTCGCCAGCCGAGTGGTGGAGGTGGAGGGGGGCAAAATCGCTTCCTACCATGGCGATTACGAGTATTACCTGGCGAAAAAAGCGGAGAAGTCGGGTGCTGTGAATCAGGTTTTAACCCCGGTCGCCGGTCCCCGGTCCCCGGTCCCCGCATCCAAAGAGGATCGCCAGCAGCAGCGGGAGGACGATAAACTCCGACAACGCGAAGATAAGGCCCGCCTGAAAAGGCTTGCGGAGTTAGAGGCGCAGATCGCCACCGATGAAGCAAAGCTGGCAGAGCTGGAAGGCCGGATGGCCGCTCCCGACTTTTTCAAAGACCCGGACGCCGCCCGTATCGGCGGCGAGGAGCACGCGGCCCTGACCGTCACCATCGCCAAACACTATGCGGAGTGGGAAAATATCCAGACCGGCACGCCATGAGCGGCAAATCGGTAACCATTTGCTGGCAAGCAACATGTTAACTGTTATAATTGGAATACCCGAAAGTCGACCAATAACGCTCTAAGGCGAGACAAGGGCTCTTTTTTGCAGGGATATTCAGTATTAAATGCGTAGTTAACGACAAAGAGCTTGCTTTTTATCCTGAATATCCTGAATATCCCTGTGAGTTAGGTTTTCGCCTTTCTCCTTGCACTCCGTGCCCCCGTGATGAAGCCGTTACCGCGTTTTCAAGGACTCAATTATGGCCGATGCAACCACTGTCCATATCCCCGATGTCCTCCCCCTCTTCCCGCTCCGGGAGCTGGTGGCGTTTCCCTACATGGTATTCCCCCTGTTCCTCAAGCAGTCGGAGCTGGCGGTTTTCGAAGAGGCAGCCCATTACCAGGACCTGGTGGCGCTAGTCAAAATGAAACAGGAGCCGGCCGGCGACCTGCTGGGATCACTCCACGAAATCGGCACCGTCTGTCGGATCAACCAGTTCACCCGGTTGCCAGAGGGCGGCGGCAAGGTAGTCCTTGAGGGAATCAGCCGGGTCAGGCTGAAGCTGCTCGTCCAGGAGGTCCCGTTTGCCCTGGCCAATGTGGAGCTGATCCGCGAGTTCGTCGAAAAGTCGATGGTCACGGAAGCCTTGGTACAAAGCCTGGTGGCGCTCCTGAAAATGGCCCTTTCCTTCGGCCGGCCGCTCCCCGACGATGTGATGAAGATGATCGATTACATCGATAACCCGGCGCGCCTGTCGGATCTGGTGGCGCTCTATGTCAACCTCCCCGCGGAAGAACTGCAAGACTTGCTGGAAACCGTCGACCCGCTGGACCGCCTGAAAAAAGTCTACGTGCATCTGACCGGCGAGGTGCAGCGCCTGCAGGTCAAGGGTGAAGTTGCCGCGGAGGTCTCCAGAAAGGTCGGCAAGACCCAGAAGGAATACCTGCTCCGGGAGCAGATGAAGCAGATCCAGGAAGAGCTCGGCGAGGACGATTCAAGAATCGCCGAGTTGAACGAGCTGCGGAAGAAGATCGAGGAGGCCGCCCTGCCGCCAGAGGTGCAGAAGATCGCCGAAAAGGAGCTAAAGCGGCTGGAGAAGATCACCCCCTCTTCCCCGGAATACATCGTTTCCCGGACCTACCTTGATTACCTGGCCGGCATGCCTTGGCAGGTATCCACCCCCGACAACCATGACATCAGAAATGCCGAAGAGGTGCTCAACGAGGACCACTACGACCTGAAAAAGGTCAAGGATCGCATCCTCGAGTATCTTGCGGTCCGCTCCCTCAAGGAGAAGATGAAGGGGCCAATCCTCTGCTTCGTGGGCCCCCCCGGCGTCGGCAAGACCAGCCTGGGAAAATCCATCGCCCGGGCCCTCGGCCGCAAGTTCATCCGTATCTCCCTCGGCGGCATGCGCGACGAAGCGGAGATCCGCGGCCACCGCCGCACCTACATCGGCGCGCTCCCCGGCCGGATCATCCAGGAAATCTACCGGGCCGGCGCCAACAACCCGGTGTTCATGCTCGACGAGGTGGACAAGATCGGCCTCGATTTTCGCGGCGACCCGGCCAGCGCCCTTTTGGAGGTGCTCGACCCGGAGCAGAATTTCTCCTTCACCGACCACTACCTGGACGTCCCCTTCGACCTGTCGCGGGTGATGTTCATCACCACCGCCAACCTCCTCGACCCGATCCCGGCACCGCTCAAGGACCGGATGGAGGTAATCGGCCTGGCCGGTTACACCGACGAGGAGAAGCAGCAGATCGCCGCGCGCTTCCTCATCCCCCGGGAAATCGAGGAGAACGGCCTGGCCGCCACCCCCCCTGCCTTCGAGGAGCCGGCCATCCTCCGGATCATCCGGGACTACACGCGGGAGGCGGGGGTGCGTAACCTGCAGCGCAATATCGCATCGGTCTGCCGCAAGGTGGCCAAGGAAATCACCCAGCAGAAGCCACCCCGCCAGACCATCAGCAGTGAGACCGTCGAGGAATTCCTCGGCCCCCGCAAGTTTTTCGACGAGGTGGCCGCCGAACAGGACCGGGTGGGGGTGGTAACCGGCCTGGCCTGGACCGAGACCGGCGGGGACATCATCTTTGTCGAGGCGACCAAGATGGCAGGCAAACGTGAGCTGATCCTGACCGGCTCTTTGGGGGAAGTCATGCGCGAATCGGCGCGGGCTGCCCTTTCCTTCGTGCGGGCCAACAGCGCCGACTGGAACATCCCGGAAGAAAACTTCGAGAAAATGGATATCCATATCCACGTGCCGGCGGGAGCAATCCCAAAGGACGGCCCTTCGGCAGGAATCACCATGGTCACGGCAGTGGTTTCACTCCTCACCGGGCGGCCGGCCCACCGTGATGTGGCTATGACCGGTGAAATCAGCCTGACCGGCCGGGTTCTCCCTATTGGCGGCCTCAAGGAAAAGGCTCTCGCCGCCCGCCGCGCCGGAGTGAAAAAGGTGGTGGTGCCGGCCCGCAACCGGGAAGACATGGAAGATATCCCGGACAACGTCAAGCAGGAGCTGGAGTTCATCTTTGTCGATGACGTCCGCGAGGCAATCAGCATAGCGTTGCAGTGAATTATAGCGGCATGGTCTTTCCGCCCCTTATCTAACAGCAGCATCCAGGGCGGGTAACCCTGCCCCGACAGGTGCCATAAATCTATGCCCACAAGAGTTATCGCAAACACCCTCAAAAAGTTCTTCTTCGAGATCCAGGCCTATTTCACCCTGGCCTGGCGCGCCGTTGTCCAGATCTTCCATCCCCCTTTCTATTACCGGGAATTCGTCACCCAGCTCGACAAGATCGGCGTCGGTTCCTTGTTCATCATCATCCTGACCGGTCTCTTCTCCGGCATGGTGATGGCGCTGCAGGCTCTCATCCAGCTCAAACCCTTCGCCGCCACCAGCTATGTCGGGGGAATGTTGGCGGTCTCCATGATTAAAGAACTGGGGCCAGTCCTCTCCGCCCTGATGGTAGCCGGCCGAGTCGGGTCAGCCATTACCGCCGAGCTCGGCACCATGGTGGTCACCGAACAGGTCGACGCCATGGCGGTGGAAGGGACCGATATCGTCAAGCGGCTGGTCACTCCAAGGCTCAAGGCGACGCTTATTGCCATGCCGTTGCTGACGATTGTTGCCGACACCGTGGCGATGCTCGGGGGGTTCATGATAGCGACTGGCTACCATATCAACGCCACCATGTACTGGAGCTCGTTTGGCCAGTTCATTTTTTTCCAGGACTTCATCGAAGGGGTAGCAAAGCCGGTGGTGTTCGGCTTCATCGTCGCCATGACCGGCTGTTACGTGGGGCTTAACACCAGCGGCGGGGCAGAAGGAGTGGGGAAATCCTCAAAGCAGGCAGTGGTCGTATCCTCGGTGATGATCCTGGCAGCCGATTTCTTCATGACCAAACTGTTTGTGGTGTTCAGACAATAACAACCAGGCTAAAGGCTGAAGGCTGAAGGAGCGAATGAAATTGTCATCACCCGCTGGCATCCGCATGGAAAAGGTCTGCTACTCCGTTTGGGGACGCAAGATTCTTGAAGATTTCGATCTCTCGCTGGAGCCAGGGGTCAACCGGACCATCCTCGGCGTTTCCGGCGCGGGAAAGACCACCATCCTCCGGCTGCTGCTCGGCCTGATCCAGCCGGATTCCGGGCGGATCACCATCGACGGCACGCCAATGCAGGGGATCTCCGAAACAGATTTGCGCACGGTCCGCAGGATGATTGCCATCGTCTTCCAGGGGGGAGCGCTGTTCGACTCCATGACCGTCGGCGAAAACGTCGGCTACCGGATGCTGGAGGAGGGGAAGCTCCCGGAACAGGAGGTCGAGCGGCGTGTGATTGAGAAGCTCAGCTTCGTCGGCCTCAGCGATATCTTGGACCTCTATCCGGCCGAGCTGTCCGGCGGGATGAAGAAGCG
>JANXYN010000164.1 GCA_025356035.1 Geobacteraceae bacterium
AGCGCCCGCCTTGTTTCCCCTGTGCCAGTAGAGCCCTCCGATAAGGGCCGGGCCGAACTGGGCTACCGCCGCAAAGGAGATCAAGCCGATATCGACCAGCATGTAGGTTTCTCCGACGATTTGGAGATAGAGGTAACCGAGGAAAACGATCAGAAAGATGCCGGAGCGTTTTAGATTGATCAGCATCAGCGGAAACCAGCCGCGTGGTTTCAACTTGACAACAATCGGCATCAGCAGATGATTGAGAAACATGGTGGAAATTGCGACTGAGGCGACCATCACCATCCCGGCCGCAGCGGAGAAGCCGCCAAGAAAGGCCAGCAGCGCCAGCCAGGGGTGGCCGCTATTCAGCGGCAGGGTCAGCACGAAGTAGTCAGCACCGGCCGCTCCGCCGGTAGAGAGTATTCCCCCCAGCGCGATCGGCATGACAAAAATGTTGATCAGGAACATGTACAGCGGGAAGAGCCACATGGCCTTTTTAATATGCTCTTCGCCGGAATTTTCGATGGCCATGATGTGGAACTGGCGTGGCAGCAGCATGATCGCGCCCATGGAGAGGAGCAGCGTGCTGAGCAGGCTGGCATAGGAGGCTTCTCCCGGCCCGCCGAAGGTGGTTAACCGGTCAAGCAGCACCGGGTTCTGCTGCTGCATGCGGGAAAAGATGTCGGCAAAGCCATCGAACATGAAGTAGCTGACAAAGACGCCGACGATCATGAACGCTCCCAGTTTCACGATCGATTCGACGGCAATGGCTGCCACCAGCCCCTCATGGCGCTCGGAGGCCACCAGGCGTCTGGCGCCGAAAACGACCCCGAAGGTGCTGAGGATGAGGGCAGTCAAAAATCCCGGGTGCAAGTTGGCGAACAGCCAAGGAAGCTGGATATGGGTCACCCCACAGATGATCCGGAAGGTGGTGGAGACCGCTTTCAGCTGCAACGCGATGTACGGCATGATGCCGACCATGGCGACGATGGTGATCAGTGCCCCCAGCCACTGGGATTTGCCATAACGTGAGCTGATGAAATCGGCGATGGAGGTGATGTTATTGCCTTTGGCAATCCGGACGATCTTGCGCAGCAGAAACCACCAGGAGAAAGCGGCCAGGGAGGGACCAAGATAGATCAGGATGAAATCGAGGCCGGAGGTGGCTGCCCTGCCGACGCTGCCGTAAAAAGTCCAGGAGGTCAGGTAGACGGCGATGGAGAGCGAATAGATGTAGGGATTAGCGATGATGCTCTTCCCCTGTTCGCGCTTCCGGTCCGCATAGAAGGCGATCAGGAACAGGAATGCAATGTAGAGGAAGGAAACTCCTGCGACCAGCGGCATACTGAGCATTATCGACGTTCCCCTTGATCATTTTCCTCGTCCGGGAGGTCGAGGGCTCTGGTGAAGAGGTAGATTACGACAATGGAGACCAGCCAGCCGACGTTAAAATAAAGATAAAGGAGGGGCATCTGCAGTAGCAGCTGCGGTTTATTGAAGATGTGAAGAAACGGGTAATTCATCATGATGATGCCGAGGATGAAGAATATTACCCATGATTCTTTGAGGCGGAGCCGTCGTAACAGGACGAGTTTCAGTTTAGGCCACATGGTCCAGTACCCCCAGAAACCTGCGTATCACCCCGAGATTATCGCCGATTGACGTGCTGGTGTCGATAAAAATGTATCGCCCCTCGGCGGCCGTGGGGGGCACGAATTCCGCTTGCTGCCGGTAAAACAGCTCCCAGCGGCCGTCAGAAACTTCTGCCGGATTCTGCTGGCGGGCCTCCAGGCGTTCTTTGACCAGCTGTTCGGGACAGCCGGTCTGGATGATGTAAAAAGGGACCTGCAGCCGTTCCGCAAGTTGCCGAAAACGGGTGCGATCGGTTTGTCTGCGGAAGGTGGCATCGATGATGATGCTCTGCCCCCTCCGCAGGGCTGTTTCTGCCTGCGCTAGCAGCTTTTCATAAGTAGCTTGGTTGTAAGCGGGGGTATAGATCCCCTCGGCATATTCCAACCGTTCATGAGCGGTCGGCGGTAGGGCCGCCAGTTCTTTCCGTACCAGGTCGGAACTGGCAATGGCCAGACCCAGTTCAAAGGCTAGTTCAGTGGCAATGGTGCTTTTGCCGCTCCCCATCAGGCCACAGGTGATAATTAGGCTGGGGGGGAGGTGCTGGCGGAGGAGATAGCCCCTGGCGAGGCGAAAATAGCGGCTGGCCCTCTCCTTGGCTGCTTGCCGTTCTTCGGCACTGCAGCTTGGGTCATGGAGTCTGAAGCTTTCCACCTTGCCCCGGACAACCGCCCGGTAGACCTTGTAAAAATCGAGCAACTGCACAACCTCCCGGTCGCCGGTAACCTGGATGTATTCATGAAGAAAAGCCTCCGCCAGGGGGGCCTTTTGGTGGAAATCAAGATCCATCAGAAGAAACGCGATGTCGGCGGCGGTGTCGGAGTAACGGAAGCGCTCGTTGAACTCGATGCAGTCAAAGATGCAGATCCGCTCGGTCAGGCAAATGTTGTCGGCATGCAGGTCGCCATCGCAGTCGCGGATGAACCCCCCGGCCACCCGTCGGGCAAACAGGGGCTGCTGGCGCAGTAAAAAGTCGGAGGCCCATGCCCGGAGCATCGCCAGGTCTGATTCGGTCAGGTTTAGCTCAGGGTTGGCGGCCACCTGCTGGAAATTTTCTTCCCAGTTCCGCCGGATCGCCTCGATACTGCCGTAGTTGTCGATTTCGCTATTGTGGTCGGCTTTCAGGTGAAACTCGGCCACGGTTCGCCCAATCCGTTGCAGGTCGGTGGCCGTAACCCGGTTTTCCGCCAAAAGCCTCGAAAGCATCCGCTCTTCCGGCAGCCGTTTCATCTTTACCGCGTAATCGACCAGTTTGCCATCACCGAAGAATGCAGCCTCGTTTACCGCTTCCCGCACCGCCACCACCCCCAGATAGATCTCCGGGCAGAGCCGACTATTCAGCCTTACTTCCTCTTCGCAGTAGAAAAGGCGGCGGTCCAGGGTGCTGAAGTTCAGAAAGCCGAAATCCACCGGCTTTTTAACTTTATAGACGAAGCTGTCGGTGAGAAACAGGTAGGAAACATGGGTCTGCAACAGAGCGACCGTGCTGGTTGGTTCCGGGTATGCCGTGCTCTTCAGCAGTGATTTGACGAGCCGCTGCTCCATGGGTCATTCCTTAAACGGTGATTTATGGGGAAAATGTATCATACGCGTGGATTTACGCAAGGCAGAGCAGCGTTTTTATTGTCTGATATTTGTTTGACGGCTGTTTTGATTTGTGTTAGTTTTTTTCTATTAAGGGGCGCGCCATTTCTTAAGCGTCGTCTCTTTCTCCCGCGATGCCCTGATCTGTCATGGGTGTCGCCCCGCCGAGGCAATATTTGCCAGCGGAGACCTCTCTAGATATGCCGGTGATGCCATGAACCTGAGACCCATCCTTGTTGTCCTCTCCGCTGTTTTACTGTTGCCGTGCGCCGTTTCAGGTGGGCTCTGGAGCAAGCGTCCACCCGTCAAGTCTCCCGCCAAATCGGCGCTTGATGTGGCCGCTTCCCGCGCCATGTATCTCTATTCTCTCGCCAGGCTCCGCCTGGTAGAAGGTGACCTGGAAGGGGCGCTGCCGCTGTTGCAGGGGGCGCTCAGTGAGGATCCGAAATCACCCTTCCTCCTCACTTCCCTGGCGGATGTCTATCTCAAGATGAACCGCTTTGCCGAGGCCCTGGAAGCGTGCGACAATGCCCTGAAATACGATCCGAACAGCCCCGGCGCCCATATGCTGAAGGGGATTATCCTGGCGGCTCAGAAAAAGGACAAGGACGCCATTACCCATCTGAAAAAAGCGGTCCAGCTCGATCCCGCAAAGGAGGAAGCTTACCTGCACCTGGCGGTCTCCTATGTGAAGGTGTTTGAGTACGAAGAGGCGGTCAATACCCTCAAGCAATTGATCAAACTCAACCCCGATTCATTCCTCGGCTACTATTACCTGGGGAAGACCTACGAGCAGATGAAGCTCGAGCGGGAGGCAGTGACCTATTTCAGGAAGGCCATTGACCTAAAGCCCGATTTCGAGCAGGCCATGATCGACCTGGGGGTATCCCAGGAGGCGCTCGGGCTGTATGACGACGCCATTGCTACCTATCAGGAAGTGCTCAGGAACAACCCGAGCAACATCATGGTGGTTCAGCACCTGGTGCCGCTCTATATCCAGCAGCAACGGCTGGAGGAGGCCCTTGGGCTATTGAAGATCATGGAGACCAGCGGTTTGGGCACCCTGGAAGTGAAGCGGAAAATGGGCCTCATTTACATGGAGCTGGAGCGTTACCCCGAGGCCATCAAGATCTTTACGGAAATTTTGAAAGAGGAACCGGCGGCCCATCTGATCCGTTTTTATCTCGGCTCTGCCTATGAGGAGACCAATGACGTTGACCGGGCCCTGGAGGAGTTCAGGAAGATCCCGAAGAGCGCTTTTAACTACTATGATGCCCTGAGCCACATCGCCTATCTATACAAGGAGAAAGGTGACCCGGAGAAGGGGATCAGGCTCCTCAAGGAAGCCATTGTCGAAGAACCGCAACGGGTTGAACTCTATCTTTACCTGGCCAACCTCTACGAAGCGCAGCAGTCCTATGAGAAAGCCCTCAAGACGCTGACCGAGATTGGCAGCAAGATGCCCAATGAGCCGAAAATCCTGTTCCGCCTCGGGATTCTTTACGATAAGATGGGGAACAAGGATGCCGCCATCGCCAACATCAGGAAAGTGGTGGAACTGACCCCCGATGACGCCCAGGCACTCAACTATCTGGGGTTCACCTATGCGGAGCTCGGCATTAAGCTCGACGAAGCCTTGAAGTACCTGCAAAAGGCCACAGAACTCCGCCCCAACGACGGCTTCATCATTGACAGCCTCGGCTGGGTCTATTTCAAGCTGAAACGCTATGATGAAGCCACGACTCAGCTCGAACGGGCTGTGAAGCTGTCCGGCAACGACGCCACCATCCAGTTTCACCTGGCCGAGGCCTATTTTGTTAAAGGCGAATTCCGGCGAGCCCTCCCTTTATACCGTAAAGTTCTGCAACTGGAGCCGAAGCGGAAGGACGTCAGCGAGCGGATCCGGCAGATCAAGGTGGAGATCGGCGAGAAATGAGGTTGCGGTCGCTTGTCTGGCCGATTGCCGCCCTGTTGCTCCTCTCCCTGGTCGCCTGTGACCGCGACCAGGGGCCGGTCAAGCCCATTGGCCGTGGGCCAGGAACGCCAGCTTACGGTGATGCGCTGGTAATAGGTTCGATCGGCGACGCCTCCAACCTCATCCCCCTGCTCGCTTCCGACACCTCCTCCCACGATATTGCAAGCCTGGTCTATAACGGTCTGGTCAAATACGACAAGGAGCTGAAGCTGGTCGGCGACCTGGCAAAGTCCTGGGAGATTGCCCCGGACGGCCTCACCATCATCTTTCGTCTGCGGCGCGGGGTGAAATGGCATGATGGAGTGGAGTTCACTGCACGTGATGTGCTCTATACCTACCGGGTGACCATCGATCCGAAAACCCCCACCGCCTATGCCGAGGATTTCAAACAGGTAAAATCCCTGGAAACTCCCGATTGCTATACGGTCCGGGTCCGCTATGGCAAGCCGTTCGCTCCGGCCCTTGCTTCCTGGGGGATGAACATCCTGCCGGCCCATCTTTTGGAAGGAAAAGAGATCACCAAAAGTGAGCTGGCTCGCCATCCGGTGGGGACTGGGCCATACCTCTTCAAAGAGTGGATTGCCGGGCAAAAGATTGTACTGGAAGCTTTTCCGGACTATTTTGAGGGTCGCTCCCGAATCGGCCGCTACGTAAATCGCATTATCCCCGACAGTTCCACCATGTATATGGAGCTGAAGGCGGGCGGCCTCGACATGATGGGGCTCACCCCGGTCCAGTACGCACGGCAGACCGCTACTCCTGAGTTCAAGGCGCGCTTCAACAAATACCGCTATCCCGCTTCTGCGTTTACCTACTTGGGCTATAATCTGCGCAATCCGCTGTTTGCCGACCGGCGGGTTCGACAGGCGCTCACCTCGGCCATCAACAAGGATGAAATTGTCCACGGGGTGCAGCTGGGGATGGGGCAGGTAGCCCACGGTCCTTACAAGCCGGGGACCTGGCCATACAATCCGCGGATCAGCGATTTCGATTACAACCCCGGCCGGGCCAAGGCTCTGCTGGCAGAGGCCGGCTGGCAGCAAAAAAACCGTGACGGCATCCTGGTCAGGGATGGCAGACCTTTCCAGTTTACCGTCATCACCAATCAGGGGAATGCCGAGCGGCTGAAGGCAGCAGAGATCATTCAGCAGCGCCTGCGTGACGTAGGCATCGACATGCGGATCCGGGTCATCGAGTGGGCCTCGTTCATAACCAATTTCATCGACAAGCGGAATTTCGAGGCGGTGCTGCTGGGGTGGACCATCACGCCGGACCCGGATATCTACGATGTCTGGCACTCGAGCAAGACCGGTCCCAAAGAGCTCAACTTCATCGGCTATCAAAACAACGAGGTGGACAGGCTGATCGAGGAGGGGCGCGGTACCTTCGACATGGAAAGGCGGCGGCGCTGCTATTTTCGGATCCAGGAGATTCTGGCCGTTGACCAGCCTTACACCTTCCTCTTTGTTCCCGATGCCCTGCCGGCGGTGAGCGCAAGGTTCCGCGGCATCGAACCGGCGCCGGCCGGCATCATGCACAACTTCATCCACTGGTATGTGCCGAAAGAGGAACAGCTGTACCAATAATTGCGCCGTGCAGAGAGACAACCGATGCTGTATTATCTTCTAAAACGTCTGCTGATGATGATTCCGCTCCTCCTCGGGATCACCCTCATCACCTTCGTGGTGATCCACCTGGCGCCGGGCGAACCGGTGGAGATGCAGGTTGCCATGAATCCCAAGGTTTCTGCCGAGGCCCGGCAACGACTCCGGGAGCACTACGGACTCGACAAGCCGCTCAATGTGCAATACGTGAAATGGGTGGCCCGGCTGGCCCGGCTCGATTTCGGCCGCTCCTTTGCCTCGGATAACCGGCCGGTGCTGGATAAAATCAAGGAACGGGTGCCGATCACCCTGGCGTTGAATCTGATCGTCCTGGTGATCGAGGTTGGCCTCGCCATCCCCATTGGGGTGTTAGCCGCCACCCATCGCAATACTCCTCTGGATAAGGGGATAACGGTCTTTGTCTTTTTGGGCTTTGCCGTACCGACCTTCTGGCTGGCCCTGCTCCTCATTTATCTGTTCGGCGTGCAACTCGGCTGGCTCCCCGTCTCCGGCCTACATTCCCTGGGGAGCGATGGGTTTAGCCGGATTCGCTGGTTCTGGGACTTGGTCAAACATCTGCTCCTCCCCGTTTCAGTCATGGCTTTCGGCGCCCTGGCCGGGATGTCGCGCTACATGCGCTCGAACATGCTGGAGGTGATCCGTCAGGATTATATTACGACTGCCAGGGCCAAAGGATTGCCGGAACGTACGGTGATTTACCGGCACGCGCTGCGCAACGCCCTGCTCCCCGTCATTACCCTCCTTGGCTTTTCATTGCCCGGCCTGATTGGCGGGAGCGTCATCTTCGAGACCATCTTCGGCATCCCGGGGATGGGCCAGCTCTTCTATGCAGGGGTAATGGCCCGGGACTACCCGCTGGTGATGGGGATCCTGATCATCGGCGCGGTCCTCACCCTGCTCGGCAACCTGCTTGCCGACCTTTGTTATGCCGTTGCCGACCCCCGGATCCGCCACGGCCAGAGCTGAGACAGGATTCCCTATGCGCCTGCACGAAACATATTTTTATGAAGTATTCTGGAAACGGTTCCGCACCAACCGACTGGCGGTGATCGGCTGCCTGGCGGTCATTTTTCTCTTTATCCTGGCTATCCTGGCGCCCCATCTTACCCCCTACCATCCGGATGCGATCGATGCCTACCGGGTTCTGCTCCCCCCTTCCGCTTCCCACTGGTTCGGCACCGACGAGCTGGGGCGGGATGTGTTGACCAGGGTGATTTTCGGGGCGCAGATTTCCCTTTTGGTCGGCTTTGTCGCTGCCGGGATCGCTGTCCTGATCGGCACCCTGATCGGCCTCTTGTCCGGTTACTACGGCGGCTGGCTGGACAGTCTGCTGATGCGCTTTGTCGACATCATGCTCTGCTTTCCCACCATCTTTCTGATCCTGGCGGTGATCGCCATCCTTGAGCCTTCCATCTGGTACATCATGATCATTATCGGCCTGACCGGCTGGATGGGACTGGCTCGCCTGGTGCGGGCGGAGACGCTCTCCATCCGGGAACGGGACTATATCCTGGCCGCCCGCGCCATTGGCGCCTCGGACCTGCGGATCATGGCGCGGCACATTCTGCCCAACGTCATGGCGCCGATCCTGGTATCGGCAACCCTCGGCGTTGGCGGGGCAATTCTCATAGAGTCGGCCCTGTCGTTCCTCGGCATCGGCGTGCAGCCCCCCACCCCGAGCTGGGGAAATATCCTGACTGCCGGAAAGGAATATATCGAGTTTGCCTGGTGGCTGTCGCTGTTTCCGGGGGTCGCCATCCTGCTGACGGTACTGGCTTACAACCTGCTCGGCGAGGGGATCCGCGACGCCCTCGACCCGCGTTTGCAAAGATAGAGGGGACTGGATATGCAGATAGACAAGGAAGCGTTCAAGCTGGGTACCCTTGAGGATGAGCTACGGGTGGACCAACTCTGTCTGGAGCTCCTCCAGGAGTTTCACCGGCAGCTCCTCGCGGATGGAGTTGCGCCCCTGGAAGCGGGGGGGCTGGCCCACGGGGCGGACTACTTCATCCGGGATTTCCTGGTGGCGGTCAAGCAGCGCAACATCTTTACCGAGGAGCCCGGCCTGGTCCGGCTGTTTGCCGGCAACTGGTATATCGTCAACACCATGGAGCCGGATATAAAGGAACTTGCCGGTTATCTGGAAGGCATCGGCGCCTTTTACGGGTTCCTCCACAGCCGTGAGCTCATCTCCGCCGCTTTTCTGCAGGGCGTTGAGCAGGAGTGCGCGGCCAGGGCCTATTACGCCGACCGGATCGAGACGTTCTGGGCGATCAAGGGGGACGGCTACTATGCCTGGGAGCGGGACTGCTCGCTGAAGTAAATCGGCGAGGAAGGAGTTATGCCATGTCGCCATTTCGACTTTTCTTGATTCCCGTACTGCTGCTGGCCGGGCTCATCTCTGGCTGCGCCACGAGCCAGACCGATATCCGCGGCTTTAACCTGATCTCCATCGAAGAGGAGCAGGCCCTGGGGGAGAAATTTGCTGTGGAGGTGGAAAAGCAGTATCGGGTGGTGACCGATCCCGAGCTGCAGGGGTACGCAGACCGACTGGGGCGGCGGCTTTTGACCGGGGCGCGGGTGGTGGAGTTTCCCTACACCTTCAAGGTGGTGAAGGACGACAGCGTCAATGCCTTTGCCATCCCCGGCGGCCATGTCTACATCAATACCGGCCTTATCAAGGTGGCTCAGAGCGAGACCGAGCTGGCCGGAGTGATGGCCCACGAGATCAATCATGCGGTGGCTCGCCACGGCACCAGGCAGCTGACCCAGCAATACGGCTATGGGCTGATTGTGCAGCTGGTACTCGGCCAGGATCAGAACCAGCTCGCGCAGCTTGCGGCGTCCCTGTTCGGCAAGGCAGGCTTTATGGCCTACAGCCGGGGAATGGAGAGCCAAGCCGATTATCTTGGGGTGGAGACCATGTACAAGGCGGGTTATGATCCCCAGGGGATGATCACCTTTTTCGAGAAACTGGAGGCGATGCACCAGCAGAGTCCCAGTCAACTGGCCCAGTTCTTCTCTTCCCACCCCCTTACCGCGGAACGGATCCAGCGGGTGCGGGAGGCGATCGGCACCCTCCCGACAAAGAGCTGGCTGCCTGCAGAATCGGCCGAGTTCAAACGGATCAAAGCGAAGCTGCAATAGACGTAGGGAGGAACTGATGACGGAGGAGTGGGGCGGGTTGATCGACAAACTGGAGCGGTTGGTGGATAGGGTGGATGGCCTGCTGGAGGTCAACAGCCCGACAGGGGCTCCGGATGCGGCAATATTCGAACGCTACAGCGCCTTTCGCTGGGAGCGGGGGAAGGGGGGCGGGAGGTTCCTGCCGGTCGAACATCCCCATCTGGTGGATCTCGCCGACCTGGTCGGGATCGATTATGCCAGGGAGGAGTTGGTGCGAAATACCGCCCAGTTCGTGGCCGGCTATTCGGCGAATAACGTCCTTCTCTGGGGGGAGCGTGGCACCGGCAAGTCGTCGTGCGTCAAGGGGCTCCTGCGCATCTTTGCCGGCCAGGGGCTGCGCCTGGTGGAGGTGCAGCGGGGGGACCTGTTAAGCCTGCCGCTGATCGTCGGCCAGATCCGCCGCCTTCCCCAGCGCTTCATCGTCTTCTGCGACGACCTTTCCTTCGCCGAGGGGGATGCATCCTATCAGGAATTAAAGGCCCTGCTGGACGGCGGCATCGAGGAGCGGCCCACTAACCTCCTCATCTACGCCACCTCCAACCGCCGCCACCTCATGCCGGAACGGATGGCGGACAACCTCGACGCCGAGATCCACCCGGAAGAGGCGCTTTCGGACAAGCTCTCCCTGGCCGACCGGTTCGGCCTCGCCCTCAGTTTTTACCCGTTCAATCAGGAGACCTACCTGGACATCGTCGAGCATTACGCCGCCCAGAGCAACGTGCCGCTCGCCGGCGAGGAGCTGCGCAAGCAGGCACTGCAGTGGGCGCTCTACAAGGGCCAGCGCTCCGGCCGGGCGGCCCGGCAGTTCGTTGACGACTTGGCGGGCCGGCTGCAATTGGAGCGGCAATGAGCACTCAGCGTTCAGCTTAGAGCACGAACAACGTCGCATGTCGTACGAAAGAGGTTTGCATGGAAGCTCCTAAAACTAAGACCTGTGGAACGAATCCGGCTGGCTCCGAACAAGACGAGCCCCCCTGCTGAGGGCCGAAAACTCCCGCGGTCAGTGGGGGGATCGACGAACGGGTACCTGGCTTCACACGTTGGCTGGAAACCCCGGTCGGGCGGGTGCCGGTGATTTCTACGAATCTGGTCTACCGGGACCGGCTCGGCGCCTGGAAGGCGCGCTGGGGGATCGGCCGGATGCGCTATCTGGTGCCGTCGGGGCTCTATGCCATTGGCCTCCCTGGCCCGGATGCGCCGGTAGTGGTAACCGCCAACTACAAAATGAGTTATGACCTGGTTCGCCGCGAGCTGTCCGGCCGCAATCTCTGGCTGCTGGTGCTGGAGACTCACGGCATCAACGTCTGGTGTGCGGCGGGGAAGGGGACCTTCGGCACCGATGAACTGGTCCGGCGGGTCGAGGCGACCGGTCTGGGGCGGGTGGTGAGCCACCGGCTGCTGCTCCTCCCGATCCTCGGCGCGCCCGGCGTGGCCGCCCATTTGGTCAAGCAGCGGACCGGCTTCACGGTTCACTATGCCACGCTTCGGGTCGCCGACCTGCCTGCCTTCCTCGACAACGGCATGCAGAGCACGGAAGCGATGCGGGAGTTAACCTTCACCCTGGGTGAGCGGCTGGTGCTGGTGCCGATCGAGCTGGTGGGTGGGCTTAAAACCTCCCGCTATCTGCTCCCCCTGTTTTTTCTCGCCGGCGGCTTTGGTGGCAAGCAGTTTTCCCTGGTCGGCGCCGGCACCGGGCTCGCCATCTATGCCGGTGCCCTGTTGGTCGGGACGGTGGTGGCGCCGCTGCTCCTCCCCTGGCTCCCCACCCGGAGTTTTTTCATCAAAGGGGCAATCCTCGGCGCGGCAGGTGGGGTGCTGCTCTATTTTTTCTATGGCGAAGGCTTGCGTTGGTCGGAAACGGTCGCGCTGCTCCTCGCCCTGCCGGCCGTTGCGGGGTTTTTTGCGCTTAACTTCACCGGCAGTACCCCCTTTACCTCCCCCTCCGGTGTCAAACGGGAGATGCGTCTGGCCCTGCCGGTGATGGCCGGCGCCCTGCTGGCAGCGGCCCTGGTCTGGCTGATGGGACGGTTGCAGCTGTAGCCGGTTTATTCCAGTTACCGGCAGGAGCGGCGAAGGCGACTGTTGCGGGTGCCATAGGCAATTTTTTCTCCGTTGACACGGCGGGGAAAAAGATGTATAAAACACATTCCTTTGCATGCCGGTATAGGCTGCAGAGGATAAAAGAATGGCGGCGTAGCCAAGTGGTAAGGCAGAGGTCTGCAAAACCTTTATCCCCCGGTTCAAATCCGGGCGCCGCCTCCAAATAAATCAAGGGGTTAGCCAATCAAGGCTAACCCCTTTTCTATTCCGTGGAACCTATCATGCAACCTCATGCGATAACCTTTCTATCGTTTGGGGTTGCATGAGCAGTGCTTTTCCGAAGGGAGAAGGAAAGCATCCCCAAAGGACCAACTTAACCAAAGAATTGATATCTCCCTTCCTTAGAAGAATATCATTTCATTTCTTTTGACATCCGCCACCAACCTTGCCTATAAAAGAGCGTCTCATCATCCCGTCGAAGAAAGGTCCCCACACAGTGAAACGTATCGCATTCAGCCTCATGGTTCTATTTTTCCTCACCGGCACCGCCTTTGCCGAGCATAAACTGTTCATCACCGATGTCCTCGATGCGGGACAGTTCGAACAGCTAAGCACTATTTCCTACAGCTACGCAACCTACGATTTTACCAATAATGCCATTCCGCTTACCGGGACAGCCACTAACCACAACGTTACCGGGCACTTTTCAATCGATGGCGGCCTGGGGAAAGGGATTCAGCTGGGGGTTGGCCTTCCGGTAATTTTCCACGATCGGACGAAATTCGACTACCATACCTCGCCCCCATCGTCGAACAAACATACTAACGATGGACTCGGCGATATCAGCCTCTTCGGCAAGTTCAGGCTCGTGAACGATGACGCGTTCAAACTCGTCGCGGCAGTAAACGTGAAATTTAATACGAGCAATGATGCCGTTACCTCCGACACCACCGACATTGCCCCCTACCTTGCCGCAAGTACCAGAGTCGGTGAGGATCTTCGCCCCTATGCGGTCTATCAGGCGGTCATCCGCAACCACGGTGTTGGGGACAGCCATGTCTTGATCGTGGGAGCGGAGAATAAATTCAGCCCCAGAGTCAGCCTTGATGGCGACGTTTTCGCCGCGATCCATACGGGGAGCGACTTTGTGGAAACCAATGAAAGTTTCGGCGGTGGACTGTCGCTCTACCTGGAGCTCGCTGACAACTTTTACCTCATTCCCTCCACTTCTGTAGTTGCTTGGACTCCGACAGACCGTAAGGACTATCCGGTGCATTTTGACACGGAGGTTGCCGTATCCGGGGCGCTTGGATTCTACTTTCTTTTTTAAAATGTAAGCCTGCCATCAGCTTCTGCTTCCCGGCTGGGAACATGGCTCAACCGCTCATTTTTAATTTGTTTATGACAAGCCCGCTTCTGCGGGCTTTGTTGTTTGTAGGTCAGCATTGAACAGGGAATTCCGCTGACAGCCAGCCGTTCTCTCACATGGTCCCCACAAGATTGACAAACCATCCCTGGCTCCGATACGAAAGGTCGGTCAGGTCATCGGAATAATTGGTGAAGTTGTAGCCCACCCCCAGCTTTATACCTTTCGGGAAGTGCCGGTAAAGCGCTAGTAACACGCCAGAACGGCTATCCTTTGCTTCGGAGGCCCAGAGATTACGCCACTCACCGACCATGTCCCATTTTTTCAGTAGATGCAGATCGGTGCGGAAAATCACCAGGTCGGCACTACTGTCGAACCAGTCGCCACCTTCCTTGGTGGCTTTCAGTTCGCTGATGCGATGGGCGTATTTGCTTCCGACGGAAAGCCAGGGCCAGAGGTCATAGATCGTGTCGAGCGCCACCACGTGGCTCTTCTGGGCGTAATCGGCCACGGCCAGTGAAGGGTTGAGCTGGCCCGGCGAGGGGAGATTATAAAAGTTGGTATACTTGAACAGCGTGTTCCAGCGATCATTGCTGGTCGGCCGATAAGCCGCCGCCGCAACAATCTCGTGGAAGTCGCCATCGTAAAAGGCCCCCTGGCTGTTGGAGGAGATGGAGAAATTGAAGTTGCCCAGCAGGCGCCACTCCTTGGTCGCCTGATAGGAGAGGGCGTTACGCATCAGCCAGGTGACCCGGTGTCCGACCAGGTTCCCCATATCATCCCGGCATTCGAGGTTGCCTCGGTAGTTGGTTTTCTCGAATTTGTAGCTGGTGGAAAGCCCCAGGGCCTTGCGGATCAGATCTCCGCCGAGGGGGTCGGCCAACTCGCCGTACTCGAACTTGGCGCCGTAGGTCCAGCGATCGTTGGGGGACAGGTCAAGGCCGAACGCATTGGTGAGAGACTGGGGGCCAGCCCCATGGGTGAGCCGGCTTTCACCAAAAACCCGCAGCTGATCGTTTACCTTGGTGGTATTCCCGCCAACCCAGGTGCCGCGGCTCCCTCGCCAGGATGCATCCGGGCTTTCGGATTCCAGCTGGTAGGTGAGATAGGTATTGGAGCGGTCAGACAGGCGGTAATCGATGCCGAGCCGCCCTCCCGGCCCCATACTCCCTTCCGACAGTTCGCCGAGCAATTTTAGCCGGTCGGTCAGCTGAGTGGCACCCCCGAGTCCTGCCCGGTTGTTTTCCTCTCGGGCACCAGTCCGCGACAGCGTCCCCTGCAGAAAGCCATAGGCCTCCCAGTTCTTCTTGCCGCCGGCTGGCAGCGCTTCCTGTTCCGGTTTGTAATCGAGCCGGAGCTGACCGTCAGTGCGTTCGCCGTTCTGGGAAAGGGTGGGGCTTGCATTTGGTAGCAGGTTGTCCCGCTCGTCCCGCCTCAGTCCGGCGCTAACTCCCCATTCGCTGCTGAGCTTCTGCCTGACCACCAGTTCCGCGTTATTCCTGCTCAAGCTGTCGGTCCTGGCCAGATCGCCCTTTACTTCGGCCTCGGTCCCTGCCGTGATTTGGATGGTTGCTTTTACCCCCTCCTCCTCCGTCGCTTCACCCCCGCTAGAGAGCTGGCCTGGGGCTGAAAAGCCGCGCTCTTTTTTCTGCAGATAGGCGCTGATTTTCCCTTGCTCGTGATTGGTCACTTCCGCCAGGTCCAGTGCGCCGTCAACCCGGTAGGCGATGGCTTTTTCCCCGCCGCTGGCAAGCGGATTGAAAGCGAATCCGCCGTCGAGTGACGCTTCCGCGCCATTGCCACTTCCCTTTGACTGGGCTGCTTCGCCTCGGAGGAACGTCCCTGGCCTATAGCGGATGGTTCCGTCAACCCCTGCCAGAGTCTGGGCAGCACTTTCATCGTCCTGATGGTAGCCGGTCATCCCCAACTGCAGGAAATCACCGAGCCATTGACTGACCCTCCCGCCGGTGGCCATGTTTTTTGTCGCCAGCAGGCCTGGCGCATATTCATAAGTTGCTATAAGGTAAAGTGGATTGCCTGAGTTGGCCGAGGTGGCTATCAGCCCGGCGCCGGCAGCAGTTGAAGGGAGTGGCTCGCGCAGCATCACCCGCCCCTGCAGGTAATTCAGATCAAAATCCTGGGCTGCGGCAAGTTGCCGCCGTTCGAGCACCAGTCCCGAATCCTTGTCGCGGACTTCGATCCAGACCCGCTCCGAACCCTGGGTAAGGTCCTGATGCCGCAAGTAGAAGAGCGATCCGCCGGTGCCGCGGAATTCCTCCCGTGCGGCAACCGTCCCCGGCTGTGAGGCAAAGCCGTCCACCAAGGTCCGTTTTTCTCCGTACTTGGTGGTATCCTCCGAACGGAAGCGCAGATTGGCACCGTAGAGACCACGGGAGAACTGGAGCAGCTCGGTCCCGCTCCAGGAGGTCTGGAAGTTCCCCCACATGAGATGGGAGTCCCCCTTTTCGAGGCGGACGTAGAATTTCCCCTCGGTGGGGGCATCCTCCACCAGGCTGCTGTCATCGCCGTAGACCGGGTAATAGGCGTTTGGATCAATATTGCGGAGCAGATAGCGCGGATCCTTGTTGTTGAAGTTGCTGAAGAGATCCTCCACCGGCTGCTCGCGGGTATCAGCGCTGGCCGTCAATAGCCAGTCACCCTTGACCTTCCCCTTGAGATAGAAGGCGCCCCGCCCTTCTGTGTAAACCCGGCCGTCATACTCGCCAGCTTCCGCATTAACCAGTTGGGCCGGCCCATTCACACTGTTCTGGCCAACGGTGAGGTCGCCAATGGCCACATAGAACCAATCCTGGTCCGGTAGGGTAAGGTTGCGGCTGAACCTGGTGCCTTTGCCATCCGGGTCCGTTACTTCTACCGACACGGTTTGGGGGCCGGCCGGCAGAATCTGACGCATGGCGAAGCGACCGGTCGGGTCTACCGGCACGGACTGTCCCAGTGCCCGCACCGTCTGATTCGGGTGGATGCCAGAGCCGTTGACCGTGATGGTCCCCCCTGCGACCGGGATGTTCGCCAAGGTCCGGGAATCCTGGCCCCAGCCTGTGAGCGCTTCCCGTTCCGGCTTATCTAGGTCGGCAGCGGGGCGGTGCTTATCCAGAAGGCGCAGCGGCTTCGCTGCCGTTTCATCGAACCGGCCCTGCTTGTCATAGACGCGCAGGACGAATTGCATTTCAGCGGGCGCATCGGCAGGAGCGATCCAAGGCATCGGGCGGTCCAATTGGATCGGCACAACTGCCAGAGGTAAGCCCTGGATGGTGTCACTCTGGCGGAACAGCCGGACTTCGGCTCCCTGGAGCCAGGCGCCATAGTTGCTGTAGGCGCCGAAGCTGACCGGTTCACCCCGTACTACGCCATCGGTCAAAATCCAGACATTCAGGGCCGGTTTGGTCTGGAGCGGATCGTAGCGGAGCTCGATGTCGGTTCGGTCCAGGGCGACGTCCACACAGCGCTGGCGGTCTGCCTCGGGCATCAGGGTGTCAGTTGCCAGCGTCTGGCCGTCCACGGTAATCCGGAATGGCAGATTGTTTCGATCGGCAGGGCCGATATCGCCACAGCCTATGGATACAGGCGGACTGGGGGGGGATGGCACTGCCAAAGGCGGTACTGTCGCCTTGACGGCCGGAGCTGGCACCGGCTTCATTGGGGCCGGAGCTACGGTCTGAATTGGCGGCGGGACGACAGTGGCCGCAACCGCCACCTGGTCATCATACCAGAGGGAGATTTCGGTACGCCGGTTTCGGGTCCGTCCCTGGGGGGTTGCATTGTCGGCGATCGGCTCGGTTTCTCCCCTCCCTGAGGTGGCAATGGCTGAATCGGGAAGCCCGAGGGCCTGTTGCAGGGTCCGGGCAACGGCGGCGGCCCTGGCTTCCGACAGGCGCTGGTTGCTGCCAAACTTGCGTCCGGCCTCCCCTTTGCCGATCGCCACATTGTCCGTGTGCCCAACGGTTTCAATCCTGAGGCCGCTTTTGCCGCGCAACTGATCAGCAAGCACATTAAGTTGCTTGATGGCGGCCGGGGTCAGCTGGTCTTTGCCGGAAGCAAACAGGCTCCCGGCCGGGGTGTCTCCTATCCGCACGGTAGTCCTGGGTTGTGGCAGCGCTGCCGGGAGAACCACTGGCGGTGGCTCCGGTAGTGGTGTGGGCTGGGTCGTTGACGGCTGGGGGAGATTAGCCCTGGCTGCATCGGCTACCGGAGCAAGCGGCGTTTTGGCCAGATTGGACCCTGGCATGGCTCCCCCAATGGGGGCACTGCGCTCACTGCTGGGGGGGAGATCTTCACGATAGACAGTGCCATCATCCAGACGTATTCCCGCATCCGCTCCGCTGCAGGGGATGGGGGCTTTGCTCTGTGGGTCCCGACACGGTTTGCAGCGCGTATCGGCTGCTTCAATGGTGGCAGTGGAGACCGCAATCTGTTCTGCAGAGGCAGTTTGCGGGAGTTGGGTAGTCAGCACCAGTGCCAGCACGATGATCTGGGTAGATGTTTTCATCGGCTGACCTCCACGATTTCCTGCTCAATGGCGAGGGGGTAGCAGCAGGAGATTTTTTGCCATCGGTTGCGCAAGGCATCGCTGAGTCGATTGAGTCGCTCTTCGGCCAGGCTGCGGCTTCCTCCCTCCAGACGGTAGGCGAGACGGATCAGGCTTGGTTTGTCACGGTGCTCATCGAGCAATGCATCGAATTGCTGCTGCCATTCGGGCCGAAGCCCGCTGCTCTCGCCGATAAAGGCCGCGTTGCTTACTTCCAGTCGCACGACCCGATGAATCGTAGCGCCGAAGTTAAGCTTGACTATCTTGCCGCGGGTTGCTCTTACCACCTGCGGGTTCTCCGTGGTCATGCGGAAACCCGATGGCAGGGTGCGCTCGTCCAGTTTCATGACGAAGTTGGAGCCCCGGTCTGCTTGGGGGATGGCAGCACATGCCACGTGGAAGCGTCCGTAAGCATCGGTTGTCACCAGCCACCCTCTGGCCGTGGCCATTCGAACGGCGGCAATGCCCGGTTCTCCCTCGTCCTGGTAACCATTGGCATTCTTGTCGTCGAAAACCTTGCCGATGACATCGGTACAGTCGAAGGTTGGGTCGGGTATAATGCGGACCGTGGCGGTACCGATGTTCGAGACCGGCTTGTTGACAAGGTTGTTCACGGCCCAGGCCTGGTTGGTGTATTTCCCCTCGCTGACCCCGGCGCCGACCACCAACAGGAGCTTCAGAGTCTTGGTCTCG
The DNA here is from genome assembly GCA_025356035.1 of Geobacteraceae bacterium. Lineage (GTDB taxonomy): Bacteria > Desulfobacterota > Desulfuromonadia > Geobacterales > Geobacteraceae > JANXYN01. The sequence continues at coordinate 18,627 of JANXYN010000164.1, forward strand.
TTGGCGGTAAAGCTTAGGTTTGGCCAGCGGAGGGTTCGGCCGTTCAGTACCGGCTCCATGTGGCTCCCATTGATAGTTGCGGTGCCACTCCGGTACTTGAACCCCGGTGGCATCTGGTCAAACAGATCGATGTTGGGCAACAGCGCCGCCAGGTTGTTGCTCACCTCGATGGTATAGGGGACCAGGTCCCCCTTGCTGACGTTTACCAGTGGAGAGCTTTTGCGTACGGTCATGGCGCCGCCGAGGACCGGGTCGACGGGCAGATGATTGTTTACAACGCCAGCTGTGGCGCCGCTCAGCGTAAACGAAAGGTAGTAGGTGGTCGGTTCGACTCCGGTCGGTGGCGAAAATTGCGCCTGGATTGACACGGAGCCGGGGCCCGGGCCGGGATCAAAGGGGCCGGCAGTGACCGGAATCAATGCTGAAACGGCCGGCACATAGCCAGGTGGCGGCGTGACCGAAAGGGTGTAGTTCCCGGCCGGGGCTGCCGCGAGGAGCAGGAACTGGTAGAAGCCGCTGCTATCGGTCAGCTGCGCCTGATTGCCGGCACCGCCTGCAAGGTGGAGGGCCGGGGTAAAACCTGGCGGGCCAGCAAGGGACACCGTGGCACCAGCGATCGGGGTGCGGCTGAATGCGTCATAGACAATCCCAGACGGGTCGACCGGCAGATTCTGGTTAACGAGGTTGGCGCCACTGCGCAGGGTCAGGTTGGCAATGGTATGGCCGCTATAGTCGGGCACCGAATCGGTATAGCCGGGATCCTGGGAGAGGGGATCGCCATAGATGGCGAGATTGGTCGGATGGCGAAAGCGGAGCTCATAGCCGATCCCTGCCGGCAGGTTGGCTATCTGATAGCTGCCGTCGGAGGCGGAAACCGCTGAGCCGCGCAGTATCGCTCCCTGCACCGCCTCAATTCGCCAGCCGGCAAGTCCCGGCTCTCCGGCCTGCTGAGTCTTGTCAATACTAACCGTGTTATGCCAGATCGTCCCCGCAACTTGGGCTGGCAGCAGTGGTCGTTCCGCGAACAGGTAACCGCTGGCAACAGCCCCGGTGGGGAGATTAATGGCGCTGATCCGGTTCTGTGGGGCGCTGCTGGTGAAGGAACTGTTGTCGACGGAGCCACCCGCGCTCCCTGCGGTTTCTCGACCATCGTTATAAATGACCAGGTGCGTCTCGGTGAGGGTATAGCTGCCGGCCAGGACGTCAAGGAAGGAGTAGCTGCCGTCCGCAGCTGTGCTGGTCGTGCGGTTCACTGCGCTGCCATCCACATCGGTGCCGGTAAGGTCGATGGTGACGCCGGCGATTCCCGTTTCACCACCATCCTTGCTGCCATTGTCATTGGCATCGCTATAGACGTAGCCACTGAAGCTGGCCAACTTTTCGGCAAAGAGGTAGGAGGCGGCAGTGCTGCCGGGGGTAATGACAATGGCGCTGATGATGCTGGTGCCGACCGCTCCCGGTGTTCCTCCTGCCGTACCGGCTGTTTCCGGGCCATCGGCATAGTTGACCGGTTGACTCTCGGTCAATGTATAGCCGCTACCATTGCTGGTCGGCAGGTTAGGGAAGAGGAAGTCGCCGTTGCCATCGGAACTGACGGTACGGTTCAGCGCCGTTGTGGAGGCGGCGGTGCCGGCAAGGGTCAGACTCACGCCGCTGATCCCCGCTTCACCCGGATCCCTGGTGCCATTGCCGTTGGTATCGGTGAACACTGTGCCGCTCAGGGAGCCGAGGAGTTCGGCAAAACGGTAGCCACCGGCGCTGGTGCCGGCCGGATAGTGAATGCCGCTGATAACCCTGCCGTTACCGCTGTCACTCCCACCGGCGCTCCCCACCGTCAGCACCCCCTCCGCATAGTCAACGGGCTGAGTCTCGGTGAGGGTGTAACCAGTGCCGTTACTGGCTGGAATATCGGCAAAGGTGAACGCGCCGCTGGCAGCTGTGGTGGTGGTGAAGTTGACGGCATTCGCCGCGGCATCGATGCCGGAGAGGGTCAAGGTCACCCCGCTGATGCCATTTTCACCCGCATCAAGGGAACCGTTACCGTTGCGGTCATGGAAGACCATGCCGGAGAGGCCGCCAAGCCCCTCGGAGAAGAGGTAGCCCGTGGCATTTATGCCGGCATTGAGGACGATGGGGGCTATGACATCCGTGCCGAGCCCCCCAACAAAGCCCCCCGCCGTGCCGGCCGTATCAATTCCGTCGGCATAGGTCACCGGCTGAACTTCGCTCAGGCTATAGCCGCTGCCGTTACTGGCGGGTAGATCGTTAATAGTAAAGATGCCGCTGGCATTGCTCGTGACGCTGCGGCTCACCGCCACGCCATTGATGTCGGTGCCGGCGAGGGTGAGGGAAACGCCGCTGATGCCGACTTCGCCACCATCCATGACGCCGTTGCCATTAGTGTCATAGAACACCGTGCCGCTGATGCTGCCGAGGCGCTCACCAAAGAGGTAGCCGGTGACGTTCGTTCCGCCCGCAAGCATGATTCCGGTGAAGATGCTGCTTCCCGCTGTTCCACCGGCGCTACCAACTGATTCCAGGCCATCGCCGTAACTTATGGGCTGGGTCTCGGTGACGGTGTACCCCGTACCGTTGCTGGCCGGCAGATCGGCAAAGCGGTACGCCCCGGTGGCATCGGTAGTTGTCGTACAGCTGGCTATCCAAGCGCAGACGTCGCCGCTGGCGGCGGTGGTCCCGGCAAGGGTTACGACCACGCCACTGATGCCGACCTCCCCGCCATCCTTCACTCCGTTGTTGTTGGCATCGTAGTAGACAAACCCGGCCATGCTCCCCAGCTGTTCGCCGAAGAGATAGCCGCTGGCGTTTGCGCCTGTGGACAAAACAATGGCGCTGACCCGGTTCTGTGCCGCGGCTGTGGTAAAGGTGGCGTTATCCACCGTGCCGCCGGCGCTCCCCGCTGTTTCGCGGCCGTCACCATAATTGACCTGCTGGGCCTCCGTCAGGGTATAGCCGCTGCCGTTGCTGGCCGGCAGCCCGGCAAGGGAATAATCGCCGGCGCTGTCAGTGGTCAGGGCACAGGTCACCAGGGTACAGACGTTGACGCCGGAGGCGGTGGTCCCGGAAAGGGTCAGGGATATGCCGTTGATCCCCGCCTCTCCGGCATCCTTGACCCCATCGTTATCGGCATCATGGTAGACGCTGCCGCTAATGCTCCCCCCCCGTTCGCCAAAGGTATAGCCACTTCCCACCTCGCCTACGACGAGAACGATGCCGGTGAAGTTGTCATTGTTAGCGGTGCCGCGTGGGGAGCCGGCTACGGAACCAAGTATCTCGGCCCCATCCGCATAATTGGTGAGGGGGGTCGTGGCCTGGGACTGTTCGGTCAGGGTGTAGCCGCTACCATTGCTGGCCGGCAGACCGCTAAAGCTGAAGAGACCACTGGCATTGCTTATGACAGTGCATGGGTAGGGGGAGATGGCTGCACAGACGCTGCTCCCGCTGCTCGTGGTGCCGGACAAGGTGATCGAGACGCCGGCGATTCCCGGCTCCCCTCCATCCACCACGCCATTGTTGTTCCGGTCGAGGTAGACTAGTCCAGAAAGCCCCTGCCCGCTTTCGCCGAAATTGTAGCCGCTGGCGGCGTCATTGGAGACGATGGCGATAGTGGAGATGGCGTAGTATGCGCCGGGAACCGCCACGTTGGCGGCCCTAACCGCGCCATTAATGGTTCCTCCCTTGCTGCCGGCCTGGGCGCCGGTGTGGGTAACTCCGGCCGCAACTGTTTCAGTGACGGTATAGCTTCCGGGGCGCAGCGCAGTAAAGCTATAGGCGCCGTTAGCCGCAGTGGTGGTAGTCCTATTGATCGAATTGCCGAGGTCATCGGTACCGGTGAGGGTTACGATAACCGAGGTCAGGCCGGAGGTTTCGCCGGCGTCCTTGACCGCATCGATATCGGCGTCGACATAGACATAGCCGGCGAGACTGGCCCCCCGCAGCTCGCCGAAGTTATGCTCAGTCCCCCCCTGGTTGGGGAGAAGAACGATGCCGGTCATGCTCTCCGGCACCGTGCGGCCGGCGGAACCAGGCACAACCATGGCTGTTGTATCCCCTTTCTGATCCAGCCCGTCCAGATAGGGTGCCGGCAGGGCGCTCGTCTGGTTGATGGTGTAGCCAGAAGCATCGCTCGGCGGGAGGGTGCCATAGGTATACACCCCCGAGGCGTTTGTGCTGACTGTACAAGTCACCAGGGAGCAGACATCGACGCCGTTGTACGCCACGCCTGATAACACGATGTTCTGGCCGCTGATCCCCGTTGATTCACCAGCTCCTCGGTCACCGTCATTGTTTGCGTCGTGATACACATAACCCGTGAGGGACGCACGCTGGTACTCCTGGAAGATATACCCCGTGGCCGAGGTGTTGAGCGGCAGGGTGATGGCGCTGATGGTATTGAGCCCAGCGGCCGGACCACAGTTGGCCGTGCCGTCGCAGATGTTCGGCGGCGTCGTGCCACCAGCCGTGCCAGCAGTTTCAAAGCGGTCATAGTACCCGGCCGGCTGGCTGGCTATGATCTGATATGTGCCGGGAGGGAGACGGTCAAACAGGAAATTGCCGCTGCTGTCGTTGTTCACCGTAATGCCGGTTAGGGTGTTGCCGTAGAGGTCTGGCCCCGACAGGGTAAAGGTGACGCTGGCCGTTGCGAAGACGATCGGCTCACCGCCATCGATGCTGTCGTTGCGGTTGTTATCGGCGTAGATTGTGCCGCCGATGGTCGATTTACGGACCTGGACAACTGCAGAGGCAGAGTTGTTCCCCGCCACCAGGTCAACGGAGGTATTGGGGAGGACAGCGATGCTCGCCGTATTGGTAATGTCCGTATTGATCGGACCGGTGTAGGGATAGGCGGCCTTCACCGGGACGGTCAGCACCACCTGCCGGGTGGGGTCGGTGCCGGTGGGATCGGCCGGGATATTGGCCAGATCACAGGTAATGGTCACTGGCGTACCGGTGGTGGAGCAGCTGCTGCTGGCGAGGGAAACATTGCTCCCCGACGTCACTGTCACGGCGCCATTCATTACGAAGCCGGCCGGCAAAGTATCGGTGACCCGCACGCCGGAGGCCGGCGACGGGCCGATGTTTTCGAGGGTGATGCTGTAGGTGAATGGCTCGTTGATGCTGACCGCAGGGGACGAAACAGTCTTGCTGATAATCGTCAGGTCGGTCTTGGGGAGCGCCGTGGTGTTTTCCACCGCCGTATTGTTGGCCGGCTGGGTGTCAAAGCCGCCACTACTCTCCAGGGAGGATACGGAAGCACTGTTGCTGTAGGTCAGAGTACTGGAGGGGGTGGCCGATAGCGGTCCGGTGGTGAAGGTGAGGACAAAGGTGGTGTAGCTGTTGGCCGGCAGGGTTGAATTCCCCTTGGCCGCGGCCAACCAGCAGGTAGCCTTGATCCCGTCCCAGCTGCAGCTGGGGGAAGCGGGGGTGTAAGTACAGGGAGCCCCTCCGCTGCAGGCCGTGGCCGAAACAAATACCGCCGTATAGCCACCAACGGGCGGAGTTGGCGTATCCAGCAGCTCTACCTGCGTCGCCAGAGAGGGGCCGTTATTCTGCACCTTCACCCAGTACACGATATCGTCGCCAAAGGCCACCGGATCGTAGCCACTCTTCTCCTGCTTCGTGACCGTCAGATCCAGCTGCGGAATAATTATCGCCACCGAACTGATGGCGCTGTTGTTGGCGGGGCTGCTTTCCGTGGTGGTCGTGGTTATTTCGGCGCTGCTGGTATAACTGGCCGGAACCCCACCGGGGTAGGGGTGCACCGGCACGACCTTGAAGACTAGCTGGCGCGATTGATCATTGGCCATGGTGAAGCCGGTGCACTCGATGCCCGCCTCACCCACATAAGGTGCACCGCTGAAGGAACTGACGTAGGCGCAGCTGCCTCCAAGTGTCAGTGAGGCGGAGCCGCTGACATAGCTCACTTTGTTTGGGTCGATAACATGTCGCAGGACTACCCCTTGGGCGGTGCTCGGGCCGAAGTTTTTAATGGAGGTGGTAAAGGTGAGCTGCACGCCGACCTTCACCGGGTCTGGCGCCACCGCAATAGAGGTCACTGCCACATCGGCAATGGGGTCGATGGTCACCGACGGCGCGCTGGCCGAATCGGGCTGGGTGTTGGGATTCTGCACCAGGTCCGGCGACGAAATGGTCACCGTATTGGTAAAGGCACCGTCCCGGAAGGGGCGGGCCAAGGTGACATCAAAGGCCCGCGATTCTCCTCCAGCCAGGTTGCGCAGGGTACAGGTCAGGACACCGGTACCACTGACGCTGCAGCTGTCAGGCCCGACAATGCCGGAGACAGTCACCGGCGTATCACCGGGGGTAGCATCACTGTCGTTGTAGAACATGGGGAGGGTATCGGTGAGGTTAACTGTTGGCGCCAGCACGGCGCCATGGTTGGAAACGGTAATGGTGTAGGTAAGGGCGTTTTCAGCCACCGTCACCAGGGTGTCGGAAACGGTTTTCGTTACACCGAGATCGGCGTTGGCGGCGGTGGCGTAGACCGTGGCAGTGGTACAATCATTGCCGGGAGTGACATCAGCCGGCGTATGGGGCGAGCCGGCCGTACTGCCGGTACAGACCGTATTGCTCAGGGAACCGGTATAACCAGCGGCCACTTGCGTTGTAAGAATCAGCGACGGTAGTAATGCCCCCCGCGCCAGGGTGCCGGCGCCGAGATCGTAGTCACAGGTGACGGTGTTGGCTGGGGCGTTGACGCAGAGCCAGCCGGCACCTGCTGCAGAGAGATACGTTTCGTTCGGATAACTGGAAAGAGCCTCCATGACCCGCACGACGCCAGAAACCGGCGAGGTGGAGCTGGTGGTGTTTCTCACCGTAATGGTGTTGATAATATTTTCACCCTGCTGCACGGCGCTGCCGGCTCCGGGGATGGCTGAAACCTTGCTCTTGGTGATGGCGAGCTCGGTGAAGGGGAGAGCGACGGTATAGTTCACCGTTGCACTCTGATTGTTTCCGCCAACCGGAGTGGTCCGGCTGATGGTCGCCGTATTGCTCCCCGATTCTGGCAGTGCTGGCGCCGTCAGCGGAATGACGTATGAGCCAGAGGTGACCCCGGCGTTCAGTGCCCCGATACTGCAGGTAACCGCTTGGCCGACACGGCTACAGCTGCCGGGGAGCGCGCCGATGGTGAAGTTGGCCGGCACCGTATCGGCAACAACAACGCCGGTGGCGTTCTGGGTGCCGGTATTGGTGGCAGACAGAGTCAGGGCCACCGCTTCACCGACTGCATAGGTGGTGAGGCCGGTGGTGACCGAAACCATGCTTTTGTTGGCGCGCAGGTCGGTGCCAGCGGTGACGGTGACCGTCACCTGGGATGGGCCGTTGTTGGTGGCCAGCGGGTCGCCGGTCTGGCCATCGGTGGAGGCAACGCTGGCGCCATTGATAATGGAGCCGGCAGAGGTAATTACCTTACCGGAGAGATTAATGGCTGGGGCGTTGTTGCCGCTGGCAATGGCCGGCCCGCTGTAATCGCAGGTAACTGTTGTGGTTACTTGCGAACAGCTCCAGTCGCTCCCGGTTGCCGACAGGTACTGGAAATCCACCCCTGCCGGGAGGCTGTCCGTCACCCGAAAGGATGAGGCCTCATCAGGACCGCTGTTGGATACCTGCAGAGTGAAATTTATGGTGGAACCAGCGGTGGCGCTAGCGGGACCGGAGGTAACAATGCTGAGATCGGCGCCGTTAATGGAGGTAACGATCTTATTCAGGGTATCGTTACTGGGGTTCGGGTCCGTATTCCCCGCCGTGTCGTCCACAATGAATGCCCAGGTGCTCTGGACATCGGGCAACCCGCCACTGGTGGTGTAGACGATGGTTGACGTATTGGTAATATTCAGGTTGCCGATGGGGCAGGTGAGGATGGTGTTGCCGCCACTGGGAGCACAGCCGGAGGCGTTGCCGAGATAACTGACGTTGGCCGGCAGGTTGATCGTCAGGGTGCTACCGGTGGAGGAGGCGGGACCGTTGTTCTGGACCGTCAGGGTAAAGGTGGCGGTGCCGTTGTGGACCACCGGGTCCGGTGTCCAGGTGTAGGAGGAGATCTGCAGGTCGGCATCTGCGGCATGAGCTGCCCCGGCGGCAGTCAGGAGCGTTGCTACCAGGCAGCTTGTCAGCATGGAGAAAAGCAGCGTTGAGCGCATTCTTGGACCCTCGCAGGTGGAATTGGTGGGGTGAAATAGAGATAGACGCATGTATTGTTATCGGCAGGGAGTGGGATAAGTTAAGCCGTGAGCCAAATTTGCAAGCTTTATTTGACCGACTGTGCCGTGCATGATGACTGTGAATGGCCCGTTACATGGGCAGTAACGGCAGCCCCTATTGAACCAGTTGAAGTGTATAATTTGCCATGATCTGCATAAAGCAGTTTTGTAGCGGAATTGTTTCTTGACACGGTTGCTAGTAAATGCTAAAAGAGAAGACCGTTGATTGGGTGTGGTATAAATTACGATAACAAAAAAGACCAAAACGTGCTCAAGGCGCTCATCTATACCTGGACCACACCATTAATAACCCTGGACTGTAACCAACAAGGAGGAACAAATGTCACGGAAAACAGTTAGCAATTATCTGGTGGCGCTCGCGGTAGTCGTGGGGGCCCTACTCGACCCCGTTGCCCAGGCAAAGGATATTACCCTGCTGAACGTCTCCTACGACCCGACCCGGGAGCTTTACCAGGCGTTCAATAGCGCCTTTGCCAAACAGTGGCGGGCAAAAACCGGTGACAACGTCATCATCAAGCAGTCCCACGGCGGTTCCGGCAAGCAGGCCCGTGCCGTCATCGACGGGCTGGAGGCCGATGTGGTGACCCTGGCGCTTGCCTACGACATCGATGCGATCCATGAGAAGGCCCAGTTGTTGCCGGCGGAGTGGCAAAAGCGCCTCCCCCACAACAGCGCCCCCTATACCTCGACCATCGTCTTCCTGGTGCGTAGGGGGAATCCGAAACAGATCAAGGACTGGAATGACTTGGTGAGACCGGGGGTGGCGGTGATCACTCCCAATCCGAAGACCTCCGGCGGGGCCCGCTGGAACTACCTGGCCGCTTGGGGGTATGCCCTGAAACAGAAGGGGGGAAATGAGGCGACGGCCAAGGAGTTCGTCAACAAGCTGTTCAAGAACGTTCCGGTCCTTGATTCCGGCGCCCGCGGCGCCACCACTACCTTCGTCCAGCGCGGCATCGGCGATGTGTTGCTTGCCTGGGAGAATGAGGCGTTTCTGGCGGTGAACGAACTCGGCAAGGACAAGTTCGAGATCGTGGTGCCGTCGGTGAGCATTCTGGCTGAGCCGTCGGTGTCAGTAGTGGACAAGGTGGCGGCCAAACACGGCACCACGGCGGTGGCCCAGGCCTACCTGGACTATCTCTATACCCCGGAAGGGCAGGAGATAGCAGCCAAGAACTACTACCGCCCCAGGCTGAAGGCGGTGACCGACAAGTACGGCAAGCAGTTCCCCAAGCTGCACCTCTTCACCATCGACGAACTGTTCGGCGGCTGGCAAAAGGCGCAGCAGAAGCACTTTGCCGATGGCGGTCTGTTTGACCAGATCTACGCGCCGGGCAAGTAGGGAGCTTTTGAGCGGGGCAATCCCAGCAATTTCCTAACCGGAAACTGCTGGGATTTACCGTTATCTATAATGGAAAATCAGAAAAAAGATTTGACAATACAATATCGGATTGGTAAAGTACTAAGAACTAATCATTATCACGCTGGTAGGCAATAGCCACCGGCATACAACTAAATACTGATTCTTATCGTGAGCGACGGAGGGACTGGCCCTGTGATGTCGCGGCAACCCCCCGAAAGGGGAAGGTGCCAAATCCTGCGGAATTTCGAGATTCCGGGAGATAAGAAGAGGCAGCATCCTCGCGTCCTCTTCTATTCCTAGAAGGGGATTTTTTTATTTCCCGGCGTCAGGTAGTGTAACGGCAACTGTAAATGGGTAACGGGAGGTTAGTATGAATATTTCCACGCAGGCGGTGCAGATCGGGCTCAACTGGGACCAACGGACTGGCGCCGTGACTGTCCCCATCTATCAGACCGCCACCTTCAAGCACCCTGGGCTGGGGCAGAGCACCGGCTACGACTACAGCCGGTCCGGCAACCCGACCCGCCAGACACTGGAGGAGGGGATTGCCGCCCTTGACCATGGCGCGCGGGGGTTTGCCTATTCTTCCGGGATGGCGGCCATCACCAACCTGCTCCTGCTGTTTCGGCCGGGGGACCACATCCTGGTTACCGAGGACCTCTATGGCGGCACCTATCGGCTGTTCGAGCAGGTGTTTCAGCAGTTCGGCCTCGAATTCAGCTATCTGGACACCAGTGATCTGGAGGCGGTACGGAATGGTATCAAGGCCAACACCCGGGCCGTGTTTGTGGAATCGCTAACCAATCCGCTGCTGAAGGTGGCGGACATCCGCGAAATCTCCCGCCTCTGCCGGAGCCGGGGGCTTCTCTGTATCGTCGATAACACTTTCCTCACCCCCTATCTGCTTCGGCCGCTGGAGCAGGGGGCTGACATCACCGTTTACAGCGCTACCAAGTACCTGGCGGGCCATAACGATACGGTGGCCGGGTTAGTGGTGGTGAAGGACCCGCAGCTGGCGGAGAAGGTCTATTTTCTGCAGAATTCGGTCGGGGCGGTGCTTGGCCCCCAGGATTCCTGGCTGGTGATCCGTGGCATGAAGACGCTTGGGGTGCGACTGGACCGGCAGCAGGCCAATGCCCAGAAGCTCGCCGAATGGCTGAAAGACAATCCGCAGGTAGCCAGGGTCTATTACCCTGGCCTGGCCGAGCATCCGGGGCACTGGCTCCTCAAGGAGCGGGCCAGGGGGTTCGGCGCCATGCTTGCTTTCGAGGTGACCGACCATGGCCTGGTGGAGCAACTGCTGCTGAAGACCCGTCTCATCTCCTTTGCCGAGAGCCTCGGCGGGGTGGAAACCCTCATCACGTTCCCCGAGCAGCAGACCCATGCCGACATCAAACCGGAGACCCGGGCGCGGCTCGGCATCAATAACGTCCTGTTGCGGCTGTCGGTGGGGATCGAGGATGCGGACGACCTGATCGAAGATTTAAACCAAGCCTTTGCGGGCTAAAAACATACAATCTGCCACCGAGACACCGAGACACCGAGTAAACCAAAAGGCGAATTAACAAGGGTGGACAGGATATACAGGATTAGAATCTTTGATTGCCACGCAAACCCTTTCTACCACGAAGGCACAAAGAACACGAAGAAAACAATTCATGATTTAGGCAGTTAACTTCGTGTCTTTGTGGTGGATTTGGACTATTCGTGGTTTCATTATTCTTTGGGTGTAACAAACAATCCAGCGAATCAATAATGTTTTTGGTTTTATCCTGTTCATCCTGTATATCCTTGTTAAATACGTTTTTAAGGAGAATTTATGAAAATCGGTACCAAAATCATCCATAGTGGCCACGAGATCGATCCCTACACCAAAGGCCTGTCGGTCCCCATCTATCAGGTTTCCACCTTTGCCCAGGAGTCGGTGGACCAGTTCGGCAAGTATGACTACGCCCGCTCCGGCAATCCGACTCGCGAAGCGCTGGAGGAGACCATCGCCGAGCTGGAAAGCGGCAACCGCGGCTTCGCCTTCGCCTCGGGGATGGCGGCCATCTCCTCGGTGCTGCTCCTCTTTTCTCCCGGCGATCATCTGATCGTCTGCGAGGATGTTTACGGCGGCACCTATCGGGTCCTTACCACACTGTTCAGCAGGCTTGGCATTGGGGTGACCTTCGTCGACACCACCACTCTCGCCAACATCACCGGGGCGGTCCGGCCCAATACCAAAGCCATCTTCCTTGAGACCCCTTCCAATCCGCTCCTCAAGATCACTGATCTGGCTGGGGCTGCGCTGCTGGCAAAGGAGCATGGTCTGTTGACCCTGGTGGATAATACCTTTATGACCCCCTATTTCCAGCGCCCCCTGGAACTAGGGTGCGACATCGTGCTGCATAGCGGCACCAAGTTCCTCAATGGCCATAGCGATGTGATCTGTGGCTTTGCCGTGGTCAGAGATGAGGAGCTGGGGAAGCGGATCAAGTCAATCCAGAACTCTTTCGGCGCGGTGCTCGGACCCCAGGATTCTTGGCTGGTCCTGCGCGGGGTGAAGACTCTCAAGGTGCGGATGGAGGAGAGCCAGAAAGGCGCCATGGCTGTGGCAAGCTGGCTTGCAGAGCAGAAGCGGGTAACCGAGGTGTTCTATCCCGGTCTTGTCGGGCACCCGGGTTATGCCGTACATGCTACCCAGTCGACGGGACCTGGGGCGGTGCTTTCGTTCCGGTTGGCATCAGTGGAGTTGGCCCGCAAGCTGCTTGAGCAGAGTAAGCTGGCCGCCTTTGCCGTCAGCCTCGGCGGCGTTGAGAGCATCATCTCCTACCCGGTAAAAATGTCCCACGCCGCCATGCCTCCAGCGGAGCGGGCGGCCCGGGGGGTGACCGAAGATCTGGTACGCCTGTCGGTGGGGCTGGAAGATGTGGCGGATCTGCTGGAGGATCTCGACGCCTGCATCAACAACTGAAATATTTCCCCTGCACCTTTACTCCAACCCAGGCCCCCTGGGTTGCGAATTGCAAACTTGCAGTTTTCCGGTAGAATAGAGGTACATGTTTGCAGTCTGACCAGTGAGCTGCATGTCAGTAAGGGGGGTGTCGATGCCGGGGAAAAAAGCCGAGAGGCGGGCGCTACTGCAGGGGCTGTTGCAGGAGCAAAAGCGCCGGCTCTGGAACGAGTTGCGTCAGGAGCTGTTTGGCAATAACTCCGAACAGCTGCATAACCAGTTCGATTATGCCATGGATGTGGCGGAGCAGGGTTTGCTCGACATGCTGGCCGATACCGAACTGAAGGTCGCCGACATCCACCGGGAGGAGCTGACTCGGATGGAGGAGGCCGAACGGAAGTTCCAGGCGGGAAGCTATGGAGTCTGCGAGGAGTGCGGGACGGAAATAAGCGAGGCCCGGCTGGCGGTTGCCCCTTTTGCCCCTTGCTGTGTCAGCTGCCAGGCCCTTCGCGAGAAGTCGATCTATCCCCCCCAGGCAAAATATTAACCACCCATGGCAACCGAGGCCGGTGGCCTGGTTTGAGCCGTTAAAGCAGCGATGACGCCCTCTGACAGCGGCCAGGCGCCCTGGTTATCGGCAGGCTCGCTGCGCTATTCAAAAAACAGTTGCTTTTTTACGGCCTTTGCGTTAAATTATCGCACTTCACAGCAAATCCAATCTCCTTTCCGTGGTGAATTAACCTTGCAAAAAACGAAGACGCTGACAGCTCTGCGCCTGGAAATCGATACTGTTGACGATCGCCTGTTGGAGCTTCTTAACCAGCGGGCGTCTCTGGTTATCGAGGTCGGCAGACTGAAGGCCGGCGAAAAGCGCGATTTTCACGTACCGAGCCGGGAGCGTGAGATTTATGAGCGCCTGACCGCCCACAACCAGGGCCCGTTCCCCAATGAGGGGCTCAAAAGTGTGTTCCGCGAGATCATTTCCGCTTCGCTTGCCCTGGAGGCCCCGATGAAAGTTGCTTTCCTCGGCCCCAAGGCGACCTTCAGCCATCTGGCCACCATGCAGCATTTCGGCTACTCCGCTGAGTTGGTGCCGCTTAAGTCCATTCCCGCAGTGTTCGAGGAGGTGGAGAAGGGGCACGCCACCTACGGCATGGTGCCGGTAGAGAACTCCACCGAGGGGGTGGTTTCCTACACACTCGACATGTTCATGGAGAGTGAGCTGCTGATTAATGCCGAAGTGCTGCTGGAAGTGCATCACGACCTGCTCTCCCGCACTGGACGGCTTGAGGATATCAAGAAGGTCTATTCACATCCTCAGCCCATCGCCCAGTGCCGTAAATGGCTTGAAGAGAACCTCCCTAACGTGCCATTGGTGGATGTAGCTTCAACCGCGGTGGCGGCGCAGATTGTTTCCGAGGATTATACCGCTGCGGCCATCGCCAGCGAGATCGCTGCCTCCATGTACGACCTGAAGGTGGTGCGGAAAAGGATTGAAGACCAGGTCAACAATTTTACGCGCTTCCTCGTCATCGGCAAGAAGATGGCGGAAAAAAGCGGCGACGACAAGACTTCCCTGATGTTTTCGGTTAAGGACCAGGTCGGCATTCTCTACCGGATGCTGGAGCCCTTTGCCAAGCGGGGGATCAATCTGTCGAAGATTGAATCGCGCCCCCTGAAGAAAAAGGCGTGGGAGTATATCTTCTTTCTCGACATGCTGGGACACATTTCTGACCCGCTGATTGCCGAGGCAGTGCAGGAGTTGCGGGAGTGCTGTCAGTTCGTGAAGGTGCTCGGCTCGTATCCGAGGGCAAAGTAACCGTGCTGCGTTCCGGCACGTCGCACGTCGCACGAGGTATATATGCCGCTGATTGAGCGGTTGGCCATAATCGGTGTCGGCCTGATCGGCGGGTCGCTGGCCCGCACCTTGCGGGAACAGGGTGAGGTTGGCGAAATCGTCGGCATTGGGCGTGGCGAGGCCAACCTGACAAGGGCGGTTGAGCTTGGTGTTATTGACCGCTTCACCGCCGATCCCTGTGCCGGAGTTAAGGGCGCAGATCTGGTGTTCATCGCCACGCCGGTAACCTCCATTGCCGGATTGGTGGCGCGCATCGCCCCATGTCTCGCGGCTGGTTGCGTGGTTACCGACGGTGGCAGCGTCAAGGGTGAAATTGTGACCGCCTGCGAGCCCTTGATGCCGGCGGGGACCTTCTTTGTCGGTGGCCACCCGATTGCCGGCACCGAACGATCCGGGGTAGAAGCGTCGTTTGTCACTCTTTACCAAGGGAAGCGCTGCATTATTACGCCGTCAGCAACGACAGATCCCGCGGCTTTGCAGAAAGTAATCAGGATGTGGGAGCTCGCCGGATCGAGTGTCGTGCTGATGGACGCCGCCAAGCACGACCGGGTGGTGGCAGCCATATCCCACCTGCCACACATGGTAGCCTATAGCCTGGTTAACGCAGTGGAAGGATATAACGGCTGCGGCGAAGGGATTCTTAAGTATTCCGCCGGCGGTTTTCGCGACTTTACCCGGATCGCTTCTTCCGATCCGGTCATGTGGCGCGACATCGCCCTGATGAATCGGCAAGGAATTCTGGAGATGATGGATTTTTTTAGCGGCTACTTCACCGAGTTGCGCACCCTGGTAGAGCAGGGAGACGGGGCGGGGCTCGAGGCGTTCTTTGCCAAGTCGAAGGAGAGCCGTGACGCGATTTTGTAACGTGAATCGGGACTCGGTATCCGGGAAGCATACTACCAACTGAGGTTTTACGGGTCCCGGATTACGAATCCCGGATTCCGAAAGGTGCATTCTTGCAAAGCTATACCGTACAACCTGCCAGAGCGATTCGGGGCGAGATCAGGGTGCCGGGGGACAAGTCGATCTCGCACCGCTCGATCATGTTCGGCTCCATTGCCAGAGGCACCACCACCATCCGCGGTTTTCTCCGGGGGGAGGATAACCTTGCCACCCTCAATGCGTTCCGCGCCATGGGGGTTACCGTAACCGATGATGGCGAGACCTTGCGGATTGAAGGAAAAGGGGTGCACGGCCTCCAGGAACCAGTGGATATCCTCGACTGCGGTAATTCCGGTACCTCGATCCGGCTCCTTACCGGTCTCCTTGCCGGCCAACGTTTTTTTTCAATCTTGACCGGCGATCAATACCTGCGCAAGCGTCCCATGAAACGGGTCATTGAGCCACTTAGCCGGATGGGTGGCTGTATATATGGCCGTGAGGGAGGGAGCAAGGCACCGCTGGCGGTGGTCGGCAAGCCGTTGCAGGGGATCAGCTATAGCTCGCCGGTGGCAAGCGCTCAGGTGAAATCGGCAATCCTGCTGGCTGGCCTCTATGCCGAGGGGGCTACGACCGTAACCGAGCCGCATCTCTCTCGTGACCATTCCGAGCGGATGCTCAGGTTCTTCGGCGCCGACCTCGATACCTTTGCCGGTGGCGTTACACTACGCGGTGGCCGGGAACTGCGGGGTGGCCATATTGAAGTGCCTGCGGACATCTCGTCGGCTGCGTTTTTCATCATCGCCGCCCTGATTGTGCCCGGCTCCGAATTGCTGATCCAGGGGGTGGGTGTCAATCCAACCCGTACCGGCATCCTCGATATTCTGGTCGCCATGGGAGGTTCCATCGAGCTGCTAAACCAGCGGGAGCTGTCGGGCGAACCGGTGGCGGACCTGCTGGTTAAGTCTTCGCGCCTTAAAGGCATCAGTATCGGCGGCGATCTGGTGCCGCGGGCCATCGACGAATTCCCGGTAATTTGCGTCGCTGCAGCGTTGGCTGAAGGACGGACCGTTATCAGCGACGCCAGAGAATTGCGGGTCAAGGAAACCGACCGGATTAAGGCGATGGCGGCAAATCTCGGCAGGGCCGGGGTGACGGTCAGTGAGACCGAGGACGGCATGGCGATCGTTGGGATGGAACGGCTTAAGGGCGGCGACTTCGAGAGTTTTGGCGACCATCGCATCGCCATGGCGATGTTAGTTGCCGGCGTCGCGGCCAGCTCTGCCGTAACCGTCGATGACGTGTCGTGCATAGCCACTTCCTTCCCTGATTTTACGAGCCTGCTTGAGAGGGTTGCCATACGATGAGCAAAGCGACCGGCGTATTCAGGCCAAACGGGTTTGTCATCGCTATTGACGGCCCTTCCGGCGCGGGGAAGAGTACCATTACCAAGCTGTTGGCCGAGCGGCTTGGCTATCTGCATATTGATACCGGTGCCATGTTTCGCGCCATAGCCCTGGCGGTGAAGCGTGCCGGCATCTCCCTGGACGATGAGGAGGGACTGGCCCGTATTAGCCGGGGAGTCTCTATCGCTTTTGAGCGGACCAACGGTTGCTGTCGGGTGCTTGCCAACGGTGAGGACGTGTCAGCGGCAATCCGGACTCCGGAGATCAGCCAGCTGACCTCGCTGGTTTCGTCGAAGAAGGTGGTGCGGGATCAGTTGCTCACGCTCCAGCGTGAACTGGGGCGGGACGGCGGGGTGATTCTGGAGGGACGCGACATCGGCACGGTGGTCTTTCCCAATGCCGAGGTGAAATTTTTTCTTTCAGCCTCGGCAGAAGAGCGCGGCAAACGGCGTTTTCTGGAGTTGCAGGCAAAAGGGGAACGCATTACCCTGGCGGAGACCATCGCGGCGGTGATCAAGCGCGACGATCAGGATGCCCAGCGAGAGCATGCACCGCTGTGCAAGGCAGATGATGCCATTGCCATTGATTCCACCGGCCTCTCTATTAAAGAAGTGCTAGCCGGGATGGAACAGATTGTGCGTGACAGACTCAAGGTGGCAGGCGATAGGCGATAGGACTTGGTGCTCATAATCTTTGCCTTGTCTTTGTAGTAATAGAGGAGTTGCAGCATGAAGATCTTTCTCGCAAAGCAGGCCGGTTTCTGCTTTGGTGTCAAAAGGGCCACGCAGATGGCGTTTGAGGCAGCGGACAAGGGGGGAACTACCTACACCCTGGGGCCGATTATTCATTCGCCGCAGGTGGTGCAGCGGCTGGATGAGATGGGGGTCAAGGTCCTCAAGACCCTTGCCGAGCAGGACAAAGGCACCATCATTATCCGTTCCCACGGGGTTGCTTCCGAAGAGCTGGAGGAGGCGGTTCGCAAGGAACTGGAAATCATCGATGCCACCTGCCCGTTCGTGAAAAAAGCCCAGGAGCATGTCAAAAGCCTTTCCCAGGCCGGCTACGACGTGGTGGTGGTGGGTGATGCCGACCATCCCGAGGTGCAGGGGATCGTTTCCTATGCAAAAGGGAAAGTCTATGTGGTCGGTTCCGGCGAGGAGGCGAGCCGGCTGCCGAAGATGGGGAAGATTGGCGTGGTCGCCCAGACCACCCAGTCGTTTGAGAACTTGAAGAATGTGGTGATGGAATGTGTCATGCGTGGTGGCGAGATCCGGGTTTTCAACACCATCTGCGATGCCACTGCCGTTCGCCAGGAAGAGGCCAAGGAGCTTGCCAATCAGGTGGACTGCATGATTGTCATCGGCGGTCACAACAGTGCCAACACCAAGCGGCTGGCCGAAGTCTGTACTGAGCTGCAGCCGCGGACTCACCACATCGAGACCGCGCAGCAGCTCAACCCTGCCTGGTTTGAGGGGGTGGAGAAAGTGGGGGTCACCGCCGGCGCGTCGACGCCCAAGTGGCTCATTGATGAGGTCATTGAACGGATTGAACGGCTTGACAAAGACAAAATGCGTTGAGTTTTTCTGGATCTGTGTTAGCATAGCGGGATAATCATAATAGAAATTGAGGGGGTAGTCGGTAATGGGGGACGATAAAAAGATGGACAGCAAAAAGATGCCGATCAGGCGCTTTACTGATAGTGAAGATGATGCCGATCAAACCGGTAAGGAAGAGTTTGCGGAGATGTTTCAGGAGAGTTTGCGCCAGGCCCAGGTTGGCGATGTCGTCAAGGGTGTGGTGGTCAAGATTGGCGCTGATTACGTGCTGGTCAGCGTGGAGGGGATCAAGTCCGAGGGGCGGATCAGCCTCGATGAGTTCAAGGATCCAAACGGCGAGCTGACCGTGAAGGAAGGGGATGAGGTTCGGGTCCTTTTCGAGCGGAAAGAGGATAGAAGCGGCTGTCCGGTACTTTCTCGGGCAAAGGCAGAGCAGCAGGGGGCCTGGGAGAAAATCAGCGAGGCAGGCGGTGAGGGTGGCGTCATTGATGGGCAGATCACCGGCAAAGTCAAGGGTGGTCTGATCGTCGATATTGGCGTGGCTGCATTTCTTCCCGCTTCGCAGATTGATATCCGTCCGGTCGGCAATCTGGACAAGCTGATCGGCCAGACCTTCAAGTTCAGGATCGTCAAGGTCAACCGGAAACGGGGCAATGTGGTCCTTTCCCGCCGGGCCATGCTCGAAGAAGAACGGGACAAGCTGAAGGAACAGACCCTTACCACCCTTGCCGAGGGGGAGATCCTCGACGGGATTGTGAAGAATATCACCGATTACGGGGCATTCGTTGACCTCGGCGGTATTGACGGGCTCCTGCATGTGACGGACATGTCGTGGGGACGATTGGCCCATCCGTCGGAGCTGATCAAGGTTGGTGACAAAATCCGCGTAATGGTGCTGAAATACGACCGGGAGAAGGGACGGATTTCGCTCGGGATGAAGCAGACCAAGGCAGATCCTTGGCAGGAAGTGAAGAACAAATACACCATTGGCGAGCGGGTGACTGGCAAGGTGGTGAGCCTGGCAGATTATGGCGCTTTTGTTGCCCTTGAAGAAGGGATCGAAGGGCTTGTGCATGTTTCCGAGATGTCTTGGACCAGAAAGGTCAAACATCCCTCGGAACTGCTGAAGGTGGGTGACCAGCTCGAAGCCGTGGTGCTGAACATCGATTCGGCCAACCGTCGTATCTCCCTGGGGCTGAAACAGATACAGGTGAACCCCTGGACCGTGATCGGCGAAAAATATCCTGTCGGGACCAAGATCGAGGGGCAGATCAAGAATATCACCGATTTCGGCATCTTCATCGGCGTCGATGAAGGGATTGACGGCCTGGTGCATGTCTCTGACATCTCCTGGACCAAGCGAGTGAAACATCCGGCTGAGCTCTTCACTAAAGCGCAGACGGTGCAGGCGGTGGTCCTCAATATCGATGCGGAGAACGAGCGGCTTTCCCTCGGCATCAAGCAGCTTTCACCCGATCCCTGGTCCGATATCCCGGTCAGATACAAGACTGGCTCCAAAGTAAAGGGGAAGGTTTCTTCCGTGACCGATTTCGGTATTTTTGTCGAGATCGAGGAGGGGATCGAGGGACTGATCCACGTTTCCGAGCTGTCGCGGGAAAAGGTCGAGTCCGCCAAGGACTTTGCGGCGGTGGGGGATGAACTTGAGGCGGTGGTGCTCAGTGTTGATAAAAACGAGCGGAAGATTGCACTTTCCGTCAAGGCTCTCCAGATAGCCTCTGAGAAGGCGGAAATCGCCTCTTATATGGGCGAGCAAGGGTCGGCGACCTCGAATCTCGGTGAACTCCTGAAAGTGGGGCTGAAAAAGAACGGCAAGAACGAGAAATAGCGACCTGCTGCAAGGAGTTTTTGGATGACCAAAAGTGAACTGGTAGAAAGACTCGCCACCACAAACGGGGTCTTGACCCGCAAGGAATCTGAACTGGTGGTGAATATCGTCTTCGCTAGCATAGAGAATGCCCTGAAGCAGGGGGACAAGGTGGAGATCCGTGGGTTTGGCAGTTTTACCGTCAGAGAGCGGGGGGGGCGTCAGGCACGCAACCCGAAAAGTGGCGAGATTGTCGATATTCCCGCTAAAAAGACCCCGTTTTTCAAGACCGGTAAGGATTTGCGGGAGAAAGTTAACGATCTGAAACAGTAGCCCCGTTCTCCTGAGCCCGGGTGGCGGAATTGGTAGACGCAAGGGACTTAAAATCCCTCGGAGGCAACTCCGTACCGGTTCGATTCCGGTCCCGGGCACCACGAAGCATAGCAAAGGCATGGTTCCCACCATGCCTTTTTTATTAACCGGGGAGTTTGGCATCGCCAGTCGCCAACAGTATCCATCCTCCCTTGGGGAATTGATAGTTGACAGCATTAGTCAGGTATGTTGAAATGCAAATACAGCGTTGCCAGAGAGGGGTGCCTCATGTTCGCACGAATGAAAGAGGATATCAGATCTATTTTCGACCGGGATCCGGCCGCCAGGAGCGTGATGGAGGTGCTGTTCTGCTATCCTGGACTGCATGCGCTCTGGATCCACCGGATCGCCCACTGGTTCTGGGTCCGCCACTGCTACTTCATCGGCCGCTTGATTTCTCATCTGGCGCGGTTTTTTACCGGCATTGAGATCCATCCCGGTGCCACCATTGGCAGGCGCTTTTTCATCGACCACGGCATGGGGGTCGTGATCGGTGAAACTGCCGAGATTGGCGACGATGTCACCCTCTATCATGGTGTTACCCTCGGCGGGGTTAGCCTGGAGAAGGTGAAGCGTCACCCGACGCTGGAGGATAATGTGGTGGTCGGTTCCGGCGCCAAGATCCTGGGACCGTTCACCGTCGGGAGAGGGAGCAAGATCGGCTCCAATTCAGTGGTGGTAAAGGAAGTCCCCCCCAATTCCACGGTGGTTGGTGTTCCCGCCAGGATGGTGATGACCGCCGGAATGCCGAGCGAAAAAACCGATCTGCAGCATGGCAAGCTTCCCGATCCCGAGGCGAAGGCCATTTCCTGCCTGTTTGACCAACTCCGCGAACTGGAACGGAAATACCAGGAACTCGCTGCCGACCATGAGGCCCTGAAAAAACGGGTCTCCAACTGAACCAGGCTGCTGGCAGAAGCCAGGGGCCGCGGCATCGCACGTTTAAGGGCCAGCTATGATCTATATGGACTATAACGCCACGACACCTGTCCATCCGGAGGTGTTGGAGGCGTTTTTACCTTTTTACCGGCACCATTTCGGCAATCCGTCAAGTATCCACTGGGCCGGTCGGCCGGCAAAGGGGGCGGTGGAAGCCGCCCGTGAACAGGTAGCGGCCCTGGTGCACTGCGACCCGGCCGAGGTGGTCTTTACCTCGTGTGGCAGCGAAGCGGACAACCTGGCGCTCAAGGGCGTAGCTGCTGCCCAACGCCACCGGGGAAAACAGATCATTACCACCAGCGTTGAGCATCCGGCGGTTCTCAACACCTGTCTGTATCTGGAGCGGGAAGGGTATGAGATCACCAGGTTGGAAGTGGATCGCGATGGCATGCTCGATCTGGATCGGCTGGAGGCGGCCATCACCGGTCAGACTATTCTGATTTCGGCCATGTATGCCAACAATGAGACCGGCACCATCTTCCCGGTTAGGGAGATCGGCGCCATAGCTGCCCGACATCGGGTCTATTTCCATTGTGATGCTGTGCAGGCGGCCGGCCGCCTCCCCATCGACTGCCGGGAGCAGCAGATCGGTCTGCTGGCCCTCTCGGGACACAAGCTCCAGGCCCCCAAAGGGGTCGGCGCGTTGATCGTGAGAAAAGGGGTCAAGCTCCATCCTTTGCTCCATGGCGGTTCCCAGGAGCGCAACCGGCGTGCCGGCACCGAAAACGTGGCAGGGATCGTGGGTTTTGGGAAGGCGTGCGAAATTGCGCGTGGCTCGATGGTGAGTGAGGCGGAACGGCTGCAGGGCCTACGCGATCGTCTGCAGGACGGCATCCTAGCCAATGTTGCGAATGTGCAAGTGCATGGCCATCCCGCCTGGCGCCTCCCCAACACCCTAAACCTCTCTTTCCTTGGGGTCGAGGCGGATTCGCTGCTGCTCAATCTCGACCTCCAGGGGATTGCCGTATCCTCCGGTTCTGCCTGCAGCTCCGGCACCCTGAAAAGTTCACCGGTGCTGGCGGCCATGGGGGTGGCACCGGCCGTGGCCAAGGGGTCGCTCCGCTTCTCGTTGGGGCGGGAAAACAGCGAGGCGGAGGTGGATCACGTACTGCAGGTGCTGCCGGGGATTGTCGAGCGGCTACGCGGCGTATAGGACGTTTCTTGCCACAGAGATCACAGAGGACACAGAGAAATCCGTAAATTCAAGACTTTTTAGCCACGAAGTACACAAAGGAACACGAAGAAAGGCAAACATAAAGGTTCGTATGGTTAAGCAGAAGAAAAAACGGGTGGTGGTTGCCATGAGCGGCGGGGTCGATTCGTCGGTGACGGCGGCGCTTTTGCTGGAGCAAGGGTATGACGTTATCGGTATTTCCATGCAGCTCTGGGACTACTCTAAATCCGGGTTGGAAGCGGGCGAGCAGTTCGGTACCTGCTGCTCGATCGACGATATCCACGATGCCAGGCGGGTTGCGGAACAACTGCAGATCCCTTTTTATGTGGTCAATTTTGAGGAGGAGTTCCAGCGGCTGGTGATCGATGACTTCGTGGCGGAATATTTCCTCGGCCGCACCCCCAATCCGTGCGTCCGCTGCAACCAGTGGCTGAAGTTCGCCTTGCTGTTGAAGAAGGGGCGTGAGTTGGAGGCGGAGTATCTTGCCACCGGTCACTACGCCCGGATTAGAGATGACGCCGCCGGTTGTTACCAGCTCCTCAAGGGGGTAGATCCCGGCAAGGACCAGTCCTATTTCCTTTTCACCATGACCCAGGAGCAGCTCGCCCACACCCTCTTCCCTCTGGGGGGGATGACTAAGCCGGAGGTGCGCCAAATGGCGGCAAAATACAAGCTGCGGGTGGCAGACAAAGACGAAAGTCAGGAAATCTGCTTTGTCCCGGACGGCGACTATGTCCGTTTTTTAGAAGACGCTCGTGGCACGGGACAACTGTCCGGCCGAATCGTCGATCGTGCTGGAAAGGTGCTGGGAGCCCACCAGGGGACATACCGTTATACGATTGGACAGCGCCGTGGGTTGGGCATTGCCCATCCCGAGCCACTCTACGTCATCGGGGTGGATGCCGGTAGGCAGGAAGTAGTGGTTGGCACCAGCGATGAACTTTACAGCGAGGGACTTTGGGCCTCCGCAGTGCATTGGATCGGCGCTCCACCCGACTCCCCGCTGGAGGCAAGCTGCAAGATCCGTTACCGCCACCAGCCGGTCGCCTGCCGGATTATTCCTCAACCCGATAACCGCGTCGAGGTCCGTTTTATCGAGCCGGAAAAGGCTGTTACCCCTGGCCAGGCAGTGGTCTTCTACGCCGGCGAAGTGGTGCTCGGCGGCGGCTGGATCGACGATAAAATCTGACGCCAACAAAGAACATAAATAACGACCTAACTGGGATGATCAGGATATTCAGGATAAAGAACAAATCTGAACAGTTTGTAGTCAACCCAAAAAAGATTTTATCCTGTTTATCCTGAATATCCCTGTTAGATCGAAACGTTTCGTTGGTAACAAGTTCCTGGGAGTTTATGCAAACAGTAGCAATCACTACGCTCGGTTGCAAGACCAACCAGTTCGAGTCGGCGGCCATGTCGGAGGCACTCGGTAAAGCGGGATTCCAGTTGGTGCCGTTTGGTGCAGGGGCGGACCTCGTCGTCATCAACACCTGCACGGTGACTGCCAGGACCGATGCCGAATCACGCCGCCTGATCCGTCGCGCCCACCGCCAGAATCCGTCCGCAAAAATAGTAGTGACCGGCTGTTACGCCCAGCTGGCCCACGCAGAGATCAGCAAGCTCGCCGGGGTGAACCTGGTCATCGGCAACCTGGAGAAGAAGGGGATCGTTGGGTTGCTGCGCGAGATTGGCGATCGGCAGCAGGTGCTGGTCGCCGATATAGCCACTGCGACCCAGGCTGACACCCTGGCCATCGAGAGTTTTGCCGAGCACACCCGCGCCTTTCTACAGATCCAGAACGGTTGCGACGCTTACTGCTCCTACTGCATTGTTCCCTACGCCCGGGGCAGAAGCCGCAGTGTCCCCGTTGACGATGTGCTGGAAGGGATTAGCACTTTCAACGTCAAGGGGTTCAAGGAGGTGGTGCTGACCGGCATCCATCTGGGTGGGTACGGTCGGGACCTTGCCCCACAGAAGACCCTGCTGCAACTGATTGCCGCCGTTGAAGAGCGGCAGCTGACCCGGCGGCTCCGCATCGGTTCGGTGGAGCCGACCGAAATCCCCGATCCGCTCATAGCACTCCTGGCCGCTTCGGAAATCGTCTGCCCCCATCTGCATATTCCCTTACAGAGCGGTGACGACCGAATTCTGGCCCGGATGGACCGCGGTTATGCCAGCAACCATTTCCGCCAGCTGTTCGAGAAGATTGGCAGCGCTATCCCGGATGTCTGTATCGGCACCGATATTATCACCGGCTTCCCCGGCGAGACCGAAAAAGAGTTTGCGAACGGCTACCGTTTCATCGAGTCACTCCCCTTTGCGTATCTCCATGTCTTCCCCTTTTCACCCCGGGAGGGGACGCCGGCGTCTACCATGGACCATCAACTCCATAGTAGTGTTATCAAGGAGCGCGCTGCGGCGTTGCGACGGTTGTCGGTGCTGAAAAAAAGGGCGTATTACCGGAAGTTTGTGGGGCGGGAATTGGCGGTGCTGATCCAGGGGCGGGAGGCTGACGGGCTGTTGCATGGCATCAGCCGTAATTACATCCCAGTTGTGTTTCCGGGTGAAGCTGGCCTTCTCAACAGCGAAGTGATGGTAACGGTAACGGAGGTAGGGCGGGAGGCGCTGCGGGGGGTTGTGGCGGCGCGCCATTAGTCAATAGCAATTCTTGGAGTTGCAGATTGAGTGGTTGAGTTTACTCTAGGCTCATCGGTGACCTCTGGTACAAATGCTTTTTCAGGCGAGCCTAGGGTGAAACAGAAGGTCGCCCCTTTTCCTACCTCCGCTTCGGCCCAGATCTTTCCGCCGTGGCGATGAATAATTCGCTGCGCCGTGGCGAGGCCGATGCCGATCCCTTCGAATTCGTCCATCCGGTGCAGACGCTGGAACGCACCGAACAGCTTGTTGGCGTACGCCATGTCGAAGCCCGCCCCGTTGTCCCGGACAAAATAGGCCGTTTCACCATTCACCTCGGTGTTGCCGAAGCTGATGGTGGCATGTCTAGTATTCCCCGTATATTTCCAAGCATTGCCCAACAGGTTTTCCATCACCACCCGCAGCAGGCGGGCATCGCCATTAGCAAGCATTCTTCTTGAAATGTTGAAGGTCACCTGGCGATCCGGATTGGTTTTACGCAGGTCGCTGGCAATTTCCTGCGCCATATCGCTTAAATCAATTCTCTCACGTTTGATTTCGTCACGGATGAAGCGCGACAGGTTCAGCATCGCTTCAATCATCTGTGACATGCGTCTGGCCGCCCGCCGCAAACGTTGCAGATAATCCTGGGCCTGGGGGTTGAGCGTTTCGGCGTGATCCTCCAAAAGGGCCTGGCTGAAGCCGTCGATGAGGACCAGTGGCGAGCGCAGATCGTGGGATACCGAGAAGCTGAACGATTCCAGCTCTTTGTTGGCCAGCTCCAGCTCCCTGGTGCGCTCGGCCACCTTTTTTTCCAGGGTCGCCGCATGTTCCATGGTTTCCTTATAGAGGCGTGCGTTCTCGATGGCCAGTGCCACTTGTGCCGTGACCGTTTCCAGGAGACGCAGGCGTCGTTGCAGCGGCTTCAGGTCGGTCCTGGTGAAGACGCAGAGTACTCCGACGCAGATGTCCCCGGTGACAAAGGGGAACGCAGCGTGAAACCGGATGTCTTCGTTGCGGTTTGCCTCCCGGGTTGCGAATTCCTTTACCGCTTCCCGGTCGGGGAGAATCAGGGGCTGGCGGTCTCTGGCCGAGGTCCCGCAGAGGCACTCTCCGACTTTGATCTGGTTGGTGGTGAGATCGATGATGGTCGCTGCCGAAGTTTCGCGATGCGCTGCCAGATGGAGGGTTTCGTCGGGGCCAAGCAGACAGATGGTCCCCCCTTCCATCTCAACGATCTTCAATGCCTCGTCGAGGACCCGTTCGAGTATCTCATGGAGGTCAAGCGAACTGGTGCACGATGTCACGACCCGGTTTATGGTGAGGAGCTCCTCGTTGGCTGCTATTATCTCTTCATCAGCCCGCAGCTGTTCAGTGATATCCAGATTGACAGCAATGGCGCCGATGACTTGCTGGTCGGCTGTACGGATCGGCACGGCCGAATGGAGGATGGTCTTGCGGGCGCCATCAAAGGACTCGATGTCGATTACTTCATCAAGCGAGCTTTCTCCCTTCGTTACTGCTCGCGCCACCCCCCACTCCGCAGGGTCGATCAGCCTCCCTGACTCGTGCCACCACCCCCGGTAGGTATCGTATTCCTGCGGCCCCACATATTTGGCGCCGCCCCAGATTTGCCGGGCCGCGCTGTTTCCCTTGATGATCCTCCCCTCCTTGTCGATCATCCAGACCCCGACCGGCAGCATTTCCAGGGTAAGATTCAATAGTTCTTCGTTCTGTAGCAGCGCCTTTTCATGGCGATTTATCTGAGCGAGGTACCGCTTAATTAGCCAGTAGAGGAGGGCGGCGGTGACTATTACGAACAGCCACCCTTTCAGAATCGAGATGCGGATGACGGCATCCTGATCTTTTACCAGGGAAGCAAGGAGTTTGTCGGAGAAGACAATCCAGAGGGCGCTGAGGAGGGTATAGACAGTAATGATCCGGAGCGGGACCGAGCGAACGAAGGTAAGATATTTCCGGTCCTTGTGATCCATGGATAACCTGCCTTCGGTATGTGGCAGCTCTTAAAAATTCCGTAATTAGAATATAGCAATAACGCTTGGCAGGCAAGGATAAAATCGGCTGGACGAAGAGTGACCAGGCGAGAGGCTATGCGCCCCCCAGCGAGTCGAGAAATGCCTCCGTAGTTTTGACATCCGCCATATCCCGGAATTCCCGGTAGCCGTCGATTGTGTCAGGATCAAGCCCACGATAGAATCTGGGACGCTTGGCGATGATCCCGTTGAGGGCTTTGCCGGCTGCGTAGCTGAGCTTACTGGTGGCGAGACCTTCCGCCTTGTTTCTCAGTTTGTAAACGATGCTGTAGCCTAGCGAAAACAGTCGTTTCAGGTATTCATTGGCAACAATAGTGCCGGCTTTGGCCTCGTCGCCGTCGCTGAGAAACTCCAGGGCGATGTTCAGATAGCCGTAGACCCTTTGAAAGACCAGCTGCATCGCTTCAATGTCGGAAAAAGCCACGCCTTCTGCCACCAGTGCATTGTTGAGCAGGTAATCCAGTTCCAGGTACAAATCACCAGTGCCATGCTTGGCGAGGACTCTTTTCAGCAGAGAGTCGCCGGCGATAATTGCCGGCAGGCCTATCTCGTCCATGGACGGCGCCAGTTCCTTGCCGCTTGAGAGGAAAAACCGGCCAGGCTCCACTAACGCGTAGATGGAAAGGGCGTCCATCAGCTCCGGAAAGCCGAGGTCGGCAAGCCGGTCTGACCTGAATTTGTAAGCGGTCTCCGTCAGTTCGCTTTTGATCTCGTTTCTGATCCCTTCCATGAGGATGAGATAGAGGTGATGGTCGTTTCTGAAGATAATGTCGAGAAATCTGCCGATCAGCTCACTATTCCGGGGATTCTTGAATCTGAGCACGAACATGTTGTCGAAGCTGTGGTCCCATTCGCCGGTCCGCTCGTCGTCGCTGGCCAGTTCGCCAATCCCTCCTCCCACAATCACTTCATCCATGAGAATCAGGAGGAGGAGCTCTACATCGAGTTCGGGAAGAATCTCCCGGAGCCTTGCTTCGTCACCTTCCATCAGGTAGCCAAGCCATTCCAGCGCCTTCTCCTGGGAAAGATCCCACTTTTCCCAAAGTTCCATGTCGAGGATAAAGCCAAGCTGTTGCGGCGAAGCATAGGAGATCAGCAACAGCGCATCATTCTCGCCAGTCTCCTTGATGGTCCAGTACAACTCCTGGGGCTGCATGGCCCGTGCAAGCCTTCTCCCCTCGGGATCGGCGGTGATGAGGGTCAGTTTGTCAACAGCGGGGAGAGCCCGGAGATGCTGAAGTTTTTCGCTAAAGGGGAGCTTTACAAACTCCTGGGGGGTAATCTTCCCCCCGCGCAGGATGGTCAGGTGTGGTGTGTGTATTGTGTCGTTCTTGGTCACTGCGACAGACTCCCTATGGTTGGTCGATGAAGCGGGGGGAGAGACGTCCCAGTCGGGGCGTCTCAATAAATGGCGGATCAGAGGCTTAAGACGTGTCAGCGCCCCGACACTACTTCCCCTTGTTGCCCGGGGGGCGCCTGCACCCAAGCGCCTTACGGTAGCCACAGTCGTCGTGCAGCCAGTTAAGCTTCGTTACCAGCGCCTCAGTCAGGCGGATACAGTCGGGGTTTATCTCGAAGCGGCGCACATAAATCCGGCACCGCCTCGTTACCACATCCAGGTAGCGGCAGGGGGTGGCGGTAAAAAAGATGGTGCCGCTGTCGTCTTCGATCTTTTCAAAGCAGCAGAGACCGCACTGGTCACAGAGGGCTTCCCATTCCATGCTGTCGAAATCAGTCTTGTCCATCGCTTGATCATACCTAATTCAACCAGGGAATGCAATAAAGGACGCATCGGTAGAGACGCATTGCAATGCGTCTCTACGGGATTCGCCATGAAATTGCTTTGCTCCGTGCGGGGTCAGTGCGTCTTTCCCAGGATTTCGAAGAGGTAGATGACTATTTCGATGAAGATGAGGACAATGATGATCCACTCCAGGCGGGTGGCCCGGCGGGCGTGGGAGAGGCTGGTGAACACGCCGGTGATGTCCATCAGTGTCTCCGATTTGTGTTTGATCTCCTGGTAGCGCTGGTCCAGTT
>JANXYN010000170.1 GCA_025356035.1 Geobacteraceae bacterium
TTCGGGAGATTACAGGCGAAGCAATTGCAGAGGCTGTTGAACGGCTGAACCACAGACCTCGTAAATGTCTCAGTTACCAGACTCCACATGAGGTTTTCACCCAAGCTCTACATGGTGCACTTGCAATTTGAATTCACCCCCTCTATATTTATTGAATCAAATATCAAGATTGTTAGTTCTACTGTTTGGCTATAATGGTATTCAAATAAGCAAACAAATTATCAATATCGTCCTTTGTCAATATGCTGCCAAAACCTTTCATCGCAGTATCTTGTTTGCCTGTAATAACGGCTCTCTCAATATCTTGAGGAGTGAGGTTAGCTACAGCGACCTGATTTGTGAAATTGGTTGGTTTTGGATTCAAACCTGCTGCCTCTGGGCCATCGCCGCCACCATTAAAGCCATGGCAAGTGACGCAAAAAGCTTGATAAACAGTTCTGCCTTTCTCTGGGCCGCCAGCACAAAGGGCATATGAACTGATCAGGAAAGTTGTTAAGGAAATGACGGACAAACCGAATACAATTTTTTTCATTTTAGGCCTCCAGCGTTTAATTAGATGACTATAAAAATAGATCAGGAATGGTTACTTCTAATAAAAAACCCGTCTTCAGTCATTCCGCACTATGCTGAAAACGGGCTTTAGATAACTGTCTTGCACTCTATGGCAGCTATCAAAATATCCAGTTTAAATAGGGATTGCAAATTACCCCTTAGATTGCAATTTGTCAAGAAATAATTTTAATGACTCCCTATTTACTCGTCTGGAACAACACGGAGTTTCTTTTTTTGACCGATCAGTCGCTTCTCGGTAAGCCGCTTCTCCTTGGTTCCCCGCGGCACCTTGGTCGGGACCCGCTTTTTGGCCTTGTGCATCCGTTTGGCGATGGCTTCCCGGAGCCGTTCCATGGCAGTTTCGCGGTTTCGCCACTGGGAGCGGTTCTCGTCGGCATGGACGACGATGCCGGTGGGAAGGTGGCGGATCCGCACCGCGGAAAAAGTGGTATTACGGTGCTGGCCTCCGGGACCTGAGCCACGGTAAAATTCAATCTTTATATCGGCATCTTTTATTTCGATGGTCATGTAGTTCCCCGGCAAAGGTTGGTCTGCCCACTGCAAGTCGGTCTGAAGATGAATTTGACAGGCGCACGCCATCCGTATCATAATAGCGACAAACTGCCCCGAGGTAAATAGATGAATGCACCAGCGCTCCTGGAAAAATATTTCGCCGAGAACCGGACCGGCTTTGCCATCGTGGTCGAACATAGCCGGCTGGTGGCCGCCAGGGCGGTCGCTGTCGGAGTGGCTCTAAAACTGGCACCGGCGGAGCTGCAGTTCATCGAAGAGGCCGCCCTCCTCCACGATATCGGCGTCTGTCGCATCAAGGCTCCGCATTTAGACTGTCACGGCAGTGCGCCATACATCTGTCACGGCATAATCGGCCGGCAGATCCTCGATGCCGAACAGCTCCCTGCCCACGCCCTGGTCTGCGAACGACACATCGGCGTCGGTCTCACCGTTGCCGATATCATCCAGCAGCAGCTCCCCCTACCCCACCGCGCCATGACTCCCACGACCTTGGCCGAGGAGATCGTCTGTTTCGCCGACCTCTTCTATTCCAAAACCCCCGACCGGATTGGCCAGGAGAAATCGGTGGCAGAGGTACGCCAGGGGCTCCACCGGTTCGGTCCCCACAAGGTCGAAATCTTCGACAGCTGGCGGGCAAAGTTCTGTTATACTTGAGAAGTTGAGCTTTGGAACAGGAGGGGGGCGCCATGGTCATTCCGGCAGCGATCATCAAGATTTCTCCCACCGTTTGGGAACTCCCCCCCTCCTATAAGGCGGGAATGCGGGTTCCCGCCCGCATCTTTGCCAGCGAAAAACTGCTCCGGGAGATGGACGCCGGGGTGTTCGAGCAGGTCTCCAACGTTGCCTGTCTGCCGGGTATCGTCGATTATGCCTTCTGCATGCCTGACGGCCACTGGGGTTACGGATTTCCCATCGGCGGCACGGCAGCCATGGATCCGGAAACCGGGGTGATCTCCCCCGGCGGCATCGGCTTCGATATCAACTGCGGGATGCGGCTGGTGCTCACCACCCTCACCTATGATGAAGTCAAGCCCCGCCTGCATGAGCTGGTGGACCGGCTTTTTTACCGGATTCCGGCCGGGGTAGGGTGCCACGGCTTTGTCAAGATCAGTCATGAGGAATTCTGCCGGGTGCTGGAGCAGGGATCACGCTGGTGCCTGAACAACGGCTATGCCTGGCAGGAAGACCTGGAAATGACCGAAGAAGGTGGATGTTTCGCCGGGGCAGACGCCTCCGTTGTCAGTCAGCGAGCCATTGACCGGGGCTACAACCAGATTGGCACCCTGGGGAGCGGCAATCACTACCTGGAGATTCAGGTGGCAAAGCCGGAGAACATCTTCGATCTGGGGACGGCGCGGGCCTTCGGCATTACGGTGCCGGACCAGGTGGTGGTCATGTTTCACTGCGGCAGCCGTGGCTTTGGCCATCAGGTGGCAACCGACTACCTGCAGACCTTCCTTGGCGTCATGGAGCGCAAGTACGGCATCCGGGTCAAAGACCGGGAGCTGGCCTGCGCGCCGTTTCGCTCCCCTGAGGGTCAGGCCTATTTTGCGGCGATGAAGTGCGCCGTCAACATGGCGTTCGCCAATCGCCAGGTGATCCTGCACCGGATCCGCGAGGTATTTGCCGAGATCTTCCTGCGCTCGCCGGAAGAGTTGGGGATGCGGATGGTCTACGACGTGGCCCACAACACCGCCAAGCTGGAACAGCACACGGTGAACGGAAAAAAACGGGAGCTGCTGGTGCACCGGAAAGGGGCGACCAGGGCCTTCGGCCCCGGCATGGCTGGGCTCCCCGGCTGTTATCAGGAAACCGGCCAGCCGGTCATCATCGGCGGCAGCATGGAAACCGGGTCCTACCTGCTAGCTGGGCTTGCCAGCGGCAACCAGAGCTTTTATACCACAGCCCACGGCAGTGGCCGGACCATGAGCCGCCACCAGGCGAAAAAACAGTTCCGCGGGGAAAAACTGCAGCGCGACATGGAAGCGCGTGGCATCTATGTGAAGAGCGACTCCTGGGGCGGCCTGGCAGAAGAGGCTGGGCCGGCCTACAAAAACATCGACGAAGTGGTGGCGGCCACCGAGCTGGCCGGACTGAGCAAGCGGGTGGTGCGGTTGGTGCCGATCGGCAATGTGAAGGGGTAGAAACCGTATGCCTTACAAATATCTTGCAGACATAGCCGTCGCCGATGTGGCCTTTGAGGCGAGCGGGGCAACCCTGGAGGAGCTGTTCATTGCGGCGGCCGATGCCACCATGAATGTGATGGTGGCAGAGCTTTCGACCATCCAGCGCCTCGAGGAAGTACGCTTCGCTGTCGAACACCCGGAGCTGGAGTTTCTCCTCTTCAATTTCCTCAACGAACTCATTTTTTTCAAGGATGCGCGGCGACTCCTGCTGCGGGTCGAGTCAGTGACCATCGCCACCCACCCCACGCTCCTCACCCTGGAGGCCATTGCCCGCGGCGAACCACTCGACCCGGCCAGACATGCACAGCTCGTCGATGTAAAGGCGGTAACCCTCCACCATTTCAGGGTCGAACAGAACGAAGGGGGGTGGCAGGCGACGGTAATCCTCGATATTTGAGACGCAATTGTGCGGAAAAACTGCGGAATTGTTTGACAGGGAGCGCCCTTTCTGTTATAGAGGAAATGTATGCGTAGTTTTGACGCTGGTTTATCCGCAAGCAACTTTGTTAGAAAGGCCTTTCACGCTTGGTGGAGATAACTGAATGATTGCCCAATGTGAAAAGTGCAAAAGTAAATTCAGAATCGATGATGCAAAAGTCCCCGCGGCCGGTCTGAAGGTCCGCTGTACCAAATGCATGCACATTTTTTTCCTAAAGAAAGAGCCGCAGCTGGCCAAAGAACCTCAGATTGTCGAACTTAACTTCGACAGCATCGTTGAGCAGCCAGCCAGAGTTGCACCTGCAAGCCAGGAAGCTCCGAAAAAAGCTACGCCAGGCTTTGATTTCTCCTCTTTTGAGACAAAATCGGATTTCTCCGTATTTGAAACCAGAAAGGAGCCGGTCCCGCAAACCTCTCCCGCCACAGGCCCAGGACAAGGTGAGTTCGGCGCCGGGATACGAAGGGGAGTTTCCCCCACCAGCATCGATTTCGGTGCACGGCCGGACTTCTCGACGGCGCCCAGTTCTGCGGCACGGCCGGTAAAGCATGAAGTGGTGCTGGACGATCAGGGGCCCCCGAAGCAGCGCGGCTTGAATGCCCCGAAGAAATCCGGTCAGGAACTCGTCGCCATCCTCGATGAGCGGGGACTTACCGATGAGTATGTGGTGCAGAAGGTGCATGAAGTCTGCGAAGCGACTCGCAACGTGGAAGGGTTGGAAAAACCGGACTGGCACATCCGGGTGATTGGCATCGACATGCTGTGCAAAATCAAGGGGATGTATAAGCCGGAAAAAAAGGACGACAACTCCAACAAGCAGCTGCAGATCGTCACCGGCATCAACATGAAGGACCTCGGCTGATCCCTCCCGCCAGATTATAGCTTCTCCACCGCTCTCCGTGTCTGCTCAACAATTTCGGCCGGCGTTTCCTGACGGAACCGGAGCGGCTCACCAATACTGATCGTCACCCGCCCCCGTTTCGGCCACCGAGCCCCGCGTGGAAAAATCCGCTCCATCCCGCTGATCCTGATTGGCACCACCGGTATCCCCAACTCCTTCACCATGATCCCAAGCCCGAGCTGAAACGGCAACAGCCCCCCATCCTGGGACCGTTCCCCTTCAGGGAACACCAGGATGTTGGTGGCGCCATCGGCCAGTCTCCCCATGTGGTGCAGAGCCGGCCGAAACCCCCGGGACTGGGGAAGCGGGAAGAGGTTGAACGCCAGGGTGCCATATTCGAAGGTAAAACGCTTCCAGAGCTTGACCAGCAAACTTTTGCCCTGGGGAAAGAAGAACTCCTCCCAGGCGGCGGTGGCGGTATTGTAGCGCCACGATTTTGGCAGCGCGAACATGATCACCGGCTGGTCAATGTAACTGAGATGGTTGGCAATGAACATTACCGGCCCCCTCACCCCGGCCAGCCGTTCCACGCCGCGCCGCTCGATGGTGACAAAGGCGCTGATTACCGGATAGTGGATTAGCGTATCGCAAACCCTTCTGATCATCCGCACCGGTCGACTGTTCGCCCAGAGCCGCAGCCGGCTGTGACTTTCCACCTTCTCCCGCTTGTCGATGAGTCGCCGAAGGTCGGCAACCTTGGTCGTAAGATCGATGGAGGTATCCTCCAGATCGAGGCGAAACTCCTGCTCGATGAAATTGACCAGCTCCAGCCGGGCCACCGATGTGAGGCCGAGGTTCGCCACTAAATAGGAATCTTCCCGAATCTCCTGAACCTGCGTGCCGGTCACCCGGGCGATGAGATTGACCAGCTTGTCGACAGAAATGCCAGCATCGGCGCTTTTCCCCTCCCTAATCCGCTCCTTGACTTTAAACTTTTGGATCTTCAGAGTAGTGGTCTTGGGGAACTCCGGCTCGGGCCAGAGAGAAACGCCGGTT
Source organism: Geobacteraceae bacterium (assembly GCA_025356035.1). GTDB lineage: Bacteria > Desulfobacterota > Desulfuromonadia > Geobacterales > Geobacteraceae > JANXYN01. The sequence goes on from JANXYN010000170.1 coordinate 5,606, forward strand.
ATCTGGTGGAGAAGATCGATCTGCCGGTTCGCCTCCTGAATGATGTCGTCGGGCTTTCTGCCGTTCCCATCCAGAAGGAGCACCGCATGCACCTCCTCGCCGCTCCCCTTGTCCAGGCCGATGACACAAGCCTCGTGCACGCCGGCAATCTTGTTGAGGATTGCCTCGATCTCGTCCGGATAGACGTTGATCCCGGAACCGGTGACAATCAACTCCTTGCTCCGCCCCTTGATACGGAGCGTCCCTTCGTTGTCGAACTCCCCCAGATCGCCGGTTCGGAACCAGCCGTCACTGGTGAAGGCTTCCCGGGTGGCCGCCTCGTTCTGGTAATAACCGGGGAAGATATTGGCGCCCCGGGCCAGGATCTCGTTGTTGACGATTTTCAGTTCCACCCCCGGCAGGGGAGTCCCCACCGCCCCCACAATCTGCCGCTCCATGTGGTTTGCGGCCAGCACCGGCGCAGACTCGGTCAGACCATATCCTTCCAGCACCACAAACCCCATATTGCTCCAAAACCGCATGACTTCAGGGTCGAGGGGGGCACCCCCCGAAACAAAAAAGGTGAAATGGTTGCCGAATTTTTTCTGCACCGGGTAGAATAACCGCCGGCGCCAGCGTAAGCCGAGCCTGTTCCCCAGAGCCAACAAGCGGCTGAATATCCCGGCCAGATGCTTGGCCTCAAATTCCCGCTCGATGGAACTCTTCAACAGCTGGAGCAGACGAGGTACCAGATTGATGGCATACACATCCTCATCCCCGAGCGCCTCCATGATGGCCGACGGCTTCAGGGTCCGCAGATAGATGATCGTAGCGCCTCGGTACAGTGGGGTTAAAAAGCCCCCCATCTGCTCGAAGATATGGGAGAGCGGCAGGAGCGAGAGGAAGCTGAATTCTGCCGTAACGATCGGCACATGCCGGTTCACTTGCAGCAGGTTGGCGATCAGATTCCGGTGGGTCAGGATCACCCCTTTCGGGTTGCCGGTGGTACCGGAGGTGTAAATCAGCTGGGCGGTGGTTTCGGGAGTTACCGAGGCCGGCGCGGCAAGTTCTGCCTGCTGTTCTAACAGGAACGGCAGGTCTTCCAGAAACACGCCGGCCTCCACGGCAAAGCGCTCGACCTTGAGGCGGCTCTGGATAATCACCCTTGCCCCGGTAAGGGTGGTGATGGTTTCCGCCCGCTCCCGGCCGGACATGAAATCGACCGGCACCACAATCGCCCCACGGGCCACAATCCCCCAGAAGGCCACCCCCCACCAGGGGGAGTTTGGCGCCCAGAGCAGCACCCGGTCTCCCGGGCTGACTCCCCGTTCGGCCAGCCAACCGGCCATTCGCAGGGCAAGGGTGTGGAGGTCGAGGTAGGAGAAGCTCAGCCGCCGGACGCCGGTGCGAAAAATCAAGGCTGTCTTGTCGCCGCGGCTCTCAAAGCTGTTGAACAGATCGATCAGGGTGTTCATGGATCCCGGCTGTTCCTGCGCCATCAGTCATTCCCCCTTGTTACCCGCTACGCAAGGTACCCCTATTGTAGTCGACGATTCTCCCCTCCGCAACCATCGGCAGCCAGCTACTGATAGTGCGTAACGAATTAAGCCGCTTCCCTCACCAAATGAGGAACGAAGCGGCTTAATCAGTGGAGAAAAACAGATCTTCTCAGCTCCGTCCAGACCAATGGGGCGCTGCGCCGCCAGAGCGAAGTCGATCATCATGATGGCGATCTTCTTGAGGAAGCCGATCGGCATAATGATCCCGACGAAGGCGAAGATATTCAAAAATTTGTGAAAGATCCGTGGTTGGGGCGATTAGCGGTTCTTCTCATACAGAGCATCCGCTTCCTTGGCGTTCACCGTGATCCCTTCCTTTTCGAGCAGTGCGCCCGTGACCTGCCATAGCTGGGTAACCGCATTGACATAATTGACCACTGCCTGGATCTGGTTGTTTTTAGCGGTAACCAGGTCATTTTGCACGTCGAGCACGTCTTTGGTAGTGGCCAGGCCGACCGCGTTCTTTTTGATATAAGCGCGGAGTCGTTCCTCGGCATAGGCGCTCCCCTGGTCGGCCACATCCAGCTGCTTATAGTTGGAGACGATCGCCCTGATGGCAGTCCTCACATCGTTCTGAATCCCCTCCTCGATGCTTTTGATCTGGGTCTTGGCCTGTTCCACCTTCAGTTTGCTCTTGATATAGGTGTTTTCCGCGGCCCGGTTGCCGATCGGGTAGTCTAACTGCAGCCCGACGCTCCAAACGGGGTAATTGCCTGATGTCACCCGCTCCAGATCCCGGTTGTACTCCGGCCCTAAACCGGTCATGGCTGCGCTGGCATTCAGGTTGAGACTGGGGAGGGTCTGGTTGCGAGCCACCCGAGCCTGCAGGTCGCTGGCCTTCAGGTTGGCCTGGGACTCCAGCAGATCGGGGCGATTGGCAAGGGCCCGCTTGATCTCATCCTCTTCAACGGCTTCGAACTTTTCTCTGGGGGGAGCGTTGATGGGGTCTATTTCGTAGGGTTTGTCGAGCTGCAGCAGGAGTCGCAGCAGATCCATCTGGTCCTTGAGCGCCCGTTCGGCATCGATCAGCTCCTTTTCCCTGGTTGACGCACCAAACTGGGCGTTGAGGATTTCCATCGCCGGCAACACCCCTGCTTTTACCTGGGCCTGGGTGTCGCTGAGAATCTTCTGGGCAAGGGCCAGGGAGGTCTTCTTCACCTCCAGGTTTTCTCTGAGGCTGTACAGTTTGAAGTATTCGGTTCGCACCTGGGCCACTGTTGCAAGAAGCTTGCTTTTATAGTGCTCCAGGGTGGCTTCCTTGCCGTAGATGGCTACATTAATATTGAGGTCGGTGGCTGCCCGGCCAAAGTTCTTCAGGAGCGGCTGACTAAGGGTAACGGTAACATTTGACTGGTAGTACTTGTCGAGAAAGCCCCGGCTCGGATCGGAGTTGTTCCTGTTCCAGGTATTATTAAACTCCGCTCCCAGTGTGGCACCCGTGGGGATCAGTTGGCTGGCACCGGCGTTATATTGCAAAATTCTCTGCTTTGACGTGGTAACCCCGGCGAGAAAAATGCTGGCGGGGAGCGTGGTAGAGTCCTGGTAATTGGCAAGCAGGGTCAGGAGAGGATCATAGATCCCCTTGTTCTGCCGAATGGTGGCCTCGGCGCCGGCTGGATTGTAGAGCTCGGCCCGGACATCGAGGTTTTTCTCCACTGCCATGGTGATGGCCTCTTTCAGGGTAAGCTTCAGCGGCTCTTCCTGAGCAGAAGCGGTGCCACACAGAACAATCAGCAGCAAAACAGCGATACCAGTGATCAAATAGGGTTGTCCATAACCAGATTTCATAAGAATGAATCCTCTCCGTAACTGCGTGACACAATCGCAATTGCCCGGTTTATTTCAAGCATTCAAGCAACACGCCGGCACCAGGTATTTATCCGAATCCGGATGGCCACCAGTTAGCGCCGCAACAGGCCATTAAGGAAGAGATTATAGCACTCTTCAGCACCGAATAATCCCTCTTCGTCGATCAAGATCGAGACAATATAGCCGCGCAGGGCGTTGAATATGACCCTCGCCGATTCCTTGGCATCACACGGGGCAAAAACCCCTGCGTCGACCCCCTGCAGAATAATCCCCTCGATAACCTTGCGCCGCTCGCGGAAAAACTCCTGCTTGATTTCAAGCCCGAATGAGAAGCCGAGCTCTCTCCCCTGGAGCAAAATCATCTCCCGGCGGCTCTTGGCGTGCTCGATACTGATGGTAATAAAGCTCCGCATCGCTTCCCGCGGGTCGCTGATTTTCTGCAGAGTCTCTCTGGTCGTCTGGTTGAGCGCGACCAGACTCTCCTGCATGAGGGTCAGATAAAGGGTTTCCTTGTCACTGAAATAAAGATAGAGCCCGCCGACACTCACCCCGGCTGCCTGGGCAATCTGGCGCATGCTGG
>JANXYN010000174.1 GCA_025356035.1 Geobacteraceae bacterium
CCTGGACAAGATCCGTCTGCAGGATAAGCTGTTGGTAACGGCAGCCGACGAGCTGAAGCAGAGGGTTGCGGAAGCACAGACCTGCCAGGGCAATGGCGATTGGCGGTTACTGACAGGTGTGCTTGCAGAAAAAGTGGCGCCGGAGCTGGAGTTCTGGAAGCATGCCTTTGTCATGTTGCGGGGGGTGTAGGGCAGGTAGAGGTAAAGGTAAAGCCAGGACGAGGATCGAGGAACGAGAATACAAAGGTAAAAAGGCCGGCCAATCGCGAGATTGCCGGCCTTTCGTTTATTCTCTACCTTTACCTCTACCGCCGTTGTCCCTCTACCTCTACCTGCCCCTCAAGGTTCGCCGGTCTCGCTCTCCTTCGATTGCATGACGATATCGACGCGCCGGTTTTTGCCTCGCCCTTCTTCACTGCTGTTGCCGACAATGGGGCGGTATTCGCCGTAACCGGAAGCGGAAATCTTGTTCGGCGGGAAATGGTAGTAATCGATCAGGTAGTGGACGATATTGGTGGCCCGGGCGGTGGAGAGTTCCCAGTTGGAAGGGAAGGTGTGGGAGTTGATCGGCACGTTGTCGGTGTGCCCCTCAATCCGGAGCGGGTTGTTATACTTGATCATGGACTCGACGATCTTGGTCAGGAGCGGATAGGAGCTCTGCTTGACCACCGCGCTGCCGGAGTCGAAAAAACCTGCCTCCTTGAGGCTGATGATTAGTCCCCGCCCGGTGATTTCCATGGTTACCTTGTCCTGGGCCTTGTTTTTCAGCAAATAGGCCTCGATGGAGGTCTTGATCTCGCGGAAGTCCTTTTCCTCGGCATGGGTACGGTTGTTGCCGCTGTTATCGCCGCGCTTGCCTTGCGGCCGGGGGCCGGGGATTAACATTTCCGGCGTTATCGAGGGGATGCTGCGCAGGTCGGTGGTGCCGAGCATGTTGACCTTTTGCGAGGCCGAGGCGCTTTTGGCGGTGCCGAACGATTCCCGCAGGGACTGGACCAGCTGGTCCACCTTCTGCTTGTCGGACTGGGACATGGCATAGAGGGTTACAAACACGGCGAAGAGCAGGGTGATGAAGTCCGCATAGGACACCATCCAGCGCTCCATGTTCCCTTCCTTTTCTGGTTTCTTCTTCCGCGCCATCGATTGGCCTTTGGGTCGCTAGTCTATTTAATGAAGGTACGCCCGGAGCTTCTGCTCGATGAAGTGGGGGTTTTCGCCGTTCTGAATAGCGATCAGCCCTTCGATGATCATCTCTTTCTGCAGCAGTTCCTGCTTGATGCGCACCTTGAGTTTGATGCTGAGGGGAAGACAGATGATGTTGGCGGTCATCAGTCCATAGATGGTGGCGACAAAGGCGACTGCAATACCGGAACCGAGCTTGGACGGGTCAGAGAGGTTTTCCATGACATGAATTAGCCCCAGCACCGCTCCGATGATGCCAATGGTCGGGGCATATCCGCCGGCCGATTCGAACACTTCGGCGCTTGCCTTGGAATGTTCTTCGAAAGAGCCGAGCTCGATCTCCAGAGTTTCCCGCAGCTTCTGTGGGTCGATCCCATCAACCACCAGCGAAATTCCCTTTTTGGTAAAGCTGTCTTTAACCGACTGGGCGTCCTGTTCCAGGGAGATCAGGCCGTTCTTGCGGGCCTTGGCCGCATAGCCGATGATGGTTTTGATCACCGCTTCCGGGTCGTCCTTTGGTGGGAACAGCGCCTTGTGTGAGTCCTTCAGGGCCTGCAGGATATTTCCTAGCGGAAAGCTGACAAAGGTCGCGCCCATGGTGCCGCCCAGCACGATAAGTGCCGCGGTTGGCTGGATGATGGCGCTGACATGCCCACCCTCCAATACCTGCCCACCGACGACGGCGCCAAAGCCGAGGAATAAACCGATGATAGTAGCTAGATCCATTGCCAAGAGTCCTGTCGTTAAAAGGGGAGATCAGACCGCAAAGGGTTCACCGGTCAATCTTCCAGCCGGCATTGGGGCAGGTAGCTTTCAAGTTGCCGCCTGCGCAGGTATTTCTGCGTGGGATTACTATTGGAACGGCGTGCAATCCGGGCCTTATACGCGACGATCCGCTCGACGATCACCCGGATTTCCTCCAGCACCACGTAGTGCTGACCATTGGCGAGGGTAAGGTGGGTGTCCGGGGTCGCCTCGATGGTCTCGATCAGATCGGTATTCAGGTACAGTTCGCTGCCGTTAAGTCGAGTCAGCTTGATCATAAAGACTCCAGTCGCCTGCATATTTATGCAGTTAGTTATTCTTCGGCAGAAATGGAGGTAATCTTTAATAGGGATTTATAGCATCATGCGGTCAGGCGTGTGCTTGCGCTGCCGCCCTTCTCGGTTGAGCCAGCTCATTTCGCGGAATTTCGGGAGTTACAAGCAGGTCGTTGACCAGGGCCAGGAGCTCGGGGTTAATGTTGTCGCTTTCCATGGCGGCCGTCAGTAATGATCGGGCATACTCGTTTCTCCCCGCGGCAATGAGCTTGCGGGCGACACGTACAATCGAATCGCTGAAGCCGCAGTTCAGCTGTCGCAGTTTTCTGAATAGCTCAAGCCCCTTGTCCGGCTGACCATCACAACATCTGGCCAGGGCCAGCATGACTTCAAAGCTCGGGTTGTCGGGGAACCGGCGGAGCAGATCTTCCAGGGTGGCAATCGACTTCTTTGCATCGCCGGCATAAAAGGCGCAGACGGCGTGGTTGTAAATTGCCTCCTTCATCTGCGGGGCAAGCGCCATGGCCCGTGCCGACGCCTTGAGCCCTTCCTGGTAGTGACCAAGCTCCAAATGCGCGGCACTCATGTTGAAAAAGGCTACCGGAATGTCGTCGCTGATGGCCACGACTCGCTGCCAGAGTTCCACTGCTTCAGCGAACTTCTTCAATTCGCCGGCCTGGATTGCCAGTTCGCAGAGGGCGTCGAGGTCATTGCCAAGCGCCTCGATCTTCTGCTTGCCGAGCTGGTAATAGGCCTCGCCCTTAGCTGCCCCCACTACTTCATCCAGTTTACCATAGTGGTGGACTGGAACACCGCAGGCCTTGACCGGCATGCCGATTTTTTTCAGTGACGGCTCCACCAGTTCGTGGACCGGATTTTCGAAGCGAATGCGACGGTCATTGGGAAACAGCCGCACTTTGCTGCTCGGGGTCCAGCCGTTCCCCGCTTCTTCGTTTCGGTAGCTGCCGTCGTTGGCGCTCCAGTTCTCGATGTTCACCTTATTGGTGTAGTTGCGCGAGACGAGCGCGTAGGCGGCCGGCGTCCGGCCACTCTGTTTGATCAGCTCCAGCAACGCTGGCTGGTCCTGGCCGGCAATCACTTCGTCCGCATCGAGAATCAGCACCCAGTCAGCGGACGCCTTTGCCAGTGAGACGTTGCGTGCCTCGGCAAAGTCGCTGGTCCAGGGGAAATCGAAGACCTTGGCGCCAAACGCCTCTGCAATCAGCTTGGTCCGATCGGCGGAGCCGGTATCCACCACCACCATTTCGTCAACGAGTGGCTTGGCGCTCGCCAGGCAGCGAGCCAGCTGCTCCTCTTCGTTTTTGACAATCATGCAGAGCGAAACGGTGCTGCCGCTCTTGGTATTGCCGGCGGTTTGCCAATGGCCGATTTTGCCCCGGACCTCCAGGGCTGCGCCGAGCAAGCCGTCATCAACGCCGTAATTGATCATGGCCAGTTCAATCAGTTCCATGGCAGCCGCATGCTTGTCCTGGCGGAGCAACAGATCGATCAGGAAGAACTGAATTCCGCGGTGCTGCGGATGGAGAGTTGCAGCCTCCCTGAAGAGCAGCTCAGCCCGTGTCAGATCTCCATACTCGGTTGCTCCAGTATGGTAAAGCGTTGCGATCTCAGCGGCAGTCGGGGAGAGGATAAACCCCTTTTCCAGCAGGGACAATCCGCGTTGCTGTTCGCCGGCACCCCAGGCGATCACACCTGAGTTGGTATAGGGCTCGCCATAGCTCGGAGCGGTCGCAATGGCCCTGTTGAAAAGGGCTTCCGCCGTGCTCGTGTCGCCATGTTTATGCGCGAGAATCCCTTGCAGATTCAAGGCGGGCGCTGAGGCCGGATTCAGGAGCAAAACGCGGTCGACAGATGCAGCTGCTTCCCGGTACAGTTCCAGCCCCTCCTGGCAATAACCGGTCAGTTCCTCTTTGCGTGCCCCATGGACATGCCTGGGTATTTGCTCAACGGTCTCCAGGGCGTCTTTGAACTGTTTTGCCTCGATCAGGAGTTCGGCAAGGGTGTAGTAGAGGGTTGTTTCTTCAGGAGCAAGTTTGATTCCTTCCAGGAGGACGGCAACGGCTCCCTGCAGCTCACCTTTGCCCTCGTATTCCCGGGCTTTTTCCACGGCCCGGAGGGCTACCAACTTCAGTTCTGCAACCCCGGCTGTGGCGGGGTTGTTCCACTTCTCCTGAAAGCGTCGGCCATTACCGGTCATTGCCTGACCGTAGTCTACCCGGTTTCCGATGAAACTCCTGCTCCCGTAATGATGAATGAAGACATCCCCGGCAATGAGGTTCCGGTAACCAGCCAGGGCCGCCCGGAGGCAGTAGTCGTCGTCCTCGAAGTTTCCGGTGCCGAATTGCTCGTCAAGGAGGCCGATCTTTGCTACAAGCTCCCGGCGGAACAGCATGCAGAAGCCGACGATGCGCCGCATGGGAATAATGCGGTGGCGGTTGGTTGCGCGGAATTCCACCGCATATTCCTGCATCGTTTCGATGGAGGCGTAACCGATGGCCGGTACCTGTTGCGGGCCGCTGATATTGTTGGTCATCGGGCCGACGATGCCGGCAGCAGGCTCCAGCCCATACGCCTCAAGGAGCCCCGGCAGCCAGTTGTCGGTTACTACCACATCGTTGTTGAGGAGGAGGATATACTCCCCGGTAGCCGCTTCGATCCCCTGGTTGCATCCCCTGGCGAAGCCAAGGTTATTCTTGTTTTCGATGAGCCGGTAGTTGCCATGCTCCTTCACCAGCTGCCGGAGCCACTTCACGGTGCCGTCGCTGGAGCCGTTGTCGACGAAGATGATTTCGTGCGCTTCAGGAGTGCGGCGCTGGATGCTCGCCAGGCACTCTTTGGTCGTCGCCAATTCATTCCAGGTAAGGATCACGATGGAGGTGAGAGCAGCTTCGGGCTTCTTGCCGGGAGCGGGAGCGGATTGATTGGTTGGTTGCAGGCAGCCATGGGGTGTGCCGTAAGGTTTATAGGCTAGATCGCCGAGGCGGGCGCTTGCATCGAAGGAGCCTGCCGTGGGGGAGAACCAGTCCATCCCCCATAGTTCCAAAGATGTGGGGACGCGGCTGCCGTAGCAACGGGCAAGCTTCCGGTAGAGGGCATCGCTGCTCTCCTGAACGAGTCGTTGGGTGGTCTGCTTCGGTTCGGTGTCGAAACTCTGCTGCCCTTCGTGGTAAACGAAGGCGTCGGTGGCCACCGCCAGCCGCCAGCCGTGCGCACGAAGCCGCCAGGAAAGCTCCAGGTCGTCGTTGCCGAGGAACAGCTCCTCGTCCAATAGGCCGAGGCGGAGGAGCAAGTCCCGCCGTACCATGAGACAGAAGCCGATCAGTAGCTTTGTCTCGACCCCTTTTCCCCTGTTCCAGCGGCGGAAGGCTTCCGCCAAGGAATCCGCGGTGGCAATTGCCGGCAACGGTTCCCGCTGGTGCAACTCCATCTTCTGCAGGCCCGCCACAAAATTCGACAGGGGCCCAACCGCGGCCACCATCGGGTCGG
>JANXYN010000123.1 GCA_025356035.1 Geobacteraceae bacterium
CTGGGCATAACCATGCTCGGCGAAGACCTTCCTGGCGGCCTCGAGAATCTGCAGTTTTGATTGTTTAGCTGAACGCTTGTTCACGTGAACAATAGTTCAGCTAAACAAGGATTTTGTCAAGACAAAATTTCAAAAAATCGCCTCGGGCATCAGCTGCTGGCGGTCAGCCTCGAAAATTCGCTCTGGGAACGCGACACACAATCCTCAATGGCGAGGCCGGCGAAATAATTGCCAGTCAGCAACAGCCTCTTGCCCATAAGCAGACGGTCAATCTCACCGGTAATGTGCCGATGCCCCACCACCGGCGACGGCAGCCGGCTTTCGCGGGTGACGACCTGGCTCAGTTCTGCCGGGCCGACCGCCAGCACCTCGCCGATCTTCCGCAGCTTCTCATCGTGACTGAGCTTCCCCGCCTTGAAATGGAAACTGAAACCACGGTAACGGTCATCAAGTACCGTATCCCGGGAGACCGCGGAATAAAAGGCGTCATTGACGGCGATAATCCCCGCCACCGGCCCCAGCTTGAGCGCATCTTTTCTGATCGCCACCCCCACTGTTTCGATAGTCTCCATCCGGATCAGGGCCAGCTGACCGGCAAGTTCCGGGAACGATCCCTGCAATAGCCCAGCAGCAACCGGTGGCGGGGTGGCAAGCGCCAGGGCGGAACTCTCGAAGGTTTTCCCATCCTGGGTGACAAGGCGGTACACCCCGTCGGCAAGGGTGACGGAAACAACCGTGGTGCCGATTACTACCTGCACCCCCGGCTCGGCAGCAAGGGTATCAGTAATGGTCTGGAGCCCCCCATCCAGAGTGAAGCTCTTAAGGATCTCCTTGCGCCGCTTTGGCCGCTTATTGAACAGCATATCGGCCGGGAATTCATCGGCCCGCTGGGATAGGACCGCATTGAATGCCGGGGCAAACACCCGCGCAAAGTTCTTCGCCCCAACAATCTTTGCGTAATAGGAAGCGACACTGGCAGTGCTTTTTTCCAGGGTAAACAGCCGTGGTAGCGACAGCAGCAGCTCCAGAAAGTTGAGCTGGGACGGGATGGACCTGATCCGGGAATCCACCAACATTTTGAACGAAACCTTTTCCCGGCGCAGCAGCCGGTCGAGGAGCTGACGCTCCTCGAGGATGCGCAGCAGATTACCATAGGAATTGTAGCAGGTATGCGCCCCCAGCTCCAGCCAGAAGCCCGCCGCTTCGCCGCTGAAACGGTGTGAATGGAAACAGCCGCCGGTCCGGTCGCTCTGCTCAATGACCAGGGTTTTGCGCCCCGAACGGGCTGCGTAGTGGGCCAGGCTCAGGCCGCTGATCCCGGCGCCGATGATGATCATGTCATAGCGGTCCATCTGCTTTCCCCCTCTCTTTAGGCTCCTTGATCACTGGACCACGATGCTGGTCTTGTCCACGCCGGTATTGCCGTTGGCCGGATCATAGGCGTAGACCGTGATTTCATAGGTACCTGCCCCTTTGAGCTCATAGGCGGCACTGAACTGGCTCGGAGTTCCGGCAAACTGTAGCTGGAGTTCATCGGCATGCTTCCCATCCTTCTTGATCAACGCCTTGACCTCGAATTTGTTGGCATCCCAGATATCACCCGGCTTGAGCGGGCAGCCGCACATCATGGTCACATTGGCGGCGATGGCGATAGTCCGGGGCATGCTCTCAGCTTGCAACTGAAGATGGGCCTGCGGCGCCAGCACATCCACCACCAGGCCCGGAAGCTCCAGCATCAAGCCATCGCCGGCAGTGATATGTTTGCCTGGCACCACCCATTGGGTAATTGCCACCATATTGGCCGCCTGCCGCTGAACCAAGGGCCCGTAAGCCTTGACCTCCAGCAACGTCGGCTCATCGATGTCGATGGTGGCGGCAAAGCGCGCCGATTTTTCATCGCTGAGGGAGGCTCCCCGGGTCTGCGGTTTCTTCATGATGGTATCGGTATTGCCGGTGGAGCCACTGGTGACCCCCTTGGCCAGGAGTTCGCCGGTATCGACGTTCCTGATGGTGATCAATGCCCCACCCATGCTGCTGCCGAGGAATTTGGCATCCTTGGTCTTGACCCGCACCGTGATCTGGGTCGGCACGGCCGCCGCCGTCACCGCGGTAGCCAGTACTACCAATATAGCCAACATGCTCACTTTGAACTTCATCATGCGATCCCTCCTCTTCTGTTACGGTTAAGTTGCAGGCTGTTGGCTCAATGCCGCGCAGGCAGCCCGTTACAGCCATCTCTTTCGGCGAAAAAACATCAGCATCATGCCAGCCAAGCCAACCATCAGCAGCCAGACCGCCGGGTACCCCCAGCGCCACTCCAGCTCCGGCATCAATTTGAAATTCATCCCGTACACCCCGACGATGAAGGTAAGCGGGATGAAAATCGTGGCAATGATAGTCAGCACCTTCATCACTTCGTTGAGCCGGTTACTGATGCTGGACAGGTAGATATCGAGCATGCCGGCCAGCATGTCGCGGAAGCTCTCCACCGCGTCGATCACCTGGATGGTGTGATCATACACATCCCGCAGATAGGGGCCGGTCGTCTCACTGATCAATGGCGATTCGCCCCGCTGCAGGCCACTGATCACCTCGCGCAGGGGCCAGACCGACTTGCGGAGAAAGATCATCTCCCGTTTCAGGGTATGGATATTCTGCAGGGTCAGCTGGGAGGGATTAGCCAACAGCTCCTCCTCGAGCACCTCGATCCGCTCGCCGAGGCGTTCCAGAATGACGAAATAACCGTCGACGATGGCATCGAGCAGCGCATAGAGGAGGTAGTCGGCCCCCATTTTCCGCAGCTTTCCCTTGCTGCTTCGGAGCCGCTCCCTGACCACCTCGAACAGATCACCTTCTTTCCCTTCTTCCTGGAACGAGATGACAAAATTGGGGCCAAGGATCAGGCTCACCTGTTCCGCCACCATCCCATCTCCGTTACCATTGATCGAGAGCATCTTCAGCACCACATACAGGTAATCGCCAAAATCTTCCAGCTTCGGCCGCTGCTCGGTGTTGAGGATGTCTTCCTGAATGAGGGGGTGGATACCGAAACAGTCGCCAAGCTTTTGCACGATCTCCACCTGGTGGGTGGCATCCACGTTGATCCAGGTGACGGAGGGGCTCTCCCGGAAAAGGATACATTCATCCAGGGACTGGATTTGCCGTTCCTCGAAAACGCTTTCGGTGTAGTCGATGATGGTGACCTGCACCGCTACGGCAGACTTGTCCCCCACATAGACGAGTGCCCCTGGCAGCAACCCGCTCTTGATCGAGCGCTTCTTGATTAGTTTACGCATGCTCCAAACTCCATGGCCGGTGCCTAAAATAAAAAAACTACCGGGCTCCTTCCGGTAGTTTTTACCACACTATGGCCGGCAACGCCACCCCATAATGGCATGCCGGCCTGCAGAGAACCTTCGCGAAACTAGCGCAGCTTAAAGTTCTGCACCACCTTGTCAAAGGTCTTGACGTCGTGGTCGAAGTAGTAGCGGGACGGGGCGGTATACCGGGCGCCGAAAAAACGGTCATCCTTGATGAAGCCGTAGTAGACGCTTTTGTATTTCAACCCGTCCTTGTCCTTGTAGGTCAGGACCGCCCTGAAGGCAGGGACGCCACCCAGTTTGGCCGGCTTGTTTTCCTTGATCTCGAAGTTCTGCACATTCTGGTCGGAAGCGATATTATCCAGCACCACCTCCGCCGCCTCCTGGGGCATCATCCCCTTGGAGAGCCGCTTTTTGGTATTTTTGAACTCGGCATCAACCTCCCGTTCAAAAATGGAGATATATTGCAACAGCAGGCCATCATGGGTAAGCAGGAGATTGTCCACCGTTCTCGATCTCATCCAGCCGTCGGGGAGTTGCGTGGAAAAGTGGTCACCGTTGTAAAGGCCGCCCGTCCGCTCCCACGGTCCGCACCCTGCCAGCAGCAATAGTAACAACAGCAAATATTTTTTCATATGCCTACCCCTTTAGTTGCATTCTTTGAGATACTCTTCAATATATTCCCGGTCCGCTGCTTGGGGCGCCAGCGAGAGGTACTGCTTCAGGTTCTTCTTGGCAGGCCCCTTTTCTCCCTGCTTGTATTGCATGAGCCCCATCGCCTTGAAGGAATCGGGATAAGCGGGATTGATGGCGATGGCCTTTTGATAGTAACTCTTTGCCTTTTCCCCGTCACCCTTTTCCGCCCTCTGCCGGGCAACCTCCCCTAACAGATAGTAGCCCCTGGCATCATTGGCCTTCTTCGCCTGGTATTTTTCCGCTCCCCGCTGGGCCTGCTTGAAGCGCCCCCCCTTGAGGTCGAGCCAGGCATTGTCCAGAACCAGCCTGCTGATCTTGCTCTGAAAAAGCTCGGCGTTCTTCGTCCCGCCCCGCCGCTCCTTATATTCTCCTTTGAGGAGCTTTGTGTAGTTTTTCATCCGCTCCTTGACCCGGGGATGGGTGCCGAAAAAGAACGGCTCCGTGATCTCCTCTTCCTCAAGCTGCTGCTTCAGCAGCTCGAATAGCTTCGGCGCTTCCTGGGGGTCATAACCCGCCTTGACCACTAGTTTCAGCCCCTCGATATCGGCCTCGGTTTCCAGATCGCTGGAATAGCCGGTGACCGACGCCATGGTACCCAGCTCGCCGAGTGCACTGACCAGGCCACCCACAATGGGGGTTCCCCCCAAAGTGGTGCGGAAGGTGGCCAGAAAGGCGCTCTTGTTTTGTCCGTGGCGGAACTCCTTAACCCCATGGCGATGGGTGGCATGGGTCATCTCATGGGCAAGCAGGGTGGCGAACTGGGCCTCGTTCTCCATCCGGGCGAGAATCCCGGTATGCACATAGACCACGCCATTGGGATAGGCAAAGGCGTTCAGATACGGGTTCTTGATCACCTTGATCTTGAACGGAATCGCTTTATAGACCGCAGGCGGTTGGAGCTTGCGGGCGACATCGTTCAGATAAGCCTCTAGCTCCTTGTCTTCATAGAGAAGGCCGCTGCGGTTAAGGTCCCGCTCCTCTTCCTCAGAGCGGAGCCAGATGCGCTTTTCATCATCCTCGATCTGGAAGTTCCCGTTGGACGAGACCGGCGCCAGATTGGTACTGGCACACCCTGACAAAACCGCAACGGCCAGCAACAGGAGGAACAGTGCCTGTTTCATTTGCCTAACCTCGGGAATTCGTCGAGGAGAACCGCGGTAATATCACCCACATTCCCTTTGTCGCGCAGATCGTAGTCGCCAGCATTACCCCAGTCGTTATACCAGAGGAGTGAGCCGGTCCTGTCGAGAAGCCCCATTCTTACCACGGTAACCCCTTGGCGCGGCCCCTCAATGCCGGTCACCGCCCCCAGGAC
>JANXYN010000180.1 GCA_025356035.1 Geobacteraceae bacterium
GAAGATGGCTATCTTATGCAGAGCAGTCCTAGTCATGCTGGCCGTGGTGCTGTCCGGCTGCGGCGTCACCAGCTCGCTCCGCTTGAGCGACCGGCAGACGATCCCGATCGACAGGATGATTGAGGAAGTGAGTGATGCGCAAATCATCTTCGTTGGCGAGATCCACGACAACCCGGATCACCACGCAATCCAATACCAGGTGATCAAGGGGATACATGCCAACGGCAAACCCCTGGCGATCGGCCTGGAGATGTTCAGCGCCGGGAGCCAGCGGGAACTGGACGCCTGGGTTGAGGGACAACTCGATTCGGCCCGGTTTGCTGCGCTCTATGCGCAGAACTGGACAGAACCGCTCGAACTGTATGCCGCGATTTTCCAGTACGCCCGCGACAACCGGATTCCGCTGGTCGGTCTCAACGTGCCGAGCGAGCTCATCCAGGAGGTGAAGCGGCGCGGTTTTCAGGCGCTTCCCGAGGAGATGCGCCGGAAGTTGTCTCCGGACATAAGCTGTGAGGTGAGCGACGAATATCTGGCGTTCATGGGGCGCATCCTTCCCAAGCATGGCGGCAATAGCGAGGTCCTCAGCCATTTCTGCGAAGCGATGATGCTCTGGAACAGCCTGATGGCACGCAACCTGGCCGCTTACCTGGAAAAACACGCCGACACCACCATGGTGGTACTGACGGGGGTAAGTCACGCCCGCAAAACGTGGGGAATACCGGCACAGATGGAGAGGGGAAAAAGGCAGTTCGACTACCGGGTGATCCTCCCGGAACTCCCGAACAGAGCCGGTTTCCCCCAGGTTACCAATGCCGACGCCGACTACCTGACGATAGAACCGAGCAACGCCTTTCTCAGACAACTGCTTAGCGATGTGCAATAGTAGGCAAGGGGGAATCCACCTGGACTCTCCTTCCGTCAACCTACGGCAAACGGTGGATGAGCGCCGGCCCGTGCTGCGCAGTCCTCGTGTAATGCGCTGCCGGCATGCCAAAGGCCATGGCGTAGCCGATCAGGTGATCGTCCGGAATGCCGAGGCGCTGGCGCGTTTCCGGCAGCAGGTCAGTGATGGCCCATTTGGCCAGGCCGTCCCAGACCGTGCCGACGCCATTGGCCTGGGCGAACAGCTCGAAGTAGGACAGGGCGATCAGGCAGTCGGGAAGCGGCGACGGGACGTTGTGCGGCACCGAGGCAACCAGGAAGTGCGGCGCACCCCGGAAAAGCGTATCAACCCCCTGCTCCTCCCAGAGCCTGACGAAATCGGCGAAGAACGCTAACCTTTCGGGGAGCGCATTGTCCCGGACCAGACGCCCCAACCCGGCCATTACTTCATCACGGAACGCCGCCAGCTTCTGCCGATCGTCCACCACCGTGAAACGGACCTGACGTGAGTTGACCCCGGTGGGGGCATGCCATGCAACCTCCAACAGCCGTTGCAGCAGTTCCGGTTCCAGGTTTTCATCCCGGAAGCGCCGCACCGAACGCCGCCCCTTGATGAGGGTTTCTAGCTGCAGAGGGTCAGGATAGTTGCCGGCCAGCAGCCGGCTCTCCTCCGGCTTGAGCCCGAGGATCGATACCGCCCCGGTGGGACAGATGGCCAGGCAGTGCTGGCACCGGTAGCAGGATGCCTCGTTCTCCGGCGCAATGGCCGGGTAGCCATCAGCCATGGCGATGATGTGGGCGGGGCAGTCTGCGACACACTGGCCACATCTGGTACACTTCTGCACATCTAGATTAAACTCCAACATCTACGGCCTCCTTTTCAAGCCTGAAGATCTTGTAGGGCTCAGTGGAGTTCGAGCCCCCGAACTCTCCGTTACTTCCCTGGTTTCCGGCCACTGTCCGTATCCAGATCACGCCGTTCCCTCGGCTCCTGAGTGTTGGCCTCGCTCACGCTCAGAGGCCTCCCCAGTAGCAATGTACCGTTCAAGGCTTCGATCGCCTTCTGTGCCTCTCCGTCCGATGCCATTACCACGAAGGCAAACCCCTTGGGTTTTCCGGTGCGCGCATCCGTTCCAAAGTTAATTGACACCACTTCGCCGATTTCGGCAAAGAGAACTCTGATGTTTTCCTCAGTTGCCTTGAACGAGATATTGCCGATATACAGTCTTTTCTCCATACTTTGTATCTCCCGATTGCTTTTGATAAGGATGAATTATGAAAGTAAATATTCAACCTTCATACTTCATAATTGCTTCCATCAACCTTCATAATTCAAAATTCATACTTCACAACTGCTTTCCTCGCCCTCACCCTGGTCAGAAGCTGATCCATATAGTAATAAACCACTGGCGTGATGTAGAGGGTCAATAACTGCGAAGTCAATAGACCTCCCACAACCGCGAGGCCCAGCGGTTGCCGCGACTCTCCGCCGGCGCCCAACCCTATTGCAATGGGGAGGGTTCCCATCAGGGCCGCCATGGTGGTCATCATGATAGGCCTGAACCGCACCAACGCCCCCTCGTAAATGGCGTCCAGCGGCCGCTTGCCTGACTCCCGCTCGGCTTCCAGGGCAAAGTCGATCATCATGATGGCGTTCTTTTTGACGATGCCGATCAGCATGATGATCCCGACAAAACCATAGATATTCAGATCGCATTTAAAGAGCATCAGCGTAATCAGGGCCCCGAAACCGGCGGCCGGCAGCC
>JANXYN010000185.1 GCA_025356035.1 Geobacteraceae bacterium
GGACCAACAAGCTTGCCATCACCGACCTGGAGGGGGGGACCTTCACCATCACCAATGGCGGTGTGTACGGCTCGCTCCTTTCCACCCCGATCCTCAACCCACCCCAGAGTGGGGTGCTAGGGATGCATACCATTCAGGACCGGCCGGTGGCGAGGGATGGCCAGGTGGTGATCCGTCCCATGATGTACCTGGCCCTTTCCTATGATCACCGGCTGGTCGACGGTCGTGAGGCGGTCAAATTCCTGAAAAAGGTCAAGGAGTATATAGAAGAGCCGGAGGAGATGTTCCTCGAAGGGTAGTAGGAACGCGCCTTTTCCGCAATCTCTGCGTTGATCTTCGGGTTTGCTTGTGCGGCGTACTACGTGTACGCCTCCGCGCAATCCCCTCGATCGCCTTGACCTTGCGGAAAAATCGCGTTCCTCATGAAGGATTCGGATTTCGCGCCAAATCTGCGTTTGCCAAACATGAAGGCGGGGAGCAGTCCGCATGTAATGCAATTATTAACAGGAGGAAGCATGCTGAACCATTTTGAGTTGAATTTTGTGGCTGTTCTGGTGGCGACGGTGGTGGGGTTCTGTTTCGGTTTTCTCTGGTATTCGCGGTTTATGTTCGGCCACGCCTGGCTTGCGGCCATCGATAAAAGCAAAGAGCAGCTGGGGAAGCCGGTCAAGGCGCTGGTGCTCAGTTTTGTCGCGACAGCTGTTACGGCGGTGGTCCTGTCACTGTTTATCAGTTGGATCGGGGTGGTAGACATGACCGAAGGGCTGCTGGTGGGGTTGTACGCCGGAGCAGGCTTGGTTGCCACCTCGCTCTTTTCCGATTACCTATTCTGCGGCTGGAGC
Source organism: Geobacteraceae bacterium (assembly GCA_025356035.1). GTDB lineage: Bacteria > Desulfobacterota > Desulfuromonadia > Geobacterales > Geobacteraceae > JANXYN01. Next base: position 843 of record JANXYN010000185.1, read on the forward strand.
ATGAAACTGTTCCTGATTCAGGCCGGCTACCGGGTTTCCACGCTGGTGCTGATGGGAGTGGTGCTTGGGGGTTGGGAATGACCGGGAGGGTTGGCATGGCTGAAGATATCTTCGATCTGATCATCATCGGCGCCGGCCCCGGCGGGTACGTGGCGGCTATCCGTGCCGCTCAGCTCGGGATGCGGGTGGCAGTGGTGGAGCGGAACGCCCGACTCGGCGGGGTCTGCCTCAATGAGGGGTGCATCCCGAGCAAGGCGTTGCTTGATTCCTCGGAGCTGTTCGCACTGGCCCGGGATAAATTCTCCTTGCACGGGATCGTGATCGAGCCGCCGCGGCTTGACCTGGCCAAAATGCTGGCGCGGAAGGACGACGTGGTGAAAAAGCTCACCGATGGCGTCGCCTTCCTGTTCAAGAAGAACAAGATTGCTTTGGTGCAAGGGACCGGCCGGCTGCAGGCACCGCAAAACAATGAATTTCACCAAGTGGAGGTGACTCCTGTCCGGGACTTGGGACTCGAGACTCGGGAGAAAAACAGCGACCAGGGACCGGGGGCCGGAGACCGGGAAATGCAGGTGTTGAAAGGGACGCGGGTGCTGCTGGCCACTGGCAGCCAGCCGGTGGAGCTGCCGTTTCTCCCCTTTGACGGTAAAACTATTGTGAGCGCCCGGGAGGCCCTCTCTTTCGAGAGCGTCCCGGAACATCTGCTGGTTGTCGGGGGTGGCTACATCGGCCTTGAGCTCGGCTCGGTCTGGAACCGGCTTGGGAGCCAGGTGACGGTGGTGGAAATGCTCCCCAACTTAATTCCGACCAGCGATGGTCAGGTTGCAGAGGGCCTGCTGCGTGCCCTGAAAAAGCAGGGGTTTACCTTCCGCATGGAGACGCGGGTAACCGGCGCCACCTTTGCCGGGGGAAAGCTGTTGGTGCAGGTGGTAAGCGGTGACAGAAAGGAGGAAATCAGCTGTGACCGGATGCTGGTGGCAGTAGGGCGGCGACCCTTGACGGCCGGACTCGGCCTGGAGGCGTTAGGGGTGGCACTGGACCGCAGCGGGAGGGTCAGTGTCGATGATAAGTACCAGACCAGCGTCCCTGGCATTTACGCGATCGGCGACCTGATTGCTGGGCCGATGCTGGCCCACAAGGCGATGGAGGAGGGGGTCGTGTTCGCCGAGCGCCTTGCGGGACAGGCCTCGGTGGTCGATTACGAGTTTGTTCCGGGGATCGTCTATACCTGGCCGGAGGGGGCGAGTGTCGGCAAGACTGAAGAGCAGCTGAAACAAGAGAAGATTCCCTATGCTGCCGGTCGCTTCAACTTCATGGGGAATGGCCGCGCCAGATGCATGGCCGAAACCGACGGTTTCGTCAAGGTACTGGCCCACCAGGAAACCGGCCGGGTGCTGGGGGTGCATATCCTGGGCCCCCGGGCGTCAGACCTGATCGCCGAGGCGGTGACGGTCATGACCTACGGCGGCTCGGCCGCCGATATCGCCATGACCTTCCACGCCCATCCGACCCTTTCCGAAGCCTTGAAGGAGGCGGCGCTGGATGTGGATAAAAGGGCAATTCATTCATAATCTGCCACGGAGACACGGAGACACGGAGGAAACGCAAACCTTTTTTTAACAAGGATAGACAGGATTTACAGGATAAAACCTAAAACTCGAGTGCTTTGTTTTTGAATCTAAGCGTCTTTAATCCTGTGTATCCTGTACATCTTTGTTAATTGACGGTGTAAAAAGTTTGTTCTCCGTGCCTCCGTGTCTCCGTGGTGGATTTTTAGGAGGAAAAAATGGGTAAAAATCTCGCGACGAAGATCCTTGAAGCCCACCTGGTGGAAGGTGAGCTGGTTCCCGGCAGGGAAATAGCGATCAGGATTGATCACACGCTGCTGCAGGACGCCACCGGCACCATGGCATTCCTGGAGTTCATCGCCATGGGGGTGCCACGGGTAAAGGTGGAGCTGGCGGCCCAGTATATCGACCACAACCTGCTGCAGACAGACAGCAAGAATGCCGACGACCACGTCTTCCTGATGACCGCGGCGCAGAAGTTCGGCATCTATCTCTCCAAGCCTGGCAACGGCGTCTCCCACCAGGTGCACCTGGAGCGATTCGGCGTGCCGGGGAAGGTGATGCTTGGTGCCGACTCCCACACCCCGACTGCGGCCGGCCTCGCCATGCTCGCCATAGGCGCCGGGGGGCTCGACGTGGCGCTTGCCATGGCCGGCCACCCGTTCCACCTCCCCTGCCCGAAGATTTGGGGAGTGAAGCTGGTGGGGAAGCTTCCGCCATGGGTTTCCGGCAAGGATGTGATCCTGGAGATGCTCCGCCGCCACACGGTCAAGGGTGGGGTCGGCAAGATCATCGAGTATTACGGCCCCGGTGTGGCGACCCTCTCGGCTACAGATAGGGGAACCATTGGCAATATGGGGGCGGAGCTCGGCGCCACCACTTCCGTCTTTCCTTCGGACCAGCGGACCAGGGAGTTCCTGGAATCCCAGGGGCGCGGCGATGCCTGGCACTCACTGGCCGCCGACCCGGACGCCACTTACGACGAATACGACGAGATCGACCTCTCCACCCTGGAACCGCTCATCGCCTGCCCATCGTCACCGGACAACGTGGTGCGGGTGGCAGAGGTGGCGGGGGTGAAGGTCGACCAGGTGATCGTTGGCAGTTCGGTCAATTCCTCGTTCCGGGACCTGATGACCGTCTGCAAAATACTCGACGGACGGAAGGTCGCCCCCCATGTCTCCTTCAACGTCAACCCCGGCAGCCGCCAGGTTCTGGAGAATGTGGCCGCCCAGAGTGGCTTCATGTCGCTCCTGCTGGCTGGGGCCCAGATTCACCAGCCGGGGTGTCTCGGGTGTATCGGCATGGGGCAGGCGCCGGGGACCGACCAAGTGTCGTTGCGCACCTTTCCGCGCAACTTCCCCGGACGGAGCGGGGTAAAGAACGATCGTGTCTACCTCTGCTCACCGGAGACCGCGGCTGCGGCCGGCATCTACGGCGTCATTACCGATCCCCGTAAGCTTGGAGAACTGATGCCCTGGCCCAACGTCCAGAATCCCGAGAAATACCTCCTCGACGATTCCAGCATCATTGCGCCCGTGGCGGATACGAGCGGAGTGGAGATCGTTACCGGTCCGAACATCGTCCCCTTTCCCGATTTCGAGGAACTCCCGGAGGAGCTCGCCGCTTCGGTGATCATCAAGGTCGGGGACAACATCTCCACCGACGCCATCATGCCGGCCGGCAACAAGGTCCTCCCCTACCGGAGCAACATTCCGGCCATCAGCCGCTTCGTCTTCGACCAGCTCGACCCTGAGTTCCCGAAGCGGGCGCAGGAGAAGGGGAACGGCATCATTGTCGGCGGCGAGAACTACGGGCAGGGATCATCCCGGGAGCACGCGGCCATCGCCCCCCGTTACCTGGGGATTCGTGCCAAGCTCGCCAAGAGTTTCGCCCGCATCCACAAGGCCAACCTGATCAACTTTGGCATCCTCCCCCTCACCTTCAAGAACCCGGCCGATTACGACCTGCTAAAGCAGGGGGATACCGTCCTCTTCAATGAGCTGCGCAAACTTGTGGCCGCCGGCGCAAAGGAGATCCCGGTCCAGGTGGATGGACAGGAGATAGTCACCGTCCTGGAAGTCTCCGAGCGCGATCGCCAGGATCTGCTGGCCGGCGGGACGCTGAACTACGTCAAAAAGCAGGTAAAGGTAGAGGCATAGGGAGAGAAAGTTCTTTACCTATACCTCTACCTCTGCCTGCAACCGAGAGGTTGCTTATGGATTCGAAGCTCCGGGCGGAACTGCCCGATCATGACCTGCTGAAGCTTTATGAACAGATGGTGCTATGCCGTGAGTTCGAGGAGGCGTGTGCCGAGCAGTATACCAAGGGGCACATCACCGGCTTTCTGCATCTTTACAGCGGCCAGGAGGCGGTGGCAGTAGGCGCTACGGCCGGACTGCACAAGGACGACTATATCCTCTCCGCCTATCGGGAGCACCCCCAGGCCATCGTTCGCGGCGCCGACCCCAAGCGGGTAATGGCGGAGCTGTTCGGCAAGGCGACCGGCCTCTGCAAGGGAAAGGGGGGCTCCATGCACCTCTTCGCGCCGGAGCTCAACTTCATGGGGGGGTATGCCATTGTCGGCGGCCAGTTCCCGATTGCCGTGGGGCTCGCCTTTGCCGCCAAATACCGGCAGGAGGGGCGGCTCGTCGCCTGTTTCTTCGGCGACGGGGCAGTGAACCAGGGGACCTTTCACGAGGCACTGAACTGGGCGCGGGTCTGGGAGCTGCCGGTACTGTTTGTCTGCGAGAACAACTTCTACGGAATCGGCACCGAAGTTCACCGCTCATCCGCCTTGGCCGACATCCACAAGCGGACCTGCGGCTATGACATCCCGTCGGAGCGGGTGGATGGGATGGATGTGATTGCCGTCCACGAGACAGTAAAGCGTGGGGCGGAATGGGTCCGGGAACAGAGCCGCCCCTACCTGATCGAGGCGATGACTTACCGGTTCCGTGGCCATTCCATGTCGGACCCGGCCAAGTACCGCAGCCCGGCGGAGCTGGAGATCTGGAAGGCGCGCGACCCGCTCCCCAACTTCGCCCGACGGCTGGTGGAGGAGGGGATCGCCACGGCGGAGGGGCTCAAGGAGATGCAAGCCACGGCGCAGGTGGAGGTGCAGGAGGCGGTCAAATTCGCCGAGGAGTCGCCGTGGCCTGAGGATAGCGAGGTTTTCAACGACATCTACGTCTGATAATCCACCACGGAGGCACGGAGAAACGGAGAAAAAAGCCACACCCTTAATTAACAAGGATGGACAGGATATTCAGGATTAAAGACGTTTAGAATCAAAATACAATACAAAAGATTTCAGGTTTTATCCTGTACATCCTGTATATCCTTGTTAAAAAGGTTTGTTTTCTCGTATTTCCGTGGTGAAAAGGTTTTTTGGAGGTTTTGAAATGCCGGAAATGACCTACCGTGACGCCCTCAACCTCGCTTTAAAAGAGGAGATGCGCCGGGACCCGTCGGTGGTGACCTGGGGGGAGGATGTGGCCCTCTACGAAGGGTCGTTCAAGGTGACTCGCGGTCTGTTGGCCGAGTTCGGCGAGGAACGGGTGAAAGACACTCCCATCTCCGAGAACACCATCATCGGCGTGGCGATCGGCGCGGCCATGGGTGGGCTCCGGCCGGTGGCCGAGCTGATGACGGTGAATTTCGCGCTGCTGGCCATGGATCAGCTCATCAACCATATGGGGAAGATCCGCTACATGTTCGGCGGCCAGATCAACCTGCCGATGGTGGTGCGCGCCCCCGGAGGCGGCGGGAGCCAGCTGGCGGCCCAGCACTCCCAGAGTCTCGAAACCTATTTCATGCACGCCCCCGGCTTTTACCTGGCCTTGCCTGCCACCCCGGCCGATGCCAAGGGGCTTTTGAAGAGCGCCATCCGTGACAATAACCCGGTCATCTTCCTCGAGCACGAACTCCTCTATAACAGCAAGGGGGAGGTGCCGGACGACCCGGAATTCCTGGTGCCACTCGGCAGCGCCGAGGTGAAACGGCCGGGGAAGGATGTCACCATTGTCGCCTACTCCAGGATGACGGTGCTGGCGTTGCAGGCGGCGGCCGTGCTGGAAAAGGAGGGGATTTCCTGCGAGGTAGTGGACCTCCGCTCCCTCAAGCCGCTCGATACGCCGACCTTTGTCGATTCCGTGAAACGGACCGGCCGGGCGGTGGTGGTGGAGGAGTGCTGGCAGACGGCCGGACTCGGCGGCCACATCGCCTCGCTTATTTACGAGCAGTGCTTTGACCTGCTTCTTGCACCGGTCCAGCGAGTCTCCGGCCTCGATGTGCCGATGCCCTATTCGCGCAAGCTGGAAAAACTCTGTATCCCGCAGGTGGAGGATATCGTCAAGGCAGTCAAGGAAACATTGACTGCAAAATATTAACACCTGCCACAGAGACACGGAGAAAGCCAAGAGCCACTTAACAAGGATATACAGGATGGACAGGATATAAACGCAAGTCCGAAGAATTTATAAATCAAAAAGGCTTTAATCCTGTGCATCCTGTCCATCCTTGTTAATTTCGATTTATTGTCACTGTGGCAGAAGTGAGGTTTTGCAATGGCTACTGAAATCACCATGCCGAAGCTGTCCGACACCATGACCGAGGGGCGGCTCGTCTCCTGGAAGAAGAGTGTGGGGGAGCGGGTGGAGCGCGGCGAGATAATCGCCGAGGTGGAGACCGACAAGGCGAACATGGAGCTGGAGGCATTCAGCTCCGGCGTGTTGCTTGAAACCCGAATCACGCCCGGAGAGCTGGCCCCGGTGGGAACCGTCATCGCCATCATCGGCGCAGAGGGGGAGCAGGTGACGGCACTAGTTCCAGTTGCGGCAAAGATAACGGAAGAGATGGAGCCGGAGGCGCAACCAGCTGCCAAAGCAGCTGCGGCTGAGCCTATCTCAATAGTGGAGCCAGAGAAGCCGCAACCGTCTGTGCAGCCGGTTTCCAGAGAAGGATTCGGCGCAGAGAAGGCCTCTCCCCTGGTCCGGCGGTTGGCGCGGGAGATGGGGATTGACCTGAAGGAGGTCAAGGGGAGTGGCCCGGAGGGGAGGGTTCTCAAAGAAGATCTGGAGCGGCATGAAAAACAGGTAAAGGTAGAGGTAAAGGTTGAGAGAGAAGCAAGGAAGGTGGAGCCGTCCGTACAGCCTACCGTTCCCCAGCCGCTCTCCCGGATGCGTGCCGCCATTGCCCGGACGGTGACCACCTCATGGCAGACCATCCCGCACTTTACGGTGACCGTGGCGATCGACATGGGCGAGGCGGAAAAGCTGGCCAGGGGGATGAAGAAGGCCGGCACGCGGGTTTCTCTCAACGACCTGCTGATCAAGGCCGTGGCCCTGGCCCTGCAGAAATATCCGCAGCTAAACGCCTCATTCACTGTCGACAGCATCATCATTCATCCGTCGATCAACATTGGCATCGCGGTCAGCCTCGATGAGGGATTGTTGGTGCCAGTCATTAAAGGATGTGAAGCACTCTCACTCAAGGATATCGCCAGCCAGAGCCGGGAGCTTATCAGCCGGGCCCGCAGCGGCACGATCAACGCGGCCGAACTCAGCGGGGGAACCTTCTCCATCTCCAACCTTGGCATGTTCGGCGTCGACCAGTTCATGGCGGTGATTTTTCCGCCCCAGGGGGCGATCCTGGCGGTGGGTGGGGTCAACGACCAGCCAGTCGTGAAAAAAGGGGAAGTAGTGCCGGCCAGGATCATGAAAGCGACCATCTCGGCCGATCACCGGCTCATCGATGGCGCCATGGCCGCCAGGTTCATGGGTGAGCTGCAGAAAGTGCTGGAAAACCCGGTGGCGATGCTGGTTTAAGTCAAAACGAAAAGCTTAAGACTTTGTTATAAATTCTAAGGCTTTAATCCTGTATATCCTGTACATCCTTGTTAAATGAAGTTTTGTTGCTTTACGTCCTGCGGTGAGGCAGAGGTTTTGTGAACGTTACCGATCTTGGTGTCATGGAGTTTGGCGCGGCCCTTGCCCTGCAGGAACGGCTGGTCGCGGAGATCGTGGTTGGCGCCGGCCCGGAGACGCTGCTTCTGCTGGAGCACCCGCCGGTCTACACCATCGGCAGCGGTGGCAGTGGGGCAAATCTTCTCGATCCCACCATCGAGGCGGTCCGCATCAACAGGGGGGGGGACGTCACCTTTCATGGGGCTGGGCAGCTGGTCGGGTACCCGCTGCTTAAGCTGGGGGAGCGTAGCCGCGACCTCCACCGGTATCTCCGCTTCCTGGAGGAACTCTTGATCCTGACCGTCGCCGATTTCGGGGCCAGGGCCTGGCGGGTTCCGGGGAGGACCGGGATCTGGACTGCTAACGGCAAGCTCGCCGCGATCGGGGTCGGGGTGCGGCGCTGGGTGACCATGCACGGCTTTGCCCTCAATGTGAACGCCGACCTCACACCTTTCTCCCGCATCAATCCGTGCGGGATAGCGGGGTGTCCGGTTACTTCGCTGGTCAGGGAGTGCGGAGTGGAGGTACCGCTGGTAGAGGTCAAGAAGCTGATTGGGGAGCGGTTTGGGGTGGTACTGGAAGAGTGGTTGCCAGTGGAGAATTCATTCATGACAGGGTCGCATTGCCAGATGCCCCGACCGGGCAAATGATATGCAAGGAGGGAGACGTGACTGACAGTAACTTCAAGGTACCAGCAGCGCAGCTGAGGTGGAGTTGCGACCCGGCCCAGTTCGACTTCACCACCACCGATGATCTTCCCGAGCTGGAGGGTGCCATCGGCCAGGAACGGGCTCTCAGGTCGATCGACTTTGCCCTCGGGATGGCCGATGGCGGGTTCAACATCTTTCTCGCGGGGGAGACCGGCACCGGCCGGGCGTCAACCATCAAAAACCTGTTGAAAAAACGCGCCGCCGCCGGTCCGCCGCCCCAGGACTGGTGTTATGTCTACAACTTTAAGGCGCCGGACCTCCCTTCCAGTCTGGTGCTCCCGGCTGGACAGGGAAGTGAGCTGGACAATGACATGAAGGAGCTGCTGGAGCAGGTACGGGTAGATATTCCCAAGGCGCTTGACAGCAAGGAGTATGAAACCAACAAGGCGAACATCCTGGAGGAGTATCAGGAAAAAAATGGCGTACTGTTCGGCAAATTGGAACAGGAGGCGGGGGAAAGGGGGTTTGCCCTGCAGCGGACCGTGTCGGGGCTGGTGGTGGTGCCGCAGAAGGAGGGGCGCAACTACACCCAGGAGGAGTACGAGGCGCTCTCCGATACAGAGCACGAAAGTCTGGAGGAGGTCGGCAAGGAGCTGACCGAAAAGCTCAACGACGTGATGCGGCAGGTGCGGGAGAACGAAAAGGGATTGCGGGAGGAGCTGGCCAACATCGACCGGAATCTGGGGCTTTCGGCGCTGGGGCATCACATCGCCCCGCTACGCGAGAAATTCGCCGGGTTTGCCAAGGTGGTTGCCTATCTGGAGGCGGTGCAGGAGGATATTCTGCTAAATCTGGAGGATTTCAAGCCCCAGTCGCCGCAGCAGTCACCGATTCCTGGCCTGAAATTTGCCCGCCAGGAGCCGTCTTTTGAGCGTTATACGGTGAACGTCCTGGTGGATAATAAGGAGACCAAGGGGGCGCCGGTGGTGTTCGAAACGAATCCCACCTATAACAACCTGTTCGGCCGGATCGAGCACGTCATGCAGATGGGAGGGGTGGCCACCACCAACTTTACCCTGGTGAAATCCGGGGCGCTGCATCGGGCCAACGGCGGCTACCTGATCGTCGATGCGCGGGAGGTCCTGATCAACCCCTTTGCCTGGGATGCGCTGAAGCGCTGCATCAGGAACGGCGAAATCAAGATAGAGGATGTCTTGGAACAGTACCGGTTCATGACCGTCGCCTCGCTCAAGCCGGAACCGGTGCCGCTGCAGGCCAAGATCATCATGATCGGTTCCCCCTGGATCTACTACCTCCTCTACTACCTGGAGCCGGACTACCGGAAGTTTTTCAAGGTGAAGGGGGACTTTGACAGCCGTGTTGCCCGTACTCCCGCTATCATGAAAGATTACGCACTGTTTGTCGCCTCCCATTGCAGGGCCGAGAAGCTCCTCCCCTTCGACCGGAGCGGGGTGGCAGAGCTGCTGGAATTTTCGGCGCGCAGCGTGGAGGACCAGCAGAAGCTCTCCTCCCAGTTCACCGAGATCTCCGACCTGATCCACGAGGCGAGCTACTGGGCCGGCCAGGAAAAGAGTCTGCTAGTGACCAGGGTGTTCGTCCAGCGGGCCATCGAGGAGAAGAACTACCGTAGCAACCGGATCGAAGAGCGGATGCAGGAGCTGTTTGAGGATGGCACCATCCTGGTGGATACCGCCGGTGTCGAAGTGGGGCAGATCAACGGCCTGTCGGTCATCACCCTTGGCGATTACACTTTCGGCCGGCCGTCGCGGGTCACCGCCCGTGTCTACATGGGGCGCGCCGGGATGGTCAATATCGAGCGGGAAGTGAAGCTCTCCGGGCCAATCCACGACAAGGGGATACTGATCCTCACCGGTTACCTGGGGGGAAAATTCGCCCATGACAAGCCGCTCTCCTTTTCCGCCTCCATCTGCTTCGAGCAGTCCTACGAAGGGGTTGAGGGGGACAGCGCCTCCTCCACCGAGCTCTATGCGCTTCTGTCGTCCCTGGCCAGCGTGCCGCTCCGGCAGGGGATTGCCGTGACCGGCAGTGTCAACCAGCTGGGGAAGGTGCAGCCCATCGGCGGGGTGAATTACAAGATCGAAGGTTTCTATGCGGTCTGCAAAGCCAAGGGTCTCACCGGAGAGCAGGGAGTATTGATTCCGAAGAGCAACGAACGTCACCTGATGCTGAAGGAGGAGGTGGTCGAGGCGGTCAAGGCCGGGCAGTTTCATATCTGGAGCGTGGAGACCATCGACCAGGGGGTCGAGATCCTGACCGGCATTCCGGCCGGGGAGCGGCAAGCGGATGGGAGCTATCCGGAAGGGACCATCAACGCTCTGGTTGACAAACGCTTGCGGGTGATGCTGGAGTCGATGAAAAAATTCTCCAGGGAGGCGGAGAAGGAGGAGAAAAAGTAGGGGCCAGCTGCTCCAAACAGGGCCGCCGTCACGGGCGGCCTTTTTTTATCGGTTGAATTATTGGCGGAGATGGCATACATTCCGAAGAACTTAGAAACCTCGGAACCAGCAGACGGAGCGTCAACCTTGCCAAAACAGTGTGCCATCATCGTCAATCCCACGTCCGGGAGCTATTCCGCAAAAAAGCTGCAGCGGGTGATTGTCACCCTGCAAAGCCACAACTTCGCGCCGGAACTCCTCCTAACCCAGGGCCCCGATGATGCGGCGCGCTTTGCCCGGCGACTCTGCACGGAGCAGGAGGCGCCGCTGATAATTGCCGCTGGCGGCGACGGCACCGTCAATGGGGTGCTGAACGGCCTTGTGCCGGGGAAGGGGACACTGGCGGTCCTTCCGCTTGGCACCTCCAATGTGCTCGCCAGGGAGCTGGGGATTTCCTCTCTCACTGAAGCGGTGGAGCGGATTGTCCGCGGGGAAACCCGCCCACTGCCGGTGGGGGTTCTAGCAAAGGGGGGAGCGCTCCGCTACTTCTTGCTCATGGCCGGCATCGGCCTGGACGGTGCCGTGGTGGAAGGGGTGCGGCTGCGTGAGAAGCGGATCATTGGCAAAGGAGCCTATCTCCTTGCCGCTTTGCGGCATCTGGTCAACTGGGAAAGCGGGCGGTTGCACATCCTGGCAAAGGAGGGGGAGTTCGATTGCCACAGCGTCATCGTCTGCAACGCGGCAAAATATGGTGGCAAGTTTCTGCTGGCCCGCCAGGTCGATCTGTTTACCCCTCATTTCGAGGTGATCTGTGTCAGCGGCGGTAGCCGCAGTACCTATCTGCAGTTGGCGCTGCGGCTCTTCACCGGCAGAGCGGTGCAGGGGGCAGCGGTCAGCAGCTTTATGACGGAGCGGCTTGAGATTCGTGGCGACAAGGCGATCCAGCTGGATGGCGATTTCTTCGCCCATGCGCCGGTGACCATCAGCGTCGCGCCGGAGTTTGTCCGGCTGATTGTCTAATTACTGCGGATGGCGCGGGACCGGTGGGGCGTACCATTTTATGCAGCATTTGCAATCTTAACATCCGGTGGAGGACGTCCATGAATCAGGACCAGGAACATCTGAAGATGTTGTCGGTTTTTCACTATGTGGTTGGGGGGCTGACCGGGCTGTTTGCCTGTTTTGCGCTGCTTTATGTGGCGGTGGGTATTGGTGTTCTGCTAGCGCCGGCTTGCAGCAGCAATCCCCAGGGTGGGATGCCGGCCAACGTGTTTGGTTGGCTGTTTATCATCATCGGGGCGATGTTTTTCCTCGGCGGATGGGCGCTGGCCATTGCCATCATCGTTGCTGGGCGGTTTCTCGCAGCCAGGAAGCGGCGCATCTACTGTCTGGTGGTGGCGGGGGTTGCCTGTGTGTTCATGCCGTTCGGCACTATCCTCGGCATCTTCACCATCATCGTGCTGATGCGGCCGTCGGTACAGCAACTGTTTGAAGCGGTGCCATCCGCTGGTGCACCTGGCCAGTAGGAGTTCGGGAATGAAGCGGAAGCAGCGGGTCTCCCTCTGGGAGATAAGCAAGACCTTTGCCTATATCGGCCTCACCGGTTTTGGTGGCGGCATGGCCATCGTTTCGGTGACCGAACGCTACTGTGTGCAGAAAAAGCAGTGGCTGAGCCAGCAGGAATTCATGCACGGCCTCGTTTTCGGCCAGATTCTTGGCCCCTTTTCCCTTAACACCTGCACCTTCGTCGGCTACTATCTGCGCGGGATCACCGGCGGCGTTGTCGCCGCGGTTGCCTTCATCGCCCCTTCCTTTTGTCTTGTTACACTCCTTGCCTGGCTTTATTTCAAGTTCCACGAGCTGCCGCAGCTTCAGTCGGCTTTGCGTGGCACCAACCCGGTGGTGATCGGCCTGATCCTGGTGGCGGCGCTTGGCATGAGTAAAACAAGCGTTAAAGGGGCGAATGGCTGGGCTCTGGCGCTTCTCGCCTTCGCCGCTTCGGCGTTCTTCGGCTTGAATGCCTTGACCATCCTGGTACTGGCCGGTTTGTGGGCGGTGGCAAGAAGCTTTTACCTGCGGGAGCACGCCTGATGGGGGGTATCGTCAAACTTGCCTGGATATTTCTCAAGATTGGTCTGATCTTCTTCGGTGGTGGTTATGTGCTGATTCCGCTGCTCCACCGGATCATGGTCGACCAGTACCAGTGGCTCACCCTCAAGGAGTTCCTCGACGGCCTGGCCCTGTCTCAATTGACCCCGGGGCCGCTCGCCATGCTTGCAACCTTCACCGGGTTCAAGGCAGGGGGCTTTGTCGGGGCGCTGGTGGCTACGGTCTTCATCTTTCTCCCCTGCACCGCTCTGATGCTGTTCATTTCCAGTCACTACGAGCGGCTGCGCAACGTGGAGCTGATCGGGACTTTTTTCGACGGGGTCATACCGGCGGTGGTGGGGCTGGTGGCAGCGGCCGCCTACAACCTGGGGAAGACCTCACTGGTCTGCGTCCGCGACTTTCTGCTGCTGGCAGTCGGGTTTCTTCTCCTCCGCTACACCAAGGTAAGCCCGATGCTGGTGATCCTCGGTGCTGCGGCGTTGGGTCTGTTCTTCAATTTCACCTGAGTTTTTTCCCCTTCCGCTTGCACCTTCACCGGTAGCTGTTATACTTCAGTGTGAGAATTCATTAATTCACACTGGAGGCCATCGACAATGCCATTGCACAGGAGC
>JANXYN010000207.1 GCA_025356035.1 Geobacteraceae bacterium
ACGACCCCCCCCCCGACATCGACGATAAACAACCGCCGGTCCCGATCACAAAAGACCCCGTAGGGTTTGTTGATAGGTGCCTCGCTTGCGCCGGTGACAAATTCCACCACTCGCTCCCAGAACCCCTTGGAGATGCCGGCATCCCGATAACTGCGGATTTCTTTCACCCACTGGATACGAGGATCGTCTGGCGGCGACGGCCACTGAAGCGCATGGATTACCAGCTCTTGCCGGACGTCCGGCTTGGAGACGCAACCGGCGAGCACGGCCCATGCAACCAGCAGGGAGATGCATGCGGACCTTCGGCAGACAAGCCGGCCGACCGCCCTGATTTTCACCATTACCGCTCCTTTCGTGCGCTGCTAACAGCCTGCTAGAAGAATCGTGACATCTCCAGGCGCACCAGATCATTCCGGTTGAGGGTGGCACTGGTCTTCTGCCAGTTTACCTGAGATATCAGGTTGAAGAGAAACTTGTTGACCCGCATCTGCAAAGTTAGTCCCAGGCCGATGTCGTCCCGGTCGGCGCCACCGCCACTGGTTTTGGCATAATCCGCCTTGATCCGCAGCAGTGCCAGGTCGGAGATCGGCCTGCGATAAACTGCATGGGCCGTTGCCAGGTTTTCTGAGTGCTTGATACTCCCCGGCGCGGCTGAAACTTCTTCGTACATAGTGTAGCGGTCGTTGATGCGCACGCTCAGCGACCCCCTGCCAAGATCACGGGCATGGCGCCAGAATGCCTCCAAGGATTGATGCCGGTCGAGGGTCGCGTCGACATTGACGTATTCGCACCCCAGCGAGTTGTCGGCGAGGTTGGTTTCCATCCCTAACCGGTAGGCAAAATAATTGTTCAACTGCAGGAGTTCGGGTCGTCCCGCCAGAACCTCCTGCCGCGAATCCTCGACGCTGCCATAAAACCGGTAGCGATTGTCGAGGAGGGACAGGGACCCACCAACCCTGCGGCTGCTGGTCTCATACTTGATGTCGGGGTTCTCAAGGTAATCATAGGCTACCACAAGCTTGTCGACGCCATCAACGACCTCTCCACCTGGATTTATCTGGATTTCGGTGAACGCACCTACCTGGTTCAGCGTATAATCAGCGTTCAGTACATAGGGCACGGTGAAATGTAGATTGGTCGGGCTGGCATTGCGCAGGATAATAGTGCCGGCTATCGTATTCGGGTGGAGGAGCCGGTACGGGCTAATAATACTGGCCGTAAAGGCCTCCTCAGGGGACGTCAACTGAGCATCCTTCAAGTTGCGGTCGGTGATGTCGAGGGACTGGGCAAATTCGAATTGCAGCCGCCCCTGAGCCGGGAGCTCCTTCTGGTAGCCAATTTGCACAGTGCCAGAGGTAAACTGCTCACGCCCTCCCGACTCGTCGGTCTGTCTCGCAAGGAAAGAAACTCGGGTCGTCAGGCTCCTGAACAGCTGGTGCTCTAGCCAGGCCCGGCCCTGGTTTTCTTCCTGGATCTGGGAAGCGCTCCGGCGCCTGGTTCGCCAGTAATCCAGTCCGCTCTTCAACGCCAGCCCCAGGTCCCAGTTGAGTGATTCCTGCCAGATGGAGAGCCGCTCATCCCTGTTCCCCGTCTCTTCCCTGAACCGATAAAAAGAGTAAAGTGAGCGCCGCTTCCCGCTCGTGGTCCAGGCTAGGTTGTTGGTGAAGGAGAGATCATCGGTTCTGCTGTTCGCCAGGTCTCCTCCTCCCTTCAAGGTGGAGTTATCGAGATAACGTGCCAGCGACAGCTCGCTCCGGCTGATCTCCCGGAAATTATTGGTGAAGCTTGCCAGGTAGTATTCAGTGGTTTCCTGCCGGTCCGCAAGTAAGCCGCTGGTTTCGCTGGTGGTCCTGCTGTAACTGAACTGCATCGGCACATAACTGTTATTCAGCGCTACCCCAACCCCGTTGCTGTCTGAAGTCAGGTCGTAGCCGGGAGAATATTGTCGTACCACAAAGCTGGTCTCGTAACGGCTGAAGAAGTTCACGGGGTAAGGCTTCCGGGACAGAAGAATGCCATCCAGGCTATACTCGAAGTCAGTGCTATGGCCGTTGCCGGAACTGCCACCTGAGCTGACAAATGTTTCCTGGCTCAACTTGCCGGCGGCGGCAAAATTCCCTTTCAGGAGCTGCGGATCGTAGAGCGCGTAACGGATGGCAACATGATATATCTCCTCAAAGCGTTGCTGCCGAGACCTTACTGTTGGGCCGCGATCGGAACTGCTTTCCTGCCCATCGTACTGGTAGTTGAAATCCACCTTCTGGCGCAGGTCACTGAGCAGGAATAACCCCCGTCTTTGCGCCAAAGCGGTATCGAGGGGGAGAATAAGAAGCAGGAGCAGAACCAGGACCAGCGCTATTTTTGGCTGCAGCTCCCCCATCTTTGCTCCCGGCTCATTTCAGGAAATACTGTGCGTTTCCGGCATGGGGATCATGGCAATCCACACATACCAGCTGTTTGTCCGCCGCGATAGTATGAAAGCCCGGTATCAAACGATTTTCACGGTGGCAGGTGGCGCAGATCTCCTTCTTGTCTGCCTTCAGGAGGGAAGGAAAGGTAGCCCTGTGGGGCAAATGGCACGCAAGGCAATCTCCGACCGCCACTGGTCCGTGGACATACTTCCCCTTGGCAAAACCAGCATGACACGTGAAGCAGAGCTCGCGCTGGGGTCGCACAAGGCCCCCCTCCCTTGTTTTGTCATGACAGTCATTGCATTTTTTTTCTTCGTAGGGGCGATGGCGGGAGATGTTCTGGGCCGCCCCCCCTTCCACCTGCTCTCCGTCGCTCCCTTCCTGTTCAGCGGCGACTCTATTCTCGTAATATTCACGGCAGAGCTCGTCTGCAGGAGGCAAGGTCGGGACTCCGTCAAAGATTGTCGAGAGGACTTCGTGTCGTGTAACAGGGTTGCAGCCTGCCAGCAGGCAGCAGCAAACCGCGATCTGGCAAAAACGTCTCACGTTTCCCCCCTAACGCCCCACCTTACTTCTTTTCGTCTGTCCTGGGCTTTTCCGGGGTATTCTGCTGCTGGCCGGTCTCCACCTTTTTACTGTTCGCCCCGGCCGCTCCATCTCTTCCCTGCATCCGCCCCAGACCATAAATGCCGATCTTGTCCCTGCCGAACTGATTGGTGACCAGGATCACCTTTTCCAGGATAAACCCCGGGGCGGCGAGTTTCTGGAAAAACGCCAGGTTTTCCGTGGTAACGGCCACGTCTGCCGGGAGGTTCATGGAGCCGACCGTCAGGCCAGGGTCACCGAAAAAAATCAACAGCCGCCCGCCAGGATCGAAAATCTGCACGTTTTGATGGGCTGCATCTGCTACGTAGATAAGTCCTTCCCGGTCAACGGAAATTCCCCGGGGCCGGCCGAACTGGCCGAAACCGTCCCCTAACTTGCCAAAAGTGCTGATGACATGATTATCCCGGTCCATTTTCACCACTTTGCCGGAACCGGCATTGGTCACATAGATATAGCCGGCATTGTCCACCGTAAGGTTGGTCGGGAGCGACAGGACCCCCTCCTCACCGGCCCCCTTGCCGATTGTACCGAGGAGCTTGCCGCTTTTCCGCTCCATTACCTTGATTTCATTGTGGCTGATATCGAGCGCATAGAGGAAATCGCCGTCAACCGCCACATCCACCGGTTTCATGTCGTCGCTGCCACCGAATGCGTTACTGAAATTGCCGGCGGCATCGTAGACGACCACTTCTTTTCTGCCAACGTCAGCTACATAGAGGTTGCCGTCACTGTCGACGGTCATGTTGGCCGGTTTTCTCAATTTACCGGTACTATGGTTCCCCTTGAGGAACTCAAAAGTTTTGGCAGCAGGGTCGATGCTGATGATCGTTGCGGCGCCGATGTCGGTCACCAGGATTCTGCTGCCGCTGGTGGTAATCCCATATGGTTTCTTGATGGATTTGATCTTGTCCGATTGTTGCTCGCCAAACACAAAAAAGGAAAAGTTGCTTTGCACCCCCTCGATGTCTGTGGAGTCGTCGATTCCCATCAGATATTGGATGCGGGGGGGGTTCGGCGCCGGCGGGAAAAATACCGGTTCTGGCGGCCCTTTAATCTTGCCGGCACAGCCAGTCAGGCCGACGACCAGCATAATCGTGAGCAGGGCGGATTTGCATATGTTGCCGGAACGAAGCGAATTGCTCAACATTTCTCACTCCTCTAGCTTATTGGGTTGCTGGTTGGTGGATTTGCCGAACGCCAGGCTATTTGCCCTCCTGGCCATAGACCACCGGCTTGTCCCGATCGTACTTCAAGCTCCGGTGACAGCCGGGCACACAACCGCCACCGGTCGGGGTGGTTTTGAAATTGATCGGAATCAGCCAGGCACCGAACGGCGGTCCCTCCTTGCTGATCAACTTTTCCCCGTCCGCGGCATGGGGCTCGTGACAGGTGAGGCAGGTCCGCCCTTTCCGCTTGTCGGCGATATGGACAAAGTGCAGATTGCGCTTGCCGTTGCGGAATTTAGTGTAAATAGACGTTTCCGCAAAGCGGAGCATCTCCTTGTTGTGGCAGCCAAGGCAGAAATCGTAGGCGCCCTCCTGATAGGGGGCATAAAAGCCGGTCGGATAAGCCCCCCGCAGCATGCTGGCATAGTCCGAGCCGTGCGGGTCATGGCAGGCACTGCAGCGGCCGGCCTGAATCGGACCGTGCAGCTGTTTTTTGCCGTCCAGTTCTTTTTTGATGTTACGCAAAGGTGGTGAGCCGAGCTTGTCGCTGCCGTGGCAACCTAGGCAGAGGCTCTTTTCGTCGGATGGCAGCAGCCCTTTGGCCTTGGAATAATGGGCCTGGTGGCACTCTATGCAGCCACCCGGTTGTTGGAGCGTCTTGTGGGGGGTTTTGGCCGTTAACTTTTTGCCGATCCCCCCATGGCAATCGAGACAGAGGTCAGGAAGCTTTTTCCGCAGCACGTGGGGAACTGCAGAGCCATGGGGATTGTGGCAGGAGGTGCAGTGTGAGTTTTTCAGCGGCGAATGAATCACCGGCGATTCCTTCAGTGCTTTGGCTAAATCGGCGTGGCACTTCAGGCAATTGGCCCGGCTCTCTTCCTTCAACAGCCACTTTTCCCCTGATTCATGGGGGTTATGGCATTGGGTACAGGCCCCCACGGCGGTGGGGCCATGCATGAATTTTTGCTTGAACGGGGCACTGTCATGGCACCCCAGGCAGAGAGTGGTCAGGTCCTCCCCATTATCGAGGAGAAAGCGCCCCTTGGCGCCGTGGGGGTTATGGCAGGAGAGGCAATCGCCATCCTTCACCGGGGGATGAACCACCCGCTTCTTGCCCAGGACCTCGTGACACTGCTCGCAGAGCTTGGCGCCCTTGGCCGACAGCTCAAAACTTTTACCCTTCGGAATTGGATGAACGGTGGCACGTTGCAGGTGGCAGGCAAGGCACTCCTCGTCCTTCACCGGCTGGTGCGGATATTTCAGACCGGCAAGGGCCTGGTGACAGGCGCTGGTCAGGCATGAGCCGGCCCAGGCGGGGGAAACGGCAAACACGATACTGAAAAAAAACACCGTGACCAGAGGCTTAATTCGCATTTCACCCCCCTCGTTGAGCGCCGACTTCTAAGTTGTGGCTAATGATACCAATCGAATTCTAAGCAATTAAAATGCCATCCTCCCCGGTTGAACGGTAGTTTGCCAAATTAGTCCCACCCCAGCACGAGTTACATCTGGTGGCACGCAGATGATGCATGCCGCCAAATGGGAACCCATGCCGTGTAATGACCACCCCTGTGCAATCCATGCATGGCTGTGCATTTCCTGAGCGGCGACATCCGCAATAAAGATCGGGCCTTGCCATCAGCCCACCTCACCTCTGTGCAAATGTCAGCCAACCGATTCTGAATATGACTTTCGTTTCCACGGTTATACAGTCGCTGTTTTACCTGTGGTTTCGGATGGTTGCCACACTTTTGTCGGACAATTACCGTTGGCAGGAGAGTTGTAATAACAAGGGTAACGCAGTCAGGAAGGGGGGAACGACAAATGTTACGCATGGCTCTGAAATCAACTACAGCAAAAATCGCAATTTCCATCGTCCTGGCTGTTCCAGTCTGGCTCGGTTCGGCAGTCAGCGAAGCGGCTGGCGGTAACATGCACCCCTCAACCAACGAACTGGGTGGAGACTGTGCCTATTCCCAGCAACTTCGCAATCCGGCCATAAGAGAGGAATTCCTGGCGAAGCTGACCAGGGTAGCCGCTAATTTCTGCGCGGCAGAGTATGCGCTTGGCACTACCGGTGAACTGGCTGCCGCTACTCCACTGGAGGAGATGTACGAGAACATTGAGACGGCAAGTTATAAGGAGCCGGGCTGGAACTCAATCGACACGTTTTCCGTGAACTGTCTGAGCTGCCACGATGGCCAGAATGGTGCGTACGGCGAGATCAGTGTCAGGAATAATCCCGCCAGCAGAAAGAGCGAGCGGCGGCACTCCGCAGCAAACCACCCGATCGGGATGGAGTACGCGGGTTACGCCGCCTTCAACAACCGGGAATTCAAGAGCAGCTTCACCCTGGACCGAAACATGCTGCTGATCGACGGCAAGGTCGGCTGCCTGACCTGCCATAACCCGCTGAACCCTGCCAAGAACCACCTGGTCATGAGCGACCGCCGCAGCGCCCTCTGTCTTTCATGCCACAACAAATAGTCACCCCGGCATGACAGCAGTATGCAGCGCCACCACCGCTAAGATCCCGCCGATAGTCATCTCCACCGCAATGACGATGAGCAGCATCCCCATCAGCCGCTCCAGCGCAATTAACCCCCGTTCGCCCAAAAGCTTCTCCAGCTCGCTCGAAACCAGCAGAATCGCCCCAGAGATCAGCCAGGCGCAGATCAGTGCCAACAGCCACACCGGCCAGCGGGCCGGTTCCCGGCTCATGACCAGCATCACCGTCACCAGCGCCGACGGACCGGCCACATAGGGGATCGCCAGCGGCACAATCAACGGCTCTCTGCCATGCAGCTGCTCGCCGAAGTCATCCCGGCTCGGAAAGATCATCTTGATGGCGATCAGCAGCAGGATGATCCCGCCGGCAATGGTGAGCGACGGGCCGGAGATCTGGAGCATCTTCAGGATCTGCGGCCCCAGAAACATGAAAAGCGCCAGCACCATCATGGCGATCAGCAGCTCCCGGGCAATGACCCGCTTCTTCCGCCCCGCCTCCACATCCTTGAGGGCGGCGATGAAAAAGGGGATGTTGCCGAGGGGGTCCATCACCAGCACCAGCAGGATTATGGCTGAGTAGAGGGTCATGTTTACTCCCGTCCCGCCGGTTTAGCCCGCCATTGTTTGTCGGCGAGCCACCCTTCAGTCGCGGTTTCAATGCGATCGAACCGTGGGATGTAGGGTTTGATGTCGATAAGCGGTGTCTGATCGAGGACATCGACCCCTTCGATCAGCAATATATTGTCCTCGCGCTGCAAAAGCCGCACGATGGAGATGCCGATGCCGTTCGGCCTGCAGGGGTGGCGGGTGGCAAAGATGCCGTGGGCCTCATCATCGAGAAAGGTCGGCCGGATCAGTTTGATTTCGCCAGCCCGGTCGAAGAGGTAAAGGAGATAGAGGTGCGAGAAGCTCTCGATGTCTTTCAGGCCGGCCGCAAAGCGGTCGAACACCTCCACCCGACCGACTGCATCAGGCGCATAGAGCGGCTGGATCGGACAAGCATCCTTGGCACGGTAGGGGGAATGGATCACACCGATCGGTTCGATGGTCATAGCGGTTACCTTTTCTCCTTACAATGGCCCCTTTACAAGATCAAACGCCACATACCCACCTGCCTGTCCCTGGAGGAGGCCGCCTCCTTTGAGGACCACCCTGGTCTGGAGAAACTCTGTACCATCACCTTCGACAGGAATTTCAGCGTCCAAAGAAAGCTTCCCTGGCTCCTTAGCCAGTTTTTCCAACGCCTCAGCTGCCTTTGTCAAGTCGAAGACCACGGATGGTCGCAGAGCCTGCAGCTTTCTGAGTGCTTTGGCAGTTTCAGCGCCCCAATAGGTTGCGGAGGAATCCCGAGCCAGTATTTGGGTAGATTCGTACCGAAACAAGTTAGCGTAATACTCGCATCCGCCATTCTGGATTATTATTCGGTCTCCTGACAATAAGACTACCTCTTCAGTCGCTTCTGTCGTTGATCGGAGGGCAAAGGAGTGTGATTTGATCTGGGGGTTATTTTTGGCAAAGAGGGGCTCTGGTTCTCCTCGGACACAGGCGGACTCGACCGTCTGTAATGGCTTGTTATCTCGTGATTTGTCAGCTTTTTCTTGCCAAGGTATCCATGGCCGGCGCCCTTCTTTCAGCTTTTGCCGAAGCTCAGTTGGAAGCCCCTCAAGCTCGGTCCAATATACTATCGTCCTCGACTTCGAGCCGAACCCGATAACATCGCCATACTCAAGGCAAGCCCTGGTCGTGGACGCGCCAATGTACGTCGTCCATGTTGCGCTGTTCATGGCCTCGATCTGCTGCGCTTGTGCGATAAATTCCTTCGGTGGAAGGTGCTTGATTCTCGTGCTGCTGCATCCGCCGGCGAGAAGGCCGCTTAAAAGTGCCATTGACAAAAAGCTCACGGTTATGGATGATTTAGTCATTATTTCTTTCCAGATAGCGGTACCAGGGAAGTAGCCATGTCCGCTGGCGCCAGTGACTACGTGTTGGGCCGTCCGGCATTTCGAGCTTTCAATATGAATTGGCAAATGCCGTTATAACCAAAAATCAAGAAGAGACCGATACCTAGTTCTGCAAGCAGAAAAATCAGTTTTGAGATAGGCAATTTTGCTTTGTAACTCCCGTCAAATTTCATGCTCAAATATGACGCCGGAGAAGTTGGGTCGGGCTGAGGATAAACAACAATGGCGATAATCTGAGCAAGTGCAGGAATTGCCTCAGTCAAAACAAAAACGCCTAATATTACTAGACCTATATCAAGAATTGTTTTTGCTTCGACGTTTAACGACTCAATTCCTTCGCTTTTCAGCCCTGTTTCCACCATGCCGGCAATACGTGGAGCAAAAAACCACAGTGCAAAGCACACACCAATGTTACAAACAGTTATTACTACACCGGCAACCAATGCAGTAAGATTCATTTGGTCACCTAATTGAGACACTCCACCAGTGGTTGCTAGTAGCCATGGAACTGACGTAATAACATTAATGCCAATATAAATTGACATCAACCTGAGTAATACAACTGCCAAATCAAAACGTTTCACAAAAACCTCCACTAACATGTTGATATAAATAACGGTTTTTCAATGTGTTAGACAGCCTAAATTGACAAAATAACAACGTCCCCCTAGCCAACCTGATTGGACGATGAGCTATCGGCCCATTGCATCAAGTAGATCCTTCACAACCTGATTAAGCCCCTTTTGGGATGATGTTGCTAATCGGTCGGCAAGGAGTGGTGAGTGATTCCTGACAATTTCCAGTGATACGTTATGCCAAACTGGCAAAATAACCTTATTCCCATCAATTTCTTTTGCGACTAGACCATCTAATTCTTTCTGCGGCCATTCCTTTTGAAGAAAAGGTTCGCTGATAACCACAACCCCATACTTTGAGTGGGCTAATCCTTTGTCAATAGATCGTCTAGCAGGCCGTTGAAAAACTTCTTTGTATGAGTGGTTTTTCTTCCTGTTACGTATTTTTTCAACCGTTTTCTTCGTTCAGCGTGGCATTTGCTCTTTGAAATCCTTGTTCGTTGCTTCGATTCCACCTTTTTGGAGCCTTT
>JANXYN010000126.1 GCA_025356035.1 Geobacteraceae bacterium
AGAACGACCGGGAGCTCATCGGCAAACTGAAGCTGATTGGCGATAATGGCCAGGGGCTCCTGATGCTCGACAACGAGATGGCGACCCGGGTGTTCGTGCCGCCGGCAGCTGCGGCTCCCTGATCTTTCCCGCATACAGTTCTGCTTAAACGTTACAGGAAATGATAATCCGCTGCGCCCGCAAAACAGAGGCCGGAGTCACCAAGACCCTGGCCTCTGTTTGTCTCTGCCTTTGGGTACTGTTCTGACACGCTCCATCAATGGTGCATCTCTGCCCCCGCAATTATTTTAAAAACTGGACCTATTATTAGGGGCAAAATATAGCTATGCTATAACTATCAGGTGTTGAGGCTGAAGCCGGTGGCTTGCTCGTCAGAAACAGAGTTGGGAGAGGAGCGCGATCCCCTCCTCTATCTCGCTGGCGGTCATCCCGCCGAAGCCGAGCATCAGCTTCGGCGAGTCGGGTTTGCTACTGGCACAGGTGCTGGAAAACGGGAACAGTCGGATTCCTTCTTGTTCGGCCCGAGCGATGATCTCCGTTTCGCCGAGCGTACTGCCAGAGAGCTGCAAAACAACATGGAGCCCAGCCCCCTGTCCGACAATAACGGCCCGTGTGCCAAAATGATGGGCGACGGCTCGGAGCAGCGTATCGTGCTTCTTCCCATAGATAGTGCGCATCCGCCGGACATGCCGTTCCCAGTGCCCCTGCTCCATGAATTTTGCAAGGGTTCTCTGCTCCAGCAGCGAAACCGTGGCAAAATAGTCCTGGAATAGCTCGCGATACCTGGCAAGCAGTGGGTGCGGCAGTACCATGTAGCTTAGGCGCAGGGCAGGGGAGAGTATCTTGGAGAACGTTCCTGAGTAGATAATGTTTCCGGCTGGGCGCAGCCCTTGTAATGAGGGGATCGGTTTGCCATGGTAGCGAAGCTCGCTGTCGTAATCGTCTTCGATGATCAGCTTGCCGCCTGATTCGGCCCACTCGATCAATTTCAGTCGGTTGGCAATGGGCATCACGTAGCCCATGGGGAGCTGGTGCGAGGGGGTGACATAGGCGATGGTGCTACTACTTGCTTTGAGGAGATCCAGGTCAAGCCCGCCCGCTCCGACGGCAATAGGGATGCATTCAAACCCATTGTTGCGGAAAACGGCGCGTGGCAGGTGGTAGCCGGGATTCTCCACAGCCACCACCGAATGGCTCCCTTTCAGCAGATGGGCGACAATGTCAAGGCTATGCTGGAGCCCGGCGCAGATGACGATCTGTTCCGGGTCGCAACGCACACCGCGTGAACGTTCCAGATAGCTCTGAATGGAGCAGCGCAACCGCCACTCCCCTTGGGGATTGCCATACTGGGTAAGATCCCGGGAACTCTCCCGCAGGCTATCGATGAAACATTTTCGCCAAAGTGCGGCGGGAAAGCTCTCCCGATCGAGTCGTGCAGGATGGAAATCAAACCTGTAGCTTGATGAAGGCTCCTGGAGATGGCGG
Organism: Geobacteraceae bacterium; assembly: GCA_025356035.1. Taxonomy (GTDB): domain Bacteria; phylum Desulfobacterota; class Desulfuromonadia; order Geobacterales; family Geobacteraceae; genus JANXYN01. The sequence goes on from JANXYN010000126.1 coordinate 1,486, forward strand.
CTTTTGCGAGGTTTACGGGATAGAGATAACGGCGCGGCTCCCTGATCGAGCGCCGAGACGAAATAGCCGCTGCGCGGTTTGCTGTAGATATATCCTTCCGCGTACAGCTCTTGATAGGCGCCTTCCACTGTGTTGCGGCTGGCCGCGAGTTCGGCGGCCAACTCCCTGACCGATGGAAGCCTGGAATCCGCGGGGAGCTTTCCCGACAGAACGTGCTCTCGTATCAGATTATAGAGTTGCTTGTATAAAGGGAGGGGGTCCTGATTGTTCAGGATGAACATGGGGGTTCCAATCGACACAGATATTGTTCAGCAAGCCTGAAGGGAGTCTAGGGCATTTATCGCACAGGCGTCAAGGGAAATCTGCCCCCGTGCATCTTTGTTAAACAGGAATATCGAATGGTACCACATGGCGGGCAGGTTGTATAACCAAACAAAACTCAGGAGGTAGTCACGATGATTCCGGAAAAACTGCTGGAAGTACTGAAACATGATGGGGTGGTTGCCATTGCAACCCAGGGACAGGATGGGCCGCATCTGGTCAACACCTGGAACAGCTACATAAAAATCACCGACGATGGGCGCCTGTTGATCCCTGCTGGCTACATGGAGCACACTGAGGCCAATATTGCCAAAAACAGCAATGTCCTGATTACCTTGGGAAGTAGCAAGGTGGCCGGTAAGAACGGCCCCGGCACCGGCTTTCTGATCAAGGGGACGGCAATCTTCATCACCTCCGGCCCTGATTTTGATGTAATCAAGGCAAGATTCGCCTGGGCACGGGCTACCTTGGCAGTGACAATCCTCTCTGCAACTCAGACTTTGTAGTTTACCGATGGATTGCGTGGGCATACATTGGATATACATCGCGGGTTCTCAATAAACCGCAACCTCCTGAAAGAACTTATATGGAGGAATAAGTGTCGTCCAGTTCATGTCCCGCACTTCCAGGCTCTGTTGCTCGGAAACATCCACTGCAAGCTGCACCCCTACCGAAGACGCGAGGGAGCTAATTGTTATCCTATAGGTGGAATAGATGAGGGGGCTGTCTTCGATGTTGGTCATGGAGAGGGGGAGGTTAATTGACTTCACCTCAGCCTTGACATCACCCTGAGGGGTCACACGATAAATACGCCCTGCAAACAGGGAATCGAACATTCCTTTTAGCAGTTTGGAGACTCCTTTAACTGAGAGCTCGGCCTTTGCGAATGCCTCCTTTTCAAAGGCAACGGAACTCACGAGTACATCGCCACTCTTCTCCGCAAAGAGACCGAAGGGTAAAACCCCATCCGGAAGATTCAGAGGATCTCCCGCGACAAGGGCATTGTCCTTCAACTCCATCCGCACAAGAGATGCCCGCGTCGGAGTTGTGTCCGAAGCCTTCTTCGACCACAAGTTCGAAAGACGCTGGCGCACTTGGTATGCGTTAAGCCCTGTCAGAACCCAGAGAGCGTTGCTGTTTTTTCGGTCAGCAACAAGACCGATGGTGTAAGAGCTTTTCTGTGCCGGCCCCACGGGGAAAGCACCCAATATGGCCGGGGTAGCAGACTTAGAGAGGTCGAGGAGATATACCTGGTTGCTCCTCTCCTCCAGGACCGCCCCCTTCGTTCCATCACCTAGAAGCACTATATTGCTATAAATAGGGGCTGCATCTTTTGAAAGTTGCGGCAACTCCTGCCGGCCCACCACTTTGGGATGATCGGATTCGGAGAGATCGAATACGATGAGCTCACTGCTTGTTAGCAGGAAGCCGTACTTACCTCCTGGAACAATAGCAAGGGAGACCGGCTCATATTTCGCCTGGAAATCCATGGTGGAAACTTCCTTCGGACCACCCTTTGCGCCAAGATGCACGGTCTTCAGCTCAAAGAACGAAAGATCCCCAGCTTTAGGCTTGTCGGAACTGGCTGTAACATAGACTGTGCCGCCAATGGGGCCGAGAGCGTAGGGGCCTGCGAGGAGGGACTTTACGAACGAGGCTTTCTCATTAAAAACAAGCTCCTTCTCTTTCTCCTCAGAACTCTTCCAGAATACAAACTGATTCTCCCTCGGATCAGCCATGATTAAGAAATTCGCCACGGTCAACGGATGGTCGGTAGTTCCTAAAGGTGTCTCTACGCGCGCTTTGTAAGTGTGGCGAAACCTCACGTCTCGAGGGACTCGAATGAGCAAACCTCCCCCCTCCATACATCCCTCGATTGTGACTGGCACATTATCAAGGAAAACCCTCGATCGGTCAGTACACAATCCCTTACCGACCACCGCAGCCCACTCTCCGGAGACAAAGCTCCCATCGGTTTCTATCTGAGAAAGCTCCCCGCTCGGATTGATATTCAGGCTCCCGAGATCAACGATCTTCCTGATCTCCGGCGGACCATCTGCCGCGATAGTATTCGGTACCCGCACAAGCCTCGTGGCTTGACATGCAGAAAGGAGAACGGCGAACAACACGATTAGCATCAACTGTTTCATTTAATTGCTCCTTAAAATCCATGACATTGTAATTTTTGCAGTTGCGATTGTCTTCACAGAAAAACGAAAAGCCGCGGATCAGTAGGCCTGATTCGCGGCTTCAAATTCAAGTCAGTTGTCATTCCAAACTTTCCATCCCCACCTCAACAAAATCAAATAATGCAGATTAACTACTCCTTTTTGGTTAAGAGGTCAAGTATTTAAAAACTAGTAAACAGGTGACGAGCACGGCACATTTATCGGTTCAAAACATACAGGGCGCGCCGATCTATGAGCAGCGCGCCCTGTATGTTTATCTTCCTTCCATAGAAGGTATAGTTGTGGTGTTATTGGACGATGATCGTTTTGTAGGTCGAGCCCATAAACGCAGTGGTATTGAATGCGCTATTCAACCGGTTTGAATCCTGCAGAAGTTCCACGCTGACCGTGTAGATCCCCGCTGAAGCGATGACTACTCCGGGAATACTGACCTGTTTCGTTTCACCGGCCTTTATAACAACCGTGTCAGCTGGGTTTTCTCCGAAGAATGAGTGCCGCTTGTAATAGACTGTCTCCTGGGAGAAAATCTCCTGTCCCGATACATCTTTAATGGAAACCTTCGCTCTCATTGACCTGATAAGCTCTTCGGGAACCGAATGCCCGACACCGTTATTGGTGAGTGTGAAGCCGATGTCAAAAATCGCGCCGGCTGAGATAGTTTCGGGAACGACCGGCTCTGAAATGGCGATCGCCTTTTTGATGAATGAAGGACTGTTGTAGCCGAGGAAGACATGGTTGCCGTCCTCCATGTGGCACTGCTGACAGGTTTTGCCGCCTTTGTACTCGTTGAGCCACTCCACATAGGTTGACATCATCCCCATTTTCTCATTGTGGCAGGCCGCGCAGAATACCGGATCCATCAGATCCTTCCCTCCCACAATCTTTTTCCCATCGAAATGACAAGAAAGACAGTTTGTCCCTTCTTCCGGGTTGGCGGGTCGTGATGCAGGAATATCGTTGACTTTATCCGCTACAACCAATGCATTCCCACCCTGGTGGCACCCCTGACAAAACTCGTGCATCGATTGATCCATCATGCCCAGCATGCTCGTGTACATAGGCTCTGTTGAACCGATAGCATGATACGATCCCACGCCTACAGTTTTCATGTCCGATCCGGCGGCAAATCGCCACTCTGCAAATCGCTTCGCGTGACATACTCCGCATTCCGCCGAATGAGTTTCGAAAGAAACCTTGGTTCCGTGGTGAACCGTTGACTTCTGATCAACCGACACCGAAGCAGCTTCACTTGTTCCGACAGCAGACACCGAAACAGCCAATACCATTGCAAACAACAAATGCATTACCGTTTTTCCAGCCTTCATTTTATCTCCTTTTCCAGTTTAGATGAAGAGCGATCTCGGATCTTCTTTCGTGCTGATCGGGTTCGCTTCTTGGCAATTAGCATCAATACCATAGCATCCATTAATGATCAACCTGGAAAATAAGGATGTCTCAATTATTCTGCAATTTTCAGAGTCAGGCAGGCATTTGATCCCACCCCTTGATTAAGCACCAGAGGATGTATGCGCCAATGATTGTCCCTACCGGGAAACCGACGAGCATAAGGGTGCCGATGATAATACCGGCAATCCGCCCCCATTCTTTATGCTCTTTTATTGCTTTCCCAATGGCGAAATAGAGAGCCGGGAAAGCGAGGAAAAGCAAAGCCAGGAAAGCACGTGGGTCTATCGTCTTGTGTTGCTCATAAAAAGGGATTGCAACTGCCGCAACTATTCCCACGAAGGCAACTACTTGAAGCCAGGCCAATAACCGAATAGCGCGGCCTGCTTTCTCATACGGCATTAATTGATTACTCATCTATCCTCCTGATTCAACAGGTAGCTGCTCACCAGTTAATGGTGTCGCAGCATTTGTAGATATTGAATCTTAAAATGTCATGTAGGTCAAGACACTCTTGGCAAAGACTTTGGGGGCGCGTCTCCATTCTTTGCAAAGGTGAAATATGGAGACGCGACCCTTGAGGATTCCCCCTATCGTCCTGTTTTCGTCACCGTGATGGTCACTTGATCAGAAGCACTTGCCCCCCTGTTATCGGTTACGGTCAGTTGGAACGTCAGTGCCCCTTCCGTGCCGGGAGCCGTAAAACCCGGCGTGGCCGTATTCGACCCAGTCAAGGTCACGGCGGTCCCTGATGTCTGTACCCAGGTGTACCCCGCGATCGTTCCGTCCGTATCGTAGCTTCCTGTGACGCTGAGGGCCACCGCTGATCGTATCTTCACAATTTTGTCTGCACCGGCATTAGCCACGGGCGGCAGATTGACGACGATGTTCACCGTGTCCGACGAAGTAGCACCACGGTTATCAGTAACCGTCAACTGGAACGTCAGCGCTCCCGAGATATTCGGTGCGCTAAAGCTCGCCGTTGCCGTACCAGCGCCAGCCAACGCCACTGGGGCCCCTGCTGTCTGCACCCAGGTGTAACTCGCAATCGTGCCGTCGGGGTCGGTCCCTGCGCCATTCAGAACTGTTGAAGCGCTGGGCAGTACTTGCTGATCAAGGCCGGCATTTGCCGTAGGTGGCAGGTTAACGACCACGTTCACCGTATCGGATGCTGTCGCTCCCTGATTATCTGTTACCGTGAGCAGGAAAGTCAGAGTTTCTGAAGTATCGGGGGCTGTGAAGGTGGGTTTAGCCGCGTCAAGGCTCGACAAAGTAACAGGCGTTCCGGCCGTCTGTGCCCATCGGTAGCTCGATATCGTGCCGTCGGAATCAGCGCTCCCGGTGCAGTTTAGGACCGCCTGCGTTATTGCGGTGACGATTTGGTCTGGGCCGGCATTTGCCGCAGGTGGCATGTTGACGATCACATTCACCGTATCAGAGGCAGTCGCTCCCTTGTCGTCCGTCACCATAAGCAAGAACGTCAGCGTGCCTGATGTGTTCGGTGCAGTAAAGCTCGGCGTGGAAGTGCCCGCTCCTGTTATAGTAACGGAGGTCCCTCCTGACTGCGTCCAGCGGTAGCTCGTGATCGTGCCGTCAGGGTCGCTGCTTCCGGCGCCATTCAGGGTTGTTGAAGCACCTGGCAGGACCTGCTGATCCGGTCCGGCATTTGCCACAGGGGGCACGGTTATGAAGATGCTGACCGTATCGGATGCGGAAATGCCCTTGTCATCGGTCACCGTTAGCGTAAAAGTCAGAATGTCCTGGGTACTGGGCGCTGTGAAACTGGCAGTGGCGGTATCCGCTCCGGTTAAGGAAACATGGGCTCCTGTGGTCTGCACCCAGCTATAGCTCGCAATGGCTCCGTCACGATCAAAACTGAAGGCTCCGTTGAGAGTTACCGGTGACCCAGGCAGGACCTGTTGATCCATATCGGCTTTTGCCAAGGGCGGCTGGTCCACTATGATATCAACCGTATCGGTGGCAGTAGCTCCCTTGTGGTCCGTCACGGTCAGCTTGAAGGTCAGTGTTCCTGATGTCGCAGGCGCAGTAAAACTTGGCGTGGCGGTATTCGATCCGATCAGATTAACATAGGCCCCAGCGGTCTTCTCCCAGTTATAGTTTACTATTTTACCCTCAGGATCGTTGCTTGCCGTTCCAACGAGGGTTATCGACGAACCGGCAACGACCAGCGCATCTGGGCCGGCATTCGCCACGGGGGGCGCGTTCACCTTCAAGAGAAGAGCAAGACCGTCTCTGAGGGAAGGGCTATTGTAGCTGTATTGCAAGGCCAAATACGAAAGGTATTGAATGCCGACTGTAGCCGATGCCCCCGCGTCGCAGGCTGTATTGCCGAAAACGACGTCGGCATAGTTGTAAAGGACGTCGGAGCTGTTCTCAAACAATACCACCTGAAATGTCGCAGCGCCGCCGCAGGTGGCATGCGGTACATTGCGCCATTCGATAACAAGTTCCCTATTCGGCGCTGTCCCAACTACATCATAAAAAACGCCTATGTCTGGGGTGTTTGCGTCAAAGGAAAAATCGTCCCAGAGCGGGGCTATTAACGTAGTATGCTTAAAAGCCGGCAAAACGGAATTAGCGAGATAGTAGTATTCTCTGGGAGTAAAGCTGATATTTCCGTTGCCCAAAATACTAAGGCTGTCAAAGCCGAGGGGGTCATCGCCGAAGTGAATGGCAAACGGGATACTCAACTCAAACGCAGTTGCCAGTCCGGCCCTGACGGGAAGCCTAGTGCCGGAAATGGTTCGGTACTCATAAGGCACCTCGTTAACAGAGCTGTAATCATTGTGCACGCGTATCATCACGGTATCCGATGACGTGAGACCGTTGTTGTCCGTGACCGTAAGCTGAAATGTCAGATTATCGACGGCCTTCGGGGTCCGGAATCGAGGCGTGGCGGTATTCGCGTCATAAAGCGTGACCGGTGTCCCCGCCACCTGCGACCAGGCATAGTTTACGATGGTGCCGTCTGGATCGGTGCTACTGCTGCCGTCGAGGGTCACGCCCCAGTCAAAGGAAACGAGCCAATCTGATCCAGCATTGGCAACGGGCGGCCTCTTCAGCTGAACGTGAACCGTGTCCGACATGCTTTGTCCACTGCTGTCAGTGACGGTCAGTTGGAACGTCATCATCTCCGCTGTGTCGGGAGCAGTGAAGCTCGGCGTTGCAGTGTTGGCTCCCGCCAGGATGACGGTCGTGCCGCCGGTCTGCTTCCAGGCATAGGACACAACAGTGCCGTCGGGGTCGTAGCTCGCCGAACCGTCAAGTGTGACAAGCGTTTTGGCAACGCCGGTCTTGTCCGACCCTGCCTCGGCCACGGGCGGTAGGTTCAGGATCACGTTCACCGTGTCTGCAGATGAGAATCCGCTGTTGTCCGTGACCGTCAACTGGAACGTCAAAGTACCCGATGCGTTCGGCGCCGTAAAGATCGGCGTGGCCGTATCTGCGCCGGACATTGCAACCAGCGGGCCTGCAGTCTGGGTCCAGGCGTAGCTCACGATCACGCCGTCGGCATCATGGCTCCCAGCTCCATTTATAGTGACAGAGGCGTTCGGCAGAACAAACTGGTCAGGCCCCGAATCGGCAACAGGCGGGGTCTGCACGAGCACACTCACCGTGTCAGAGGCCGCCTTGCCGCTGCTGTCTGCGACCGTTAGCCGGAATGCCAGGATTCCCGGCGAAGATGGCACAGTGAAGCTCGGCGTTGAGGTATCCGCTCCAATCACTGTTACGGGACTTCCTGCCTGCTGCGTCCAGGCGTAGCTTACCATCCCTCTATCTGAATCTCTGCTCGCGGCGCCGTTCAAGGTGACGGTCGTTCCTGATTTGGCAGTTTGGTCCGGCCCGGCGTCGGCCGTCGGGGACCCGGTTATTTTCCAGAGAAGGGCCTGGCCGTTTCTCAGACTGCGTGTATTAAAGCTGTACTGGCTCGCCAGCGTGTTGCTGACCTGGATTCCCACGGTCGCCGAGGCGCCTGCGTCGCAGGCGGGATTACCGAAATAAACGTCAGCATAATTGAAGAGGATGTCCGAGCTGTTTTCGAGGAACACCACCTGGAATCTGGCAGAGCCGCCGTAGGAAGAATGGAGCAGGTCGCGCCACTCAACCACCAGTTCCCGATGCGGCGCGCTCCCGATCACTTCCCAGTAAACATTGGCTTGGGCGCTGGGTTTCAGATCATCCCAGAATGGTGCAATGGTTTCCGGGATTCCGTAAGCAGGCAACAGCTGATTGTCTAAGTACGTATAGCTCTGATTAAAGCTGATAAACCCGCTGCTCGAAATTTTGAGGGTTTTATAGCCGTTCGGGACGTTTGCAAAATTGATCGGAAAAGGCGACGTTATGCTGGCTGACGAGAATCTGCTCAAATTAAGGTTGGCGCCGGTAATTACCCGGTAATCATATCCTGTTTCTTGGGGGGCATTGTAGAGAGCAGTGACGATTGTTGTGACGTAACTTGACCCACTCAATCCGCTGTTGTCGTTCACGGACAAGCGGAACTCGAGCGTCTCCGTCGTATTCGGCGCAGTAAAGCTGGGTGTTGCCGTGTCCGCACCGATGAGAGAAACGGAAGTCCCTACGGTCTGCGTCCAGCTATAGCTCACGATTTGCCCGTCAGGGTCATAGCTGCCGGTACCGTCCAACGTCACGGTCGTTCCGGCCAGGATCGTCTGATTTGATCCGGCCCTCGCAATAGGCGGCGTATTGACTATCACGTTCACGGTGTCAGACGATTTCTGGCCACTGTTGTCCGTGACGGTAAGTCTGAAGGTAAGCGTTCCCGCCGCGCTAGGCGCAGTGAAAGTCGGGGTGGGAGTACTGGCGCCGGAGAGTGAAACTGTCGTTCCTGAGGTCTGGGTCCAGGCATAGCTGACGATCATACCGCCCGGATCATGGCTACCGGCGCCGGAGAGCGATACGGTTGTCCCCGTTGCGACAGTCTGGTCCGGCCCGGCTTCGGCAACAGGAGGCGCATTGACGAATATGCTCACCTCATCCGTGGAGGTCTGACCAGTGCCATTGGTGATGGTTAACTGAAAGGTGAGTGTTTCCGTCGTGTAGGGCGCAGTGAAGCTCGGCGTCGCCGTATCTGCTCCGGTGAGGGTGACGGGAGTGCCGGAGGTCTGCGTCCAGGAGTAGCCCGTAATCGCGCGTTCGGAATCATAGCTCCCGGTGCCATCCAGCGAGACGGCCGTGCCGGGAAGTACGAACCGGTCCGGTCCGGCATGCGCCCTGAACGACCGCATAGTGTAAAGGAGCGCCAGATCGTTCCTGAGGGAAGCGGTATTGTAACTGTATTGTTGTGCCACGGTGGAAGCGACCTGGACTCCCACGGTCGCTGAGGCACCCCACTGGCAGGCGTTCCCGCCGCAAGAAACATCGGCATAGTTGAACAGCACGCTCGGGTCGTTCTCGAAAAATACCACCTGGAACTTCACCGTACCACCGAAGTCGACGTTCGGCACATCGCGCCATTCAACCACCAACTCGCGGTGGGGTTCGCTTCCGATCACTTGCCAGTAAACCCCTCCCCCGGCGCCGGGATCTAAATCATCCCAGAGCGGCGCCACAAGGGTCGTGTAGAAGAATGATGGCATAAACATGTTGATGAAATTCTGATAATCACGAAAATTGTCGTTTTCGGTGAAACTGATCGTTCCGTTGCTCGAAATATAGAGATTCTTGTACCCTGCAGCTTTATCGGCAAAATAGATCGGGAAAGGTGAAGAAAGCGAGGCGGTCTGCTCATCAAAGAGCCAAAGATTGGTGCCGGTTATCGCGCGATAGCTGTAGATAGTCTCTACGACAGGCAGATAGCTTTTTACGACGTGGACGGTGACCAGGTCGTTGCCGGGAAACGTTATGGTGTAGTCGCCCTGCGTCTGGGGCGCAGTCCACTGGGCCGAATAAATGCCGTCGCCAGCTTCCTGGTCAAACCCCTGGCCGTCGTCCCGAAGAATGATCTGCGTACCGTCGCTCACTGTCACGGTTACATTGCCGTTGGGATCTGCGCAGTTGATATGCTCGGCGGAAAGGCCCAGTGTATCACCGAGTCCGACGCTGACGGCATTTTCAGTAGGCCTCAGCCGTGCAAAGACAACCTGATTGCCGCAACTCAACGAACCAACGCCATTCAGATCGTAAGCGCGGATGCGTTTGCCGGTGATGGTCTTGGCGGACACGGACGAGTTGTTCTGCCCACCGGCAAGTACGAGGTTCTTGAGCGCCTTCCAGTCGCGGGCGGGGTCCTGGGCCTTGAGCAGTCCCAAGAGCCCTGTAACATGGGGCGTCGCCATGGAGGTGCCGCTGAAAGTCGAATAGGTGTTATTTGGTGTAGTGCTTAGGATGTTGTCCCCAGGCGCTGCAACATGAACACTTTGCCGGCCATAATTTGAAAACCATGCCAAGGCATCAGTATGGTCAGTGGCTGCAACAGCAATGATGTTCGGAAGATAAAAACTGCTCGGATAAAAGGCAAAGGTATCGTTTTTCATCGAATCGTTACCGGCGGCAGCAACAAACAGCACCCCAGCCTGCCGTTGGGCGTCGATAGCATCGTGGAGGGCCTGTGAATAAATACGCCCTCCCCAGGAATTGTTGCTGGCGATGATATTGACGGGATTGCTGGAACGGGTCTTGAGGTCATAAAGGTATTGCAGGCACTCGATGGCGTCCGACTCGATGCCGTATCCGGTGCTGTCGATAAACTTGCATGCGATGATCTTGGCTTCCCAGTTGACCCCTACGACGCCGATGGCATTGTTCCCGGTTGCGGCGATGGTCCCGGCGACGTGCGTGCCGTGGCCGTAGTCATCCATGGGGTTGCCCGTACCGGCAATCGCGTTAATTCCATGGACATCGTCAATGTAACCATTCCCGTCATCATCGATGCCGTTGCCGGGGATCTCGCCCG
>JANXYN010000020.1 GCA_025356035.1 Geobacteraceae bacterium
ATGCCCTCCGCCGCCATACGGTCCTCGATGCGCGACAGATAGCGGCGCATGACGGGGCGCACGTAGTCGTTGATGCAGGTGGTGATGAACTGTTCATGGACCAGGGTCTTCTCCATCATATCGAGCAGCAATTTGAACTCGCTCGGCAGCGCCTCGAGGGCGCCGAGCTGAACATGGGTCCCCTGGCTGTTGAGATAGGTGTAGAACTTCATGACATGGACCATCTCCTCCTGGTACTGGACCATGAACCAGTTGGCCGCCCCCTTGAGTCCGCTGAAGTTGGCGTAGGATGACATGGAAAGGTAGAGGTGGGCGGAATAGAGCTCCGTATTGAGCTGCTTGTTGAGGGCCACCGCCATTTTCTTGCTGATCATGATTCCTCCCGATTGCATTTTAGCCAAAGGCAGCTTTACTCCGGCCGCCACATCACCCTGTTACACTTACCTGGTTTCCCGAAAAACAATCATCAAAGATTCCGGTGCCGCTCTTTCCTGCCTAAATTTTATGGCCCCTGTTCTTGCCGATGGTGATCGAGGTGAGGATGGCGATGGTCAGGACCCCGACGATCACCCCGAGGGAAAAGGAGGTCGGGATCGGATAGATGGAGGAAAGGAGCATCTTCACCCCGACGAAGGCGAGGATGAAGGAGACCCCCAGCTTCAGGTAGACGAACATCCCCATGACGCTAGCCAGCAGAAAGTAAAGGGCGCGCAACCCCATGATGGCAAAGACGTTGGAGGTGTACACAATGAACGGGTCACGGGTCACCGCCAGGATCGCCGGAATGGAGTCGACGGCGAAGATCAGGTCGCTGCTCTCCACCACCACCAGCGTCAGGAACAGCGGCGTGACCGCCAGTATCCCCCGCCGCTTGATGAAAAACTGGCTGCCGCGGATCCAGCGGGTGATCGGGAAAAACCGCCGCACCAGCCGCACCAGCAGGTTGTGCTCCGGCTTGATCTCCTCCTCGCCGCCAAACGCCATCTTGAACCCGGTGTAGATGAGGATCCCGCCGAACACGTAGATCATCCAGTGGAATTTATCCAGCAGTTCGATACCTACAAAGATGAAAATCGCCCGCATCACCAGGGCGCCGAGTATCCCCCATTTGAGGATAGTGGGCTGGTAGCGTTTCGGGATGGCAAAGTAGGCAAAGATCATGATGAAAACGAACAGGTTATCCACCGACAGCGACTTCTCGATGATGTAACCGGTCAGGAACTCCAGCGCCTTGGTCTCCCCCAGCTTGAAGTAGATGCCAACGTTGAACAGGAGCGACAGGGTAACCCAGACGATGCTCCAGACTAGCGCCTCCCGGGGGGAGATTTCATGACTGTTGCGGTTCAACAGCCCCAGATCGATGGTAAGCATGACCGCCACCAGCAAGCCGAAGGCGAGCCACATCATCAATTGTACCGACATGTAAATGCTCCTGTGGATGGACTGGCACCCTGGAAAGGCTGCCGCTATTTGCGGAATTTTTTCATCAGCTCCAGCGCCCGCTTCACCCGGGACACCAGCCGCACCGGGTCGACCGGCTTCGGCACAAAGTCAAGGAAGCCGGAACTGAGTGCCTTCTGTTCATCTTCCCTGCTGGATTGGGATGTGAGGAGGATAATGGGGATATCGGCGATGGCGGGAACCGCTTTCATGGTCGATTTGAGACCGTAGCCATCCATGCGGGGCATGACGCAGTCGCAGATTATCAGGCTTGGCTTTTCGTCAATGGCCAGCCTGAGACCCTGCAGGCCGTCATGGGCCACTACCACCTGGTAGCCTTCACCCACCAGGGTCTCTTCGATCAGGCTGGCGACGGCCGGCGTGTCGTCCACCACCAGGATCTTCACCCGCTGATCGGCTGCCGAGTCTTCAAGGGGATAATGCTTATCAATGACCGCCTGGATCTCCTGGCGGGTGGTGAGGACCGGCACGATCTGCAGTCCGGTGTCTTCGGCGAGAATATCGAGGGTCTCCGGATCAGGGTCGGTAATGGCAACTGCCAGCTGGTTATCCTTTTGCCGGAGCGGGAAGACCAGTTTGCTCCGTGCCATGGCTTTTGGTACCAGGCTGAGAAGTTCCTCGGAGAAGGCATAGTTCACCAGCCCCTTCACCGTCTTGAAGCCGAACTGTTGGGCGAGGGCGTCAGCCAGCTCCTCTTCGCTGATGACACCCATCTCCTCGAGAACGATGCCAAGCCGCTTTTTCGTGGCCCGCTGCCGTTCAATAGCCCGCTCCAGGGTCTTGGCGCTGATAATGCCAGCCTCTACCAGTATCTCCCCCAGGAATTTTCTCGCTACAACCATGAAGATGTCTCCAGGCCAGCCAACGCCTACTCTCGACAAATTAGCACACTACAAGGCTGAGGTGAAGAAGAATTTGCAGCAGCTCCCTGCTCGTTGCTTCTGCCGGCGCCTTCGGCCTCTGTGTTTATTGGCGCAAGTACCTCACTCCTCCGGCAGACTGTTAAATCACTTCTGACAGCTCCCACAGAAATAGGTGGAACGCTGGCCAAGGCGGCTCTGCTGGAGGGGAGTACCGCACTTGGAGCAGGGCTCGCCACCCCGGCCATAGACGTGGAGCTTGATCCGGAAATAACCTGGCCGGCCATCGCTGGCACGGAAATCGCGCAGAGTGGTCCCCCCCTGGTCAATGGCCTGCAGGAGCACCTCCTTGATCGCCACAGCCAGCTGCCGATATTTGGCGAGTGTCTCGCTGCCGGCAGCGCGATCCGGCCGGATACCGGCGCGGAACAGGGCCTCGTTGGCATAGATGTTCCCCACCCCCGCCACGATACGGCTATCCATAATGAACTGTTTGATCGCCACCGACCGGCCACGACTGCGCTGAAACAGCGTAACACCGTCAAAAGACTGCGTCAAAGGTTCCGGACCGATCTCGGCCAGGAGCGGATGCTGGAGTGGATCGGCAACGGTCCAGAGAATGGCGCCAAAACGGCGCGGGTCGGTAAAGCGGAGCGAGCTGCCGTTGGCAAAGATAATATCCAGATGATCATGCTTGCCGGCCGGGGTCTCTGCAGCCAGGACCTGCAGGTGGCCCGACATGCCGAGATGGACAATCAGGTGCCCGGCCGTGCAGTTCAGCAGCAGGTATTTGCCGCGCCGCTCCACAGACTTAATGGTCTGGCCGAGAAGGATCGTGGCAAGCTCAGCCGGCACCGGCCAGCGGAGCTTTGCCACCCGCAACACCACTCGGCTGACTGTTTTGCCGACCAGCAACGGCTCAATACCACGCCGGGTTATTTCGACTTCGGGAAGCTCTGGCATTATCTTTGCTTAGCCTGTTAGTGCATGGAGTTCTGTGCAGCGGCAACCGCCAAATTTGTTGACCCCACCACAGATGCAGGGTATATTGTCAAACGGCCGTTCCACGACCAGGTCTCTTTAATCTTTGCAGGAAGTCCATGTCCGCAGTCGATTTACGAAAATTACCCCCCCAGAGCATCGAGGCCGAGATGTCGATTCTCGGCGGCATCCTCCTGGAAAATGAGGCTATCAACCGGGTCCTGGAACTCCTCGTCCCGGAAGATTTCTATCGGGAGTCCCACCGCAAGATCGTCAAGGCCATGATCGAGCTGAATGACCGCAATGAGCCATGCGACCTGATTACACTCACCTCCATGCTTAGACAGCACGGGGAACTGGAAGCGGTCGGCGGCGGTGCCTACCTGGCAAACCTGGTTGACTATGTCCCAACTGCCGCCAATATCGCCTATTACAGCAAAATCGTCAAGGAAAAGGCCATCGTCCGCAGGCTGATCAGTGCCGCCACCGAGATTGCCACCCAGGGCTATGATGAGCAGACCAATGTGGAGGAGCTCCTCGACGCCTCCCAGCGGGTCATTTTCGAAATCTCCGAGCAGAAGATCCGCCCTGCCTATTACCCGGTCAGCGCCATCCTCAAGGATACCATCAAGAATATCGAGGCGCTCTACGAGAAGAAGGAGCATGTGACCGGCACCCCGACCGGCTACCTCGACCTGGACAAGATGACCGCCGGTTTCCAGCGCGGCGACCTGATCATTATCGCGGCCCGCCCTTCCATGGGGAAGACCGCCCTGGCGTTGAACATTGCCCAGTATGCCGCCACCGAAGCAGACCCTCCCGCACCGGTGGTGGTCTTTTCGCTGGAGATGAGCAAGGAGCAGCTGGTGACGCGACTCCTTTGCTCCATGGCGAGGGTGGATTCCAGCCGGATGCGGACCGGCCACCTGGTGGACGCGGACTGGCCGAAACTGACCAGAACTGCCGGCAAGCTGCACGAAGCAAAGATTTTCATCGACGACACCCCCGCCATCTCGGTACTGGAGATGCGGGCCAAGGCGCGCCGACTGAAGGCGGAGCACAACATCGGCATGGTCATCGTTGACTACCTGCAGCTGATGCGCGGCAAGACCAATTCCGAATCCCGCCAGCAGGAAATCTCCGAGATCTCCCGCTCCTTGAAGGCGCTTGCCAAGGAACTAGACATTCCGGTGGTGGCACTCTCCCAGCTGAATCGAGGTCTGGAAAGCCGCACCGACAAGCGGCCGATGATGAGTGACCTTCGTGAATCCGGCGCCATCGAGCAGGACGCCGACGTCATCATGTTCGTCTATCGGGAGGCTGTCTACTGCGAGCAGTGCAAAAAGAGGGACGGTTCCTGCAAGGATAACCACGAGCGGAATGCGGAAATCATCATCAGCAAGCAGCGTAACGGCCCAATCGGAACCGTGGAGCTCGCCTTCATCGGCGAATACACCCGCTTTGAAAACCATAGTGCCCGGAATGAATACTGATTCCGGCTGAGGGCTGAGGGAAAAGGCCGGCAGACATTGCCAGCTTAATATTAACATGAACAAGAGGTGAACATGATAGATCTGACCGCGCGCATCTCCGCCACCGCCAAGGTTGCTGCGGATGCAGAAATCGGCCCCAACGTAATCATCGGCGATCATTCCAGCGTCGGCAGTGGCACCAAAGTCATGGCCAACGCCGTGATCGGCCCCTGGACCACCATCGGCGCCAACAATACCATTCATTACGGGGCCATTGTCGGCCACGACCCCCAGGACTTCGGCTACAAGGGGGAAGAGAGCTACGTCGAGATCGGCAACGGCAACATCATCCGCGAATACGTCACCATTCACCGGGGGAACCGGCCCGGGACCAAGACCACCATCGGCGACAACAACTTCTTCATGGTCCAGTCCCATGTGGCGCACAACTGTGAGGTCGGCAGCAACATCATCCTCGCTGGCGGGTCGCTGTTGGCCGGTCATGTCGTCGTCGAGGACCGTGCCATCATCTCCGGCAACTGCGTGGTTCACCAGTTCTGTCGGATCGGCAAGTTCGCCATGATGCGCGGCCTGTCGCGCACCTCACGGGATGTCCCTCCATACTGCATCATGGACGAGACCCATACCGTCAAGACCCTGAATCTGGTCGGACTTCGTCGGAACGGCTTTGACCAGCCGCGGGTCCGGGCAATCAAGAATGCCTTCGCGCTCCTGTTCCGCAGCGGCCTCAACCTGAAAAACGCCATGACTAAGGCCGAAGCAGAGCTTACCATCACCGACGACGTTCGCTATCTGCTCGATTTCATCAAAAACTCCAAGCGGGGGATTTGTTTCGGCAGAGGCGCTGCCAGCATCGAATTCGATTAGTGGTTAGGCCGAGTTGGCACGCTGGCCGCTCTCTGCGGCACGGTCGTGCCGGCCGCCACTCATGAAAGGCAAGGGGGGGATAGATGTCCACACCAAAGATTCTGCTGGTCGATGACGTCAACATGTTTCTGGAGCTGGAGAAGAGCTTTCTGAAGATTTCTCCGGTGCGGGTCTTCACCGCGAACGATGGTGTGCAGGCCCTGGAGGTAATGAGAAAGGAGCACCCCGACCTGGTCTTCATGGACCTCAACATGCCAAACATGAACGGTGCCGAGTGCTGTGCCGCAGTGAAGGCCGACCCGCTTCTTAAAAACACAACCATCATCATCGTCACCACCGCCGGCAAGCCGGAGGACCGTGAAATCTGCACGAAGGCGGGCTGTGACGACTTCCTGAACAAACCGGTGGAGCGCAAATCCTTTCTGGATATGGCCCGCAAGTATTTAGAGCTCGTGGACCGCCGGGAACAGCGCGTTACCTGCCATACCGAAGTAACCATCAAGGCCGACGGCATCACCATGAGCGGCGAGAGCCTGAATATAAGTGAACGGGGCATTTACCTGGCGGTCGACTACGCGCCAATGCTCGGCAACGTCCTGGACCTGAAGTTCACCCTCCCCGACGATCAGCAGCGTGTCATTGAAACCAGGGGGCGGGTCGCCTGGCTCAACACGAAGAACGAGCGGAACAGGCCTGCCATCCCCGAGGGGGTTGGCGTGGAGATGATTGGCCTGAACGCCGAAGCACTGTCGGCGATCCAGCGCTTCGTTGATGGTCGCCGACCGAAGGGGTAACTGCAGAACTGCGCAGGAGCAAGGCGGCGGTGAGATTGATCAAGTGTGATCCCCACGGGATCCTTTCCTCAGCCGAGACGCCAGCAGCCTCCTGGTAATTGCTTTTTCAGATCATTGGAGTTGAACATTATGGGAATAGAGCCCGCTAATGTGTTGCTCGTTGACGACGTCAACATGTTTCTCGAAATCCAGCGCGGCTTTTTTAAGAATTCTCCGGTGCGAATCCTGACCGCCGGCGATGGGGTCGAGGCCCTGGAGCTGGTCAAAAGAGAGCAATTTGCGCTGGTGTTCATGGACCTCCATATGCCGAAAATGGACGGCGCCGCATGCTGCGCGGCGATCAAGCAGGACCCGCGGCTGCGCCCGGTGCCGGTCATCATGATCACCGCCCAGGGTAAGGAGGAAGACAAACTACTCTGCCAGCGGGCCGGCTGTAACGGCTTCATGACCAAACCGATAAATAGAGATATCTTCCTGACCGAGGCGCGCCGCTACATTCCTGCCGTTGATCGCCGCGAAACAAGGATTCCCTGCCCAACTCCGGTGAAATTCAAGGCCTATGGCATCACCCTCTCCGCCGACATCATAGATATGAACGCTCGCGGCATCTACATTGCCGCCAACTATGAAATGACACCCGGGACGGAACTGGATGTGGCATTTACCCTCCCCGATGCTGAAAGCACGCTGATTCAGGCTAAGGGGCGCGTCTCCTGGATCAATACCCGCACCGAACGGAACAACCCGGGCTTGCCGGAAGGATTCGGCGTCGAGTTTACCGCCTTTGCTCGCGATTCGCAGGCCCTCGTCGCCATGTTCGTCGAATCGCGCCTCCCCAAGAAATAACGCCATGCATAACGATCTGGACATTGTCTATGCGCTTGACCTGCTTGGCACCGTGGCATTTGCCGCCTCGGGCGCACTGGCTGGGGTGCGTAAACGCATGGACCTGCTCGGGGTCATTGTCCTGGGTGTGGTCACCGCCACCGGCGGCGGCGTGGTCCGCGACGTACTGATGAACGACACCCCGCCCTTCTGCTTCAAGAACGAACTCTACCTCTATCTGGCAGTCATTACCGCGGTGCTGGTGTTTCTGGCGCCCCGGAAGTTTGAACGGCAAAAAAAGGCACTGCTGCTGCTTGACGCCCTTGGTCTCGGCACCTTCCTCGTCATCGGTACCGCCAAGGCGCTCGCCTTTAACCTCGGCTTCATGGGAGCGATCATCATGGGGGTGATGACTGCCACCTGCGGCGGGGTGCTCCGGGATGTGCTCAGCAACGAGATTCCGCTCATTCTGCAGAAAGAGATCTACGCCTCGGCCTGTGCCGCAGGCGGCGCAGCCTTTTATTTCATGCACCAGGCCGGGGTGCCCGCGCCGGTCAAGCTCTCGGTGGCCGCCCTGCTGGTCATCGGTATCAGGGGCGCAGCAATTATGAAGGGATGGCAGCTGCCGCGGGGACGTGCCTTATAAGGATGGGGCCGCTAGCGTGTATCGACCAGCGGCTGACCATCACTTCACTCAATACCCAAGGAACCTATACATGGGGCTTTCCCGTTACCCTTCAAAAGTCACCATGCCGAACGTCGAAAAACCGTATCCTTCGATCCTCGGTTTTTTGCACGGACGCTTTCCCAATGTTCCGCAAGACAGCTGGGAGCTGCGCATCAGCGCAGGGAAGGTGCTTGATGAGGATGGCCAACCGATCACCACCGCCACAGGGTATACCCCCGGCAAGCGTATTTTTTATTTCCGGGAAGTCGAACGGGAACCGGTAATTCCCTTTGGCGAAACAATCCTGTTTCAGAATGAGGAGCTCCTTGTTGCCTGTAAGCCGCACTATCTGCCGGTGACCCCAGGGGGGCCCTATGTTGATGAATGCTTACTGAACCGGTTGCGCAAGCGCACCGGAAATCATCAGCTTGCGCCACTCCACCGAATCGACCGGGAAACCGCAGGGATTGTCCTGTTTTCCGCAAACTGCAAAACCAGGAGCCAGTACAGCGAGCTGTTCCTGCGGGGTAGCATAGAAAAGAGCTATGAAGCCCTGGCCGAATACACGCAGACGTCGGGAACCGGCCCATGGCTGGTCGAAAACAGGATTGTACCGGGAGAACCGTGGTTCCGGATGACAACTGCCCCCGGCCAGGTAAATGCCCGCTCGCTGATCCGGCTTGTGTCGGCAAGCGAAAGGACTGGCCGCTTTCTACTAGAACCGGTAACGGGAAAAACCCATCAGCTGCGGATCCATATGAGCGGTCTGGGGTTCAAGATCCTCAACGACAGGTATTATCCGGAGCTGCAGCCGGAACAGGCCGACAACTTCACCATGCCACTGCAGCTCATTGCCAGAATGGTGCGATTCCTCGATCCGGTCACCGGCAAAGAGATGGAGTTTAGATCCGCCCGGGAGCTGTCAGCCTAAGAGAGGGTCAATGTATATAGAAAAAGCCTGCACATGCAGGCTTTTTCAGGCGTAGCTTTCTTTGCTGGAGGTAGTAATTAGTGAGCCGGTGGGGCCGTGCTTCTAGCGCACCAGCTTCGACAGCCGCTTGAACTCTTCGGTCCCCGCCACCTTGAGGAGCTGGAACAGGGCGGCCTCGGTGGAGGTGACTACTGCGCCAGCCGCGGCGGCCACCCCCAGCCCCACCTGCCAGTTCTCCTTTTTCCTGCTCATCACTGCATCACTCACCAGGTGGACGCTGTAGCCGGCATCCAGCAGTTCGATCACGGTCTGCAGCACGCAGACGTGGGTCTCCATGCCGGTGATGATAACCTGTTTGCGCTTCTGCTGCTTAAGCGCCGCCATGAAGGCACTGTCGCCGCAACAGCTAAAGCTCATCTTCTCGCTGGCCGGCGTGGCCAGCTTCTCTTTCAGAACCGGCAGGGTTTCCCCCAGCCCCTTCACGTACTGCTCGGTGGCAAACGCCGGCAGTTGCAGCTCTTTGGCGGTCTCCAAAAGGATGGAGATATTGCCGGTCAGCTTCTCCAGCCACTCGGCATCCATGGCCCGGCAGAGCTTCTCCTGCACATCCACCACCACCAGCACTGCCTGGTCCCGATCCAGAAAAAATTTATCCTTAATTCCCATTACTACCCCCTTTACAAATACAGGTACAGGTAAAGGCAGAGGTAAAGAAAAAAAGTTGAAGCAAAAGTTTTGCTTTTGCTCTACCTTTACCTCTACCTTTCCCTGTTTATCAGTCCTTCCTTACATCTATTGCCAGGTCCTGGATCTTCTTTCTCAACGTATTGCGGTTGATGCCGAGGATATCGGCCGCCTTTACCTGGTTGCCGCGGGTCTTCTCCAGGACAAACCTGATCAGCGGCCGCTCCACCTGCTCGATCACCATGCCATGAATGTCGCCGGTCTCCATCTTATCCAGATTGGTCAGGCAGGCGCGCAGCTTCATATCGACCAGGGCCTCCAGGGAAAGCTCATCGCTGGCCACCAGCCGCCCCCCACCCTTTTGCACACGCAGTTCCGGAAAGTCGGACGGCGCCAGCAGCGGGTCAGAGGAGAGGATCACCGCCCGCTTGATGGTGTTTTCCAGTTCCCGGATATTCCCCGGCCAGGAGTAACTGCTGAGCAGTGCCAGTGCCTCGCGGGTACAGCGCTTCTGTGGAATCTCCAGCTCTCCTGCGGTTTTCTGCAGGAAGTAGTCGACCAAGAGCGGCACATCCTCCTTCCGCTCCCTAAGCGGCACCAGATGAATCGGGACCACGTTTAGCCGGTAATAAAGGTCCTCACGGAAGGTCTTCTGCCGGGTCTTCTCTTCCAGGTCCTGGTTGGTGGCTGCCACGATCCTG